>JBBQXP010000004.1:0-61286 GCA_038209555.1 Gaiellales bacterium
GCGAACCAGGCCGGCGAAGACAACCGAAACGTCGCACGGATGGCCGCGCTCCTCGCCGGGCTTCCAGAGACGGTCGCGGGGGTGACCGTAAACCGGCTCTGCGCCTCGGGTCTCTCGGCCGTCGTCTCCGCGTGCCACGCCATTCGTGCCGGAGAAGGCGAGCTGTTCGTCGCGGGGGGCGTGGAGTCGATGACCAGGGCTCCGCTCGTCATGGCGAAGCCGGACCGCGCCTACGAGCGAGGAGACCGGACCGTATGGGATACGACGCTCGGCTGGCGCTTCCCGAACCCACGACTCGAGGAGAGGTTTCCTCTCGAGTCGATGGGGGAGACCGGGGAGAACGTCGCGGAGCGCTGGTCGGTCTCCCGGGAGGATCAGGATGCATTCGCGCTCGAGAGCCAGCGGCGCCATGCCGCCGCTGTCGAGGCAGGCCGTTTTCGGGACGAACTCGTGTCCGTCGATGGGGTCGACGCCGACGAGCATCCACGGGCGGACACGACGCTCGAGAAGCTCTCCTCGCTCAGGCCTGCCTTCCGGGAGGGCGGGACCGTGACGGCAGGGAACTCGAGCGGGTTGAACGACGGTGCGGCGGCGCTTGTCGTCGCCAGCCAGGAGAAGGCTCGCGAGCTCGGTCTCGAGCCACTCGGCCGCTTCGTCGCGAGCGGCGTCGCGGGCGTCGACCCGCGCGTCATGGGGATCGGCCCGATTCCCGCGGTGCGGAAGGCTCTCGCGCGGGCCGGGATCGAGGTCGCGGACCTCGACCTCGTCGAGCTGAACGAGGCGTTCGCGTCGCAGAGCCTCCACGTGATCCGTGAGCTCGGGCTCGACCCCGAGCGCGTGAATGTGAACGGTGGTGCGATCGCAGTCGGCCATCCGCTCGGGATGAGCGGCGCTCGCCTGGTCGTCACGCTCCTTCACGAGCTCGGCCGGAGAGGTGGTCGCTACGGGCTCGCAACGCTCTGCGTGGGGGTCGGCCAGGGCCAGGCGGCGGTCTTCGAGCGGACCGAAGCGGCCGGCCGCTGACCCGCGGGTCGGCAGGGAGCTGGGGCCCGCGGGCGGTCGAGTCACGGGGAGCGGTGCCTCCCGCATCGAGGCGCGGCATCGAACTGGCGGGCCGGAGCGGGGTGCTCGAGGCCGCGGAGAATCGGAGCGAAGACGTCGCCCACACGCGCGCACCGCGGGGATAGAGTCGGCCCCAGGAGGGGGCCCGATGGGGCCCCATCAATTAGACGAGCGTCAATCGGTATCGTGCGATCGATGGCCGTCGTGACCGAGCGGGAGTACGGACTTTTCATCGACGGTGCACCTGTCGAGCCTGCGTCGGGGGAGATTCGCGAGCTCCGAGAGCCTGCCACCGGGGAGCCGCTAGCCCGCGCCGCGATCGCCGGCCCTGAGGACGTGGACAGCGCTGTCTCGGCTGCTCGCGCGGCACTCGACGGGCCGTGGGGGAAGACGCCACCTACGGAACGCTCGCGGCTCCTGCACGCCCTCGCCGACGCCGTCCAAGCGAACCGAAAGGAGCTCGTGGAGCTCGAGACGCGAAACGTCGGCAAGGCAGTCTCGTCCGTCAAGGGCGAGGTTGCGACCGCGGTCGAGAACTTCCGCTACTTCGCTTCCGCGATCGGGTCGATCGCCGGTCGTTCCATACCGATCGGTGGCTCCGTCCTCTCATACACGCTCCGCGAGCCCGTGGGCGTCTGTGCCCAGATCGTTCCCTGGAACTACCCGATCATGCTGGCTGCCTGGAAGCTCTCGCCGGCGCTGGCTGCCGGGTGCACGGTCGTCCTGAAACCTGACCCTGCGACCCCGCTGACTGCGCTACGTCTGGCCGAGCTTGCAGTCGAAGTAGGCATCCCCGCCGGGGTCGTCAACGTCGTCCCCGGCGACGGTCCGACGACCGGTGCCTACCTCGTCTCGCACGCCGGGGTGGACAAGGTCGCATTCACCGGCTCGACCCGGACCGGGAGCGAGATCATGCGGCTCTGCGCCGAGCCCATCAAGCGCCTCTCGCTCGAGCTCGGTGGAAAGAGCCCGAGCCTCGTGTTCGCGGATGCCAACCTCGACGACGCAGTCCCCTCGTCGGTGTACGCCATCTACTACTCGGCCGGTCAGAGTTGCGACGCCCGCTCCCGGATGCTCGTCGAGCAGTCGATCTACGACGAGTTCGTCTCGCGCTTCACCGAGACGGCGGGCAAGCTCAAGGTCGGCGACCCGCTCGACGCCGAGACCCAGATGGGAGCTCTCATCTCCGAGGCCCATCGCCAGAAGGTGCACAGCCTAGTGGAGCAGGGCCGCGACGAGGGGGTCGAGATCGTGACCGGTGGCGAGCTGCCGGAGGGGAAAGGGACATTCTACCCGCCCACGGTGCTCGCGAAAGTCGACAACCGCATGCTCGTGGCCCAGGAAGAGATCTTCGGCCCGGTCGTCTCGGTGATCCCATTCGAGGACGAGAAGGACGCGGTCCGGATCGCGAACGACATCAAGTACGGTCTGGTGGCAACCGTCTGGACCGGTGACCCCGGCCGCGGACATCGACTCGCGCGCCAGATCAAGTCCGGGACGGTTGGCATCAATGCCCCGTATTCGGCCTTCCCCGGGATTCCCTTCGGGGGCTACAAGCAGTCGGGCTTCGGCCGGGAGCTCGGAATCGAGGCCCTCGACATGTATCTCGAGACGAAGAGCGTCATCGTCTCCACGAGCTCCAAGCCGGTCAATCCATTCGGCCTCTAGGCCCAGGCTCCACTAGATCCAGTCGAACGTGTCCTGGAGAAGCGGGACGAGGAAATAGAGCACGAAAGCCGCCGACGCCACGTACATGAACGGGTGCACCCGTGACGCCTGGCCCTGGGCCACCCGTACGAGCGTGTACGTGATGAAGCCGAATCCGATGCCGTTCGTGATCGAGTAGGTGAACGGCATAATCATGATCACGAATGCGGCGGCGAGTCCGATGGCCAGGTCGTGGAAGTCGATACCTGCGAGCTTCCGTCTTACTACCGCTTCGCCAGACGCCGTCCGCTCCTCCCTCTCAGCATCCTCTTCGACCTCTGTGAGGGTCGTGATCATGAGCCAGCCGACGATGATGAGCGCCGCCGCCGTTGCCTGCGGAGGCACCATGCCGATCAACGGTGCGATGAAGAGGAACGGGAAGAACAGCAGGCCCGTGACGACGCTGACCCAGCCGGTCCGGCCGCCTGCTGCCACACCGGCGCCCGACTCGATGTACGTGGTCGCCGAGGAAGCTGAAGCGGCTCCGCCTACCATGGCAGCGACGGAGTCGACGAGTAGCGGCTTCCTGATATCGCGGAACTCGCCCTTCTCGTTCAGGTAGCCCGCAGCCTTTCCGACGCCGACGAGCGTCCCCATGGTGTCGAAGAAGTCTGCGAGGAAGAGTGCGAAGACCCAGACGAGGGTCGAGATGACCCCGAGCGTCGCGAAGGAGTGGAAGCTGAACTCCCCGATGAGCGAGAAATTCGGGCTCTGGAAGATGTCCGACGGCCAGCGCGCCCACCCTTCGGAGCCCGGTGTCGAGTACACGGAGTAGTCGGTCGCCCAGTTGACGAGCGTAGCGAACGCAGTCGTTGCGAGGATTCCCACCAGCAGATCGCCGCGGAAGCGGATCGCTCGCAGGATGATCGTGACGACGAGGCCAAAGAGCGCGATCGCGATCGGCCAGGTCGTGAAGCGGCCGAGCTCCACCGGCGTGGCCGGGCCGCGCACCACGATGCCCGAGTTGTAGAGCCCGATGAAGGCGATGAAGAGCCCGATCCCGATCGCGATCGCTTTCTTCAGCTCCAGCGGGATCGCGGTCATGACCTTTTCCCGAACGCCCGTCAGGACGAGCGCGGTCACAAGCGCCCCCTCCATGATGACGATTCCCATCGCTTCTGGAAACCCGAGACCGGCACCGGCGACGAGCCCGAAGGCGACGACTGCATTGAGGCCGAGCCCCGGCGCGATCGCAAAGGCCTTGTTCGTAAAGAGCCCCATGGCGATCGTCATGACACCGGCGACGAGGCACGTGGATGCGAGAACCGCGTCGAACGGCAATCCGGCGCCCTCGAGTCCCTTGACGCCCGCGAAGCTCAGGATCGCCGGGTTCACGAAGATGATGTAGGACATGACGATGAACGTCGTCGCCCCGGCGATCGTGTCGCGTCCAAGCGTCGTCCCGTGCTCTGCGAAGCGGAAGCGGCGGGCTAGTGCGGACTCCTGCATCCTGGCTGCAACCGTGCTCATGGCGCTCCTTCCGCGCGGATCAGGTGGGGCCCGATCGTAACCCGGCGTGAGACCGGATCAAAGGGCGTCGAGCAGGTTCTCGAGCGGCTCGAGCGCCTGTACGAGATCGGAGGCGGGAAGGGAGCGAACCGCCCCGGGCTGAGCGCTGCCGAGGACACCGCCCACGATCTCGTTTCGGGGTGGATGGAAGAGGCGGGGCTCGTTGTCGAAAGGGATGCGTGGGGAAACCTCTTCGGTCGCCTGGCCGGGTCGGATCCGGCTGCCGGGGAGCTTTGGACCGGTTCGCACCTGGACACGGTTCCGGCCGGCGGGCGCTTCGACGGCGCGCTCGGCGTGGTTGCCGGCCTCGAGGCCGTCCGCCGGCTCGACGCACCAGCCGGCACCGTGGCCGTCGTAGCCTTCCGAGACGAGGAAGGGTCTGCCTACGCTCCCGGGTGTCTCGGGAGCCGGGCTCGGTGCGGGCTGGTCGGAAGCCGTGGCCTGGAAGCGCTCGGGCTGCCGCCTCAGGCTGCCGGGGCCGGCCTCCCGGCGGTCTTCTTGGAGGCGCATATCGAGCAGGGCCCGGTTCTCGAGCGTGCAGGCGTTCCATTGGGCATCGTGACCTCGATCGCCGGGCAGGCCCGCGGGACGGTCGAGTTCACCGGAGTTCCGCGTCATGCGGGGACGACGCCGATGGACGCACGCGAGGACGCGCTGTGCTCTGCGGCTGAATTCGTGCTGCACGCGCGGGATGCGGCTGCCAGGATCGAAGGCGCGGTGGCCACCGTCGGCAACCTCGTGGTCGAGCCGGGCGCGGCGAATGTCGTCCCTGCCCACGTCACGCTCAGCGTCGATGCGCGCGCGCCAGATCAGTCGCGCCTCGACGCGCTCCTCGAGGCGATCGGAACCGAGCTTGCCGTCACTCCACCTGTAGCCATGGACGTGGCGCTCACCCGTGTGCTCGGCAAGGAGATCGAACGGCTCGGGCTGCCGGTTCTGGAGCTCGCGTCGGGCGCTGGGCACGATGCCGGCATCCTCGCGGCCTCCGGGGTCACGGCCGGCATGCTCTTCGTGCGAAGCGAGGGCGGCATCAGCCATGCCCCGGAAGAGCGCACGAGTCCGGAAGACATCACTTTCTGCGTCGCGGCCCTCGCCGCGACCCTCGGGCGCCTCGCTGGTTAGGCGAGCTCGAAGCGGATCGGCTGGGCGCCGTCCCAGATGACCCGCCTGCCGAGCTCCGGCAGCTGCTCGACTCCCTCTAACAGCGTCGCGAAGTGGTTGGCAGCGAGCTGGCCGGCTACGCTCGCGAAGCACGTTCGCCCGTACGGGAAGAGGATCTCGGTCTCGCTGACGCCCCCGGGATAGAGCAAAAGCTCGCCCGGAGCGGGGTAGCTGGTGGGATTCTCCGGCCCCACGCCCGCGTCGAGCTCACCCAGAGGAACCCACGCCGCCTGGCCGCTCCAGCGGGCCTGGAGCAGATGCGCCTCGAGAGGAAAGAGCTTGCGGACCGCCGCAACCGTTCGCGGCGAGACCTCCTCTTCGAGGCGGGCTTTGAAGCGAAGGTCGCCGACGACGATGTCGAGCACGCGCTGAACCTACCGCCTGAGCGTAAGCCCGATCATGCCGTAGGGCGGCCGTGGATCCGTGTAGATCTTGATGCGCTCATCCGCCTTGGAGACCTGGGCGGTGTCCCAGAGTCGGTTCTGGGCTTCGAACGAGAGCTCGGCGATCGCGGGGAAGCGGTCGAGCAGACGGCGTCCGATCTCGTGGACGAGGTGCTGGATCGACTTCGAGTTGAAGTCATCGAACGTCTCCGCGACCGAGTCTCGTACTTCGGCACTCGGCACCGGTCCGGCTTCGCCGAGGTAGCGCCAGTGGACGTCGAGGTGGATGAACAAGGGCCGATCGACAGTCTCGGGAAGCGTCGTATAGTCGTCGCGCGCGAACCGGGTGAACGAGCTGCCCGTGATCTTGATCAGGTGAACGCCTTCCCGCCCGGAGCGACGATCGACCACCCCTTCCCGGCCGAGCTCGAGCTCGGCGACCCCGGTGTCGTCATAGCGCCGCTGGAAGAGAACGCCACTTTTCCGCTCGAACGGGATCTCCCGCGCGCCGAGCCGGATCCGCTCGACATGGTCGTAGGTGTCGAGGAAGCGCCCGCCGAGGAGGTCGAGGAGCTCTTCGAGCGACTCGCCCCTGTACTCGAGCGCATTTGCGTGCACGAAGTTCTTCATCGTGTCCGTTGCGACCACGAGCGAGTTTTCGCCCTCGGTGTAGGCAGGCATGAAGTTCTCCCCGAAGACGTCCAGCGTGACCGCGGCGGCGAACAGTGAGCTGACCCCGTCGGTCCGGTAGACCCCGATCTCGGCCTTGCCGTAGTGGATGCTCATACTTGCCTCCAGCGGTCGCGGGCGATTGCGACGAGCTCCTCGAGCGCCGTCGTCAGCTCTTCCTCGCGCGTCCGGGCGAGTCGCTCACGGAGGATAGGCACCAGCTCCGCGCGAGGCCGGCGGTCCACGAAGACGACGAACCGAAATCCGAACTTCTCCTCGTAGGCACGGTTCAACCGACCGAGCTCGGCGGTGACCTCGGGCTCGGCCTCCTCCCCTTGCTCCCGGGCCGACCGGTCGGAGAGGCGCCGGGCACCGATGGCCGGGTGCGCGTCTATTGCCTCGATCTTCTCGGACTCCGTCAGCCCGGCGATCACAGTGTCGGGGCGGCCGAGCGGATCGTGGGTCTCGGCGAGGCGCTCCGCGAGTCGGGTCCGTCCCTCGAAGAGCTCCGCGAGCTCGTCCACGGTCAGCTGCCGCGGTAGGTCACGCACGCGTACGAGGAGACGAGGAGGGGCACGTGATGATGTCTGTCCTCGAGTGCAAGCTCGAGCTCGACGCGCCGGAAGAGCGGAGAGGGCGGATGGAAGACAAGGCGGTACCGGCCCGGGTCGAGCGACCCCCCGAGGTCACCGATCCGGCCATCGTCGTCGGTTTCCGCGGTGGCCAGCATGTCGCTCCCTCGATAGAGCTCGACCCGGACGCCTCGGGCCGGCTCGCCACGCTCGACATCGAGCACATGGGTGGAGAGAGAAGCGCTCACGCGCGCAGGGTCCGGGTTGACACGAGACGTTTCACGCCGCGAACTTCTCCGCATGTCTCCGGTGCTCCTGCGCGATCTCGGCCGCCTCGGCCCGCACGAGGTGTCCGTCGCGGACCACTTCCTCGCCTCCCACGTACAGCCGATCGACGCGGTGAGGTCCGGCCAAGACGAGCGCGGCCACCGGGTCGCTCGCGCCGGCGAATTCGAGGCCGTCCGTGCGCCAGACGGCGAGATCGGCGCACTTGCCGGGCTCGATCGAGCCAAGATCCGCACGGTGGAGCACGTCGGCGCCGCCGCGGGTTCCCAGGCGCAGAGCCTCGCGGGCGGTGAGCGCCGTCGGGCCACCGCGGCCTCGCGCTGCGAGCAGCGACTGCTTGAGCTCGGCTGAGAGATCACCGCGCTCGTTCGACGCCGACCCGTCCACCCCGAGGCCCACTCTGACGCCGCCGTCGAGCAGGGCGCGCACCGGGGCGACGCCGGCGCCGAGGCGGAGATTCGACGTGGGGCAGTGAGCGACACCGGTGCCCGTGGCCGCGAACTGATCGATGTCGGTCTCGGAAAGGTGGACGCAGTGCGCGCACCAGACATCGGAGCCGAGCCATCCCAGCTCGTCCAGGTACTCGACCGGACGGCAGCCGTAGAGCTCGACGCAGTACGCCTCCTCCTCCAGGGTCTCGGCCAGGTGAGTGTGGAGCAGGAGGCCGAGACGCCGCGCGAGCTCCGCTGAATCCGCCATCAGCCGCCGGGTGACCGAGAAGGGCGAGCATGGCGCCACCGCGATCTGGATCATGGCGCCCGTCCCGGTCTCGTGGAGGTGCGCGAGCCTCTCAGTCTCGGCCAGCACCGCATCGGCGTCCTCGACGAGCTCGTCCGGTGGCAGCCCGCCTTGCGACTTGCCAAGGTCCATCGAGCCCCTTGACGCAACCAGCCTGACGCCGAGCTCTCGCGCCGCCTGCACCTCGGCCTCCACGATTCCGTCTCGCCCCGCGGGGAAAACGTAGTGATGGTCGAAGACCGTGCTGCAGCCTGAGAGCGCGAGCTCCGCGAGCCCTGTGCGCGCGGCTGCGTACTCGGACTCCGCGTCGATTCGACCCCACGCCGGATAAAGGGCCCGAAGCCAGGTGAACAGGTCGGCGTCCTGAGCCCGCGTTCGCGTCAGCGTCTGGTAGAGGTGGTGGTGGGTGTTGACGAGCCCTGGCGTCACGAGCGCCCCGCCGAGGCTGGTCGTCTCGCCAGCGTCCGGTCGTGGCCCGTCCCCGACCGCGGTCACGAGCCCGTCCTCGACGAGGATCCAACCTTCGAGCTCCTTGCCATCGTCGTCCATCGTCGCGACGTGGGCGTCTGTGAAGAGCCTGCTCATAAACGAAGCGGCACGAGCTCGAAGCGCTCGACGTCGACGAGCCCTCGGTCGGTGATCTTGAGGCTCGGGATCACGGAAAGCGCGAGAAACGCCATCGACTGGAAGGGAGCCGGCAACGTGCAGCCGAGGTCGGCGGCGGCCGCCGTGACCGCGCGGCTCTGGGCGATCACCTCTTCGAGCGGCGCCTCCGCGAGGAGCCCGGCCACGGGCAGGGGCATCTCGGCGCGGACGCCGCGACGCTCCACGACCACGATGCCGCCGCCGAGCTCGGCGAGGCGTGCTGCGGCCCGGGCCATGTCGCCGTCGTCCACGCCGACGATTACGACGTTGTGCGCGTCGTGGGAGAACGTCGAGGCGAATGCGCCGCTCTGCAGTCCGAAGCCGCGGACGAACCCGAGGCCGATGCGCCCGGTCCCGAGATGACGCTCGATGACCGCCACCTTCGCGAGGTCTCGCTTCGGGTCGGCGACCGCTGAGCCGTCTTCGACGGTGAGCTCGTCCGAGAGCGAGTCGGTGACGATCTGGCCGGGGACGAGTCCAATGACGCGCGCCATCCCGCCCTCCCACGGAATCTGGAAGTCGTTCGACGCCACCGGCTGGATGCGGACGCTGTGCTTCACCCACTCGGGAACCGTGATCTCGGGGATCTCCGGAGGGGGACGACCGGCTTTCAGGACGAGGTCCGGAACGAAGGTCTCGAGATCCGGGAGCACGAGGAGGTCGGCCTGGTAGCCGGGTGCCAGGGCGCCGAGGTGGTCGAGACGGTGCCAGAGCGCGGCATTGAGCGAGGCGATCACGAGAGCGTCGGTGGGGGGAATGCCGAACGCGACCGCATCGCGGACGAGCGCGTTCACGTGCCCATCGTCGGCGATGTGCTCGGGCTCGCGGTCGTCCGTGCAGAAGGCGATCCGGCCGGGGCCGAACTCCTGCACGAGAGGCAAAAGGGCGTGAAGGTTTCGAGCCGCGGTCGCCTCGCGGATCAGGAGCCACATGCCGGCGCGGAGCCGCTCCCGGCCTTCCTCAGCGGTGAACGCCTCATGGTCGGAGCGAATGCCCGCAGCCGCATAGGCGTTCAGTTCCTTTCCGAGCACACCCGGCGCATGTCCGTCGACGTGGCCGGCATTTCCGAGGCGGAGCTTCTCGAGCTCGTGCTCGTCGCCCGCGATCACGCCGGGGAAGTTCATCATCTCGGCGAGGCCGATCACCCGGCGCCGCCGGAGGAGGCCCTCGAGGTCTCCGGCGGTCAGCGGTCTGCGCGGTGACTCGAACCGCGAGGCGGGAACGGAGGAAGACGCCATGAAGTAGACGTCGAGCGGCACGTCGTCGCAACGATCTGCGAGCCAATGGATCCCGTCGGTGCCGAGTACATTGGCGATCTCGTGGGGGTCGGCTACCACCGCGGTCGTGCCGAGGGGCAGCACCAGCCGTGCGAACTCTCCGACGAGGAGCTTCGAGGTCTCGATGTGCATGTGTGCGTCGATGAACCCCGGCACGACGAAACTCCCGTTGGCGTCGATCACCTCCGCGGCGTCGTACTCGCCCAGCCCCGCCACGAAGCCGTCGACGATCGCGACGTCGGTCTGGAGCCACTCGCGCGTGAACACCGACAACACGGATCCGCCCTGAATGACAAGGTCGGCCGGCTCGTCCCCCCTGGCGACGGCGATGCGCCTCGCGAGGTCAGTCATGGCGCTGACCATAACCGGCAGGGTTGGGAATTTCTGCCGTCGCGTCGTATAACCGGAGGCTGATGGAGGTGATGACCCCACGCTCGCTGGACGAGGCGCTGCAAATGAAGGCGGCGCATCCCGCGGCCTGCCCGATCGCCGGGGGCACGGACGTGCTCGTCGACCTCAATTTCGACCGGGCGCGGCCGGATCACATCCTGAACCTGAACGAAGTGGCTGAGCTGCGCGGCTGGTCGCGCGACAACGGGACAGTCAGGCTCGGAAGCGGGCTCACCTTCGCGGAGGCGATGCGGGCGCCGCTTGCCGAGGTGTTCCCGGCGCTCGCCGAAGCGTCGAGGACGGTGGGATCGCCGCAGATCCGCAATCGGGCGACGATCGGCGGGAACCTCGGCACCGCCTCTCCCGCCGGTGACGCTCTGCCGCCGTTTCTGATCGAGGACGCAGAGGTCGAGGTCGCGAGCGTGCGTGGCACTCGGGTACTCGCGCTTGCGGACTTCCTGCTCGGACCGAAGAAGAACGCGCTCGAGGAGGACGAGCTGATCCTGGCGGTGCGCTTGCAGCCGTCCGGAGCCCAGCAGACCTTCATGAAGGTCGGGCCCAGGAACGCCATGGTCATCGCCGTGGTCTCGCTCGCTCTCGTAGCCGATGAGGGGCGAGGCGAGCTACGGGCCGCCTACGGCTCGGCAGGTCCGGTCGTCGGGCTCGTGCGCGCGCCGCTTTCCGAGCGGGGCGAATTCGCAGAGCGAGTCGCCGCCGACGCAGCTCCGATCGACGACGTCCGCGGTACGGCTGCCTACCGTCGTCATGCCCTTCGCGTCCTGGCAGAGCGGGCGCTCGAGCGGTGCCTGACGTGAGGATCGCGTTGACCGTGAACGGGGAGCCCCACGAGGCCGACGTCTGGGGCGGTGAAAGCCTCCTCTTTGCGCTTCGGGAGCGACTCGGCCTACCGGGCTCGAAGAACGCGTGCGAGCAGGGAGAGTGCGGTTCGTGCTCGGTGCTGCTCGACGGGACGCTGGTGTGCGCGTGCCTCGTCCTGGCCGCGCAGGCCGACGGTCACGAGGTGGTGACCGTCGAGGGTTTAGTCGAGGAAGGAAGGCTGCATCGCGTTCAGGAGGCCTTCGTCGAGGCGGGCGCAGTCCAGTGCGGATTCTGTACGCCGGGCCTCGTGGTGGCGACTGCAGACCTCCTGGAGCGCTCCCCCGATCCGGGTGACGACGAGATCCGGGAGGCTCTCTCGGGGAACCTCTGCCGATGCACGGGATACACGAAGATCTTCGACGCGGTTCGGCTGGCGGCCTCGCGATGAGCTTTCCTGCGCGTGTAACTCGGGTCCCGACCCGCCCCCTGCTCGCCTTCCAGCTTAAGGCCGAAAAGCGCACGCGTGGTGCACGGGTCGTGCCAGGAGTGGAGCGTTGAGCGCGCCGGTACGCAAACTCGAGCTCGGCCGCGTCGGTGAAAGCGTTCGGCGCGTGGATGGCATCCCGAAGGTGACCGGCGAGTTTGCCTACTCGAGCGATCTGTTTGCTGCCGGGATGCTTTGGGGCCACACCCTTCGCAGCCCGCACGCGCACGCCCGGATAGTCTCGATCGACCTCGGTGGCGCGCTCGGTATGGCAGGTGTCCACGCCGTTCTCACACATGAGGACGTGCCCGGGGACAAGCGCTACGGCCTCGAGTTCCGAGATCAGCCGGTCCTCGCCTTCGACCGCGTGCGGTACTTCGGCGAGCCCGTAGCCCTCGTCGCCGCAGAACACCCCGAGCAAGCGCGACGGGCGGCCGAGCGGATCCGGGTCGAGTACGAGCCTCTGGCCCCGGTCGTTGATCCTGCGACCGCTCCCGAGGCCGAGCCGATTCACCCTCAGAGCTGGACGCAGGGGCACGGCTATAGGGACGACCCGAGGCCGAACGTCGTGCGCGCGATGGTCATCCGCCACGGCGACCCGGAGTCGGCGGGCGACGTTGCCGTCACAGGGGTCTACGACCTCGGAATCCAGGATCAGGCGTTCCTCGGCCCCGAATCCGGGCTCGCTGTGCCGGATGGCGAGGGAGGGGTGGACGTCTACGTCGCAACCCAGTGGCTGCACGTCGACCGCGACCAGGTCGCGCCCTGCCTCGGCCTCGCGCCTGAGCAAGTCCGCATTCACCTCGCAGGAGTCGGGGGAGCGTTCGGCGGGCGTGAGGACCTGTCCATGCAGGTCCACGGGGCGATGCTGGCGCTGCACGCGAACCGTCCGGTGAAGATGGTCTACAACCGCGAGGAGTCCTTCGTCGGCCACATCCACCGGCACCCCGCCCGCATCTGGGCGGAGCACCGGGCGAACCGCGACGGGAAGCTCGTCTGCGTCCGCATGCGGATCCTCCTCGACGGAGGCGCCTACGCGTCGAGCTCGACCGCGGTGACCTCGAACGCGGCCTCCTTTGCCTGCGGCCCGTACGCGGTCGAAAACGCGCTCATCGAGTCGACGTGCGTTTACACGAACAATCCGCCATGCGGCGCGATGCGGGGGTTTGGCGCCGTGCAGACGTGCTTCGCGGCCGAAGCGCAAATGGACAAGCTCGCGGACGTCCTCGCGATTGATCCCGTCGAGCTACGGCTCAGGAATGCGCTCGCCCCGGGGGACACGCTCCCGACCGGCCAGCGGGTGACCGGCTCTATGCCGGTCGCCGAGGTCATCCGCCGCGCCGCAGCGATCCCCGTGCCCGGGCCGGAGCCATTACCGCGGGATGCCATCCGGCTTCCCGGCGGCGCCGGCAACACGACCCGTGGAGAGGGCATCCGGCGGGGAATCGGGTTCGCGGTCGGGTTCAAGAACATCTGCTACTCGGAGGGCTTCGACGACTACACGAGCGCCCGTGTGCGCCTCTTCGAGGGCGCGGGTGGCATTCCGATGGCCGAGGTGCATTGCGCCGCCGCGGAGGTCGGCCAGGGGGTCTCGAACGTCATCGTTCAGGTGGCGCAGACGGAGCTTGGGATCGAGGAGATCGTCCTCGCCCCCCACACGACCGCGACGGTGGGCTCTGCAGGCTCGGCCTCGGCTTCACGGATGACGTGGATGGCGGCCGGAGCCGTGCAGCTCGCATGCCGGGCCGCCCGCAAAGAGCTCGAACACCGCGGGGGCTCGCTCGGAGACGCTGAGATCGACCTGGAGCGCGTCTATCGTCACCGGGAGACCACGCCCCTCGATCCCGAGACCGGCCAGGTCACCGGCGAGCGGGCACATGTGGCGTTCGCTTGTGCTGCGATGCGTGTCGTGGCCGAGGTCGACGTCGAGCTCGGGTTGACGCGGGTCGTGTGGGTGGGGACGGCCCAGGACGTCGGCAAGGCGGTCAACCCCCAGGCCGTCTACGGCCAGATCGAGGGCGGCACGGCGCAGGGTCTTGGTCTCGCGCTCATGGAGGAGATCCTGACCCGCGATGGGGTGATCACGAATGCGAGCTTCACTGACTACCTGATCCCGACCGCCCTCGACATGCCCGCAGTCGTCGCTGACCTCGTGGAGGAGGCCGAACCGGACGCTCCCTTCGGCGTCAAGGGAGCGGGTGAGCCCCCGACCGTGGTCTCGACAGCCGCGATCGTTGCGGCGCTTCGCGACGCCACCGGTCGCGAGCTGACCCGCGTGCCGGTGCGTCCGGATGACATAGTCGGTCTCTAGGCGCGGTGCAGGGATAGAGCTGCCCCGACCGCCAGGAGTGCGATGCCGAGGAGCCGGGGCAGCGTGAGGTCGATCCGCTCCACTCCGAAGAGCCCGAAACGATCGATGAGGGCGCCCATTGTGAGCTGGCCTGCGATCAGGAGGCCGATCGTCGCGGTGGTGCCGATGCGCGGTTGGGCGAACGTGATTGTGAAGACGATGAAGAAGCCCATGACGCCACCGAGCCAGAGCCAGGGTGGCTGGCGCACGGCGGACGTGAAACCGTCCAGAGACCCACGTAGCGCTACGAGTGCGGCCGCTGCGATCACCGTCGACAGGAGGAGGGAGAACGCCAGCGCCTCCAGCGACCCGATCCGGTCCCCGAAGCGGCCCATGACTGCGATCTGGATGGAGCCGGCCAGCCCGGCCAAGAGCGCAAGGGCGACCGCAAACCCGCTTCCAGACACGTACGCGAGCATATCTCTAGATGGTTGCTCGACAACCAGGCACGCCGATTACCAAGCAACCATCTCGGCCGACTTGAGTAGTATCGGCCGATGGAAGTCACGGAGCGCAGTGCGACCCAGGCGGTAGTCGAGGCACGCGAGCGCTACGTCGCGCGCGGGGTCGCTACCCCGCCTCTGGTCGTCGCCCGCGCGGGCGGAACGCACATCGAGGACGTCGATGGCAAGAGTTATCTCGACTTTGCCGGCGGCCTTGGCTGCCAGAACCTCGGTCACGGCCCCACCGAGGTGGTCGCCGCGATCCACGAACAGGTCGACCGCTACCTGCACCAGTGCTTCATGGTGGGGATGTACGAGCCCTACGTCGAGGCTTGCCGGCGCCTTGCCGAGCTCTCGCCGTGCCGGGGGAACGAGCAGAAGTCGATCCTCCTGAACTCCGGTGCGGAAGCCGTGGAGAACGCCGTCAAGATCGCGCGCGTCGCCACGGGACGCCCGGCGGTGGTTACCTTCGACCGCGCCTTCCACGGACGGACGCTTCTGACGATGACGATGACGAGCAAGGTCGTCCCGTACAAGCGCGGCTTCGGGCCCTTTGCGCCGGAGGTCTACCGGGCTCCCGCGCCGTATCCGTACCGCGGCGTCACCACCGACGACGCCATTCACGCGCTGGAGCTCCTGTTCAAGGCCGACGTCGACCCCGAGTCCGTCGCCTGCGTCGTGCTCGAGCCTGTGCAGGGCGAGGGCGGGTTCATCCCGATGCCGGAGGATTTCCCCGCCCGCCTCGCAGAGCTCTGCGCCAAGCACGGCATCCTCTACGTGGACGACGAGGTGCAAAGCGGGGTCGGACGCACCGGGACGGTCTGGGCGATCGAGCGCTATGGAGTGGAACCGGACCTCATGGTCTCCGGAAAGTCACTCGGCGGCGGCCTGCCGCTGGCCGGCGTCACGGGCCGTGCGGAAGTGATGGACGCCGTTCCCGCCGGTGGGCTCGGTGGCACGTTCGGCGGCAATCCCGTGGCGTGCGCGGCGGCGGTCGCGATCCTGGACGAGGTGGCGACGCCGGAGTTCCGCGAGCGTGCGGAGTCCATCGGCAACCGCATTCGAGCCGGGTTGGACCGGATGGCAGAACGGATCGAGGCGATCGGTGAGGTGCGAGGTCTGGGAGCGATGCAGGCGATCGAGCTGGTCGAAGACCGTGAGACGAAGGCACCGGCCGCAGCGCTCGCCACTTCGACGCTGGTCGCCGCCCGCGAGCGGGGCCTCATCATCCTCTCCTGCGGCCTCTACGGAAACGTGATCCGAGTTCTCGTGCCGCTCGTCATCTCCGATGAGGACCTCGAGCGCGGGCTGGAGATCCTCGAGGAGGCGCTCGTCGACGCAAGCGCAAGAGCGGCGTAGCGCTATCGCAGAGGCGGACGTCGCCCCCGCTGCTGTCGTCCAGCTCGTCTCAGTTGCGCAACGCCTCTCGTCGGAGACCGCCGTGCTCGGAAGCCGTTAGCCTGTCGCCGCGAGCGACGGGAGGAGGGGCATGGTCAGGGCGTTCGTCCTGTACGAGAAGGAACCGGAGCAAACGCGCTACGAGCAGCACGCCGAGCTCTGCCGTCGAGTCCCCGGGGGGACGTTTCGGCACGGCCCGATCTTCGGCGCACCGCGCGGCGAACCGAAGTTCGCGTACTACGCCGAATGGGAATTTCCGAGCCGAGAGGCTTTTCAGGAGGCTGCTCGGAGCGAGCAGTTCATGGCGACCGGCAAGGACGCCATGGAGATGGGCGGCCACTTCCAGGTGCTCTTCGCCGACGTGAGCGAATGACGGAGCCGTCCCGGCCCGAGGCCCGCAAACCATCCGAGCTCGGCCTCGAGAAGATCCTCTACGAGAAGGCGCCGCCGCGGGCGACGATCACGCTGAACCGACCGGAGGTGCTGAACGCCTTCGACTTCCAGCTGCTGCGGGAGCTGGCGCGCGCCTGCGAGGACGCCTCGTGGGACGACGAGATCCGCGTGGTCGTTCTCACGGGCGCCGGGCGGGCGTTCTGCGTCGGCGCCGACCTGAAGTCGTGGTCGGCCGACTACCTCGGGAAGCCGGGCGAGTACTGGAAGTGGTTCGGCGCCTTCAAGGACGCTCACGACCGGCTGCGCGAGATCGGCAAGCCGACGCTCGCCCGGATCAACGGGATTTGCGTCGGCGGCGGCAACGAGCTCCAGATGGCCTGCGACCTCGCGGTCATGGTCGACGATGCGTTCATTCGCCATGTCGGGCCCGAGCACGGCTCTGTGCCTGCCGGGGGCGCCACCCAGTGGCTGCCGATCATGGTCGGGGACCGGCGGGCACGGGAGATCCTCTTTCTCTGCGAGGAGATCCCACCCGAGCAAGCCCGCGAGTGGGGCCTCGTGAACCGGGTCGTGCCACAAGCCGGACTCGACGCCGCCGTCGACGAGCTGGTGGAGAAGCTCGCCACGAAGCTCCCACAGACCGTCCGGTACACGAAGGAGCAGCTCAACTTCTGGCGGAATCTGGCCTGGAACGAGACGGTGGGCCATGCGCGCGACTGGCTCGCGCTCTCGATGGCGACCGCGGAGCCGCAGGAGGCCGTGCGAAAGTTCCTGGAGCGCAAATGAGGACCTGTAGGGGCGGGGCTTGCCCCGCCCGCGCCCGCCGATGACAGTCCGGGTCGACAGAGAGGACAACATCGCGCTCGTCACGCTCGACCGACCGGAGCAGCTGAACGCACTCTCGAACCAGCTGATGAACGAGCTCGTCGGAGCGCTCGAGGCGCTCGACGCCGACCCAGAGATTCGCTGCATCCTCCTGGCCGGGAACGACCGCGCCTTCGCGGCCGGGGCGGACATCGCAGAGATGGCGGAGGCGACCGCGATGGACATGCTCCGCCAGCAGCGCGTGGAGCAATGGGACTCGATCCGTGGACTTCGGACACCGCTGGTCGCGGCCGTCTCGGGGTTCTGCCTGGGCGGGGGTTGCGAGCTCGCGATGGCCTGTGACCTGATCGTGGCCTCCGAGACGGCGAAGTTCGGCCAGCCGGAAACCGGCCTAGGCATCATCCCGGGCGCAGGCGGCACACAGCGGCTCACACGTGCGGTCGGCAAGGCGAAGGCGATGGATGTGATCCTGACGGGTCGCTTCCTCGACGCCCGTGAGGCCGAGCTGGCGGGTCTCGTGGCGCGAGTCGTCGCACGGGAGGCGTGGCTGGAAGAGGCGAAGCGGATCGCCCGCGCCATCGCTTCGAAGGGCCCGGTCGCCCAGCAGCTCGCGAAGGCCTCGGTGAACCGAGCCTTCGACACGTCGCTCGAGGTCGGCCTCGATTACGAGCGGCGCTCCCTGTACCTCGCGTTCGCCTCCGAGGACGCGAAGGAGGGCCTGACTGCCTTCACGGAGAAGCGCGACCCTGAGTTCGAGGGCCGCTAGAGAGCTAGCTCGATCGGGACGACGGGGAGGTCGAGGGTGATCTCGCCGCGGACGACCCGGACGCGGATCGTGCGGCCGATCAGCTCGCCGGTCATCAGCCGCTGGAGGTCACCTGCGTCCGTGACGGGCACGCCGTCCACCTCATGGATCAGGTCCTCGGGCCGGAGACCGGCCTGCGCGGCCGGGCTTCCGTCGACCACCTCGACCACCTCGATGCCCTGATCGCGCCCAAGCCGTCGCGCGAGCCTGGGCGGGAGGGGTCGCGAGCCGCCCGCGATCCCGATGTAGGCCCGGCGGAAGACGCCCTCCCGCATGAGCGCGGCCAGGATCAGGCGCGTGGTCGCGTTGATCGGGACGGCCAGGCCAAGCCCGACGCCGGCCACCGCCGTATTCACGCCGACGACTCGTCCGAGGCCGTCGACGAGCGCTCCACCCGAGTTCCCGGGATTCAGGGCGGCATCGGTCTGGATCACGTTTTCTACGAGGCGGCTCGCCGAGCCCGAGCGGGTTGGAAGCGAGCGGCCGAGCGCCGACACGACGCCGGCGGTCACCGATCCGCCGAACCCGTGCGGGTTCCCGATTGCGACCACGAGCTGGCCGACCCGGAGGTGCTCGGCATCTCCGAGCACCGCGGGAGCCAGATCGCTTGCACTGGCCCGAAGGACCGCAAGGTCCGAAAGCGGATCGGAGCCGACCACCTCGAATTCGCACTCGCGCCCGTCCGGAAAGGAGGCGCGCCCGCTTCCGCTCGTTCGCGCGACCACGTGTGCGGAGCTGAGCATGAGGCCGTCCGGCGTGACGACGACCGCCGAGCCGCCGCCGTCGAGGACGCGACCGCCACGGACGCGCCGTGCGACACGCAGGCTCGCCACCGAGGGCGCCAGGCGCGCCGCGACCTGGGTGACGACGCGCGAGTACGCGTCAAGTGGGTGCTCGTCCGGTTGGTGCGCGCCGTTGTCCGCCCCAGGGCGGTCGGGGCCAAGCAGGCTGTCGACGAACAGGACCTCCGTCATGCGGTCAAACTAGCAATGAGCTTCCACGCTGCCGCGACGCTCAAGGAGGGGAGATGTCCGAAGTCGAGACGAGTCGAGACGGAGCCGTGCAGACCATCACGCTCAACCGGCCCGACGTTCTGAACGCCTTCGACGCTGCCATGCACGAGCGCCTCGCGGCTGCGCTGAAGGCCGCACGCGACCCCGAGGTGCGGGCGGTCGTCCTCACCGGTGCCGGGCGGGGCTTCTGCGTGGGCCAGGACCTGCGGGCGTTCGAGGGCGGGCCCGGGGATATCGGCGAGCGGCTCCGGGCCCAGTACCACCCGAACATCCTTGCCATCCGAGCGCTCGAGAAGCCTGTGATCGCGGCCGTGAACGGACCTGCGGCCGGCGCGGGGCTTTCCTTTGCACTCGCGTGCGACGTCAGGATCGCCTC
This sequence comes from Gaiellales bacterium, assembly GCA_038209555.1. Lineage (GTDB taxonomy): Bacteria > Actinomycetota > Thermoleophilia > Gaiellales > Gaiellaceae > DASQGA01. The sequence goes on from JBBQXP010000004.1 coordinate 19,305, forward strand.
CGATGCCGCGAGCTTCGTGCCGGCCTTCGTGAACGTCGGGCTGGTCCCGGACTCGGGCGGCTCGTTCTTCGCCGTCCGGCTCCTCGGCCAGGCCCGGGCCTTCGAGTGGCTGACCTCAGGGCGCAAGCTGAGTGCGGCGGAAGCACACGCCTGGGGTCTCGTTTCGGAGGTGGTGGAGGCGGATCGGCTCCCGGTCCGCGCGGCGGAGGTCGCCGCGACGGCCGCAGCGATGCCCACCCGCGGCATCGGGATGACGAAGCGTCTCCTCGACGGAGCGACGGCAAGGACGCTCGCCGAGCAGCTCGAGCTCGAGGCCCAGCTGCAGACGGTGGCGACGCAGAGCGAGGACTTCGCCGAGGGCGTCGCGTCGTTCCTCGAGAAGCGGGAGCCCCGCTTCAAAGGTCGTTAGGAGGCTCGGGGCCGAAGCTCGACTGCGAGGTCGCAATCGAGCGCTTGTGCGATCCGGAGCAGGGTGTCGATCCGGGGTGGGCGCCCGCCGCTCTCGAGCCTCGCGATCGCTGACTGCGTCGTCCCGACGAGGGAGGCCAGCTCGGCTTGCGAGAGGCCACGTGACCTGCGCCGGTCGGCGACCTGCGCTGCGATCTGGGCAAAGAGCCAACCATCCTCCGCATGCGCGAGCCGCGCGCGGATTCGACCGAGGGTGGGCGTACGGTGTGGGGGGTCTTGACTCATATCGCAGAGATGCTATATATAGCGAAGATGAGATACATATACCAGAGGAGTGAGTCGTCGTGAGCTCCACCGACGAAAGTCGTCTCATCGCCCTGGAAGCCGGGCTCGCCACCCTCTCCCGCCGGATTGACGCACTCGAACGCGGCTTGGCTTCAGCTCCGACGTGGGATCGAGCCGAGGCGAAGCCCGCGCAGGCGAAGGCTCAGGAGGGCACGCCTCCCGCGACAGCTAGCCCGTTTCCGAGGCCTTCTCGTCCGGCTCGCACCCCTGCCCGGGAGGCGAGCCCGTTCCCGAGGCTCTTCCCGAAGGGCTCTCTCTCTGCCTCCAAGTCGATCAACCTCGAGGAGCTGCTCGGCGGGCGCCTCCTGGCGCTGGTGGGAGGCACCTCGGTCCTCATCGGCCTGGCGCTGTTCGTCGCTCTCGCCGTCGACCGGGGCTGGCTCAACGTCACGGCCCGAATCGTGCTCGCCTTCGCGGCAGCGGGAGCGCTGTTCGCTGCTGGCGTCGTAATCGGCGAGCGCCAGCGACGGACGCAGGCCTCGCTCGCCCTGGTGGGCACCGGCATCGCCGGGCTCTTCCTCTCGCTGACAGCCGGCACGGCGCAATACGACCTGATCCCCGTCGCCGCCGCGTTGCCCGCGGCGCTCGCGATCGGCGCGCTCGCGACCGTTGTCGCTCTGCGCTGGGACTCCCGCACGATCGGAGGGCTCGGCATCCTCGGCTCGCTGCTCGCACCTGTCTTCCTCGCAGCTGACCCGACGCACGAGACGCTGGTCTTCCTCGCGGTCGCCTTCGCCTCGTCGGCCGCGGTTCTCGTGTGGCGCCGGTGGGAATGGCTCCGGATCGGGACGTTCGCGGTTGCCATAGCGCAGATCGCCTACTGGGTTATCGACGCGTCGCCCTCTGACATGGCGATCGTGGTTGTGCTCAGCCTCTTTGGCGCTCTGAGCCTCGTTTCCGCGCTCGGGTTCGAGCTCCGGGTGCCACCGGCCGCCATGCGCCCCTCCACCTCGCTCCTCGTGGCGCTGAACGCGCTTCTTGTGGCAGGAATCGGAGGCGCCGCCATCGGCTTCGGTGACGGAGGCGCCCATGCTGCCGGTCTCTGGGTGGCGGGAGTGAGCGTGGCCCACTTCGCTCTCGGGGCCGGCTTACTGCGCTTCGGGGGAGATCGCCGGGAAATCGCGGCACTTCTCCTCGGCGTGTCGCTCACGTCCGCCGATGCGGCCTTCGGGCTCCTGGTCGACGGACCATCGCTAGCAATCGGCTGGGCTGCAAGTGCCGTGCTGCTCGCTGCCCTCGCGCAGTGCCTCGCGCAAGGGGCCGCAGTGGTCAAGCTTGCACTCGCGGGGCAGCTGGCGCTGGCTGTCACGCATGCGGTCTTCTTCGACGCTCCGCCGGATGCGCTCTCGGGCGGAAGTGGGGACCTCACGGGAGGGGCCGCGGCAGTCCTCGCGGTTGCTTTCGGTTCCTTTGCTTGTGCGCGGGCGGCCTGGAAGGAGAACGACGAGGCGAGGCTGATTCTCGACGCGGTCTCGATCTCCTCGGTCGCGTACGTGTCGGCGCTCGTCCTCGATGGGACGCCGCTCGTGCTGGCCTGGGCCGGCGAGGCGATTGCGCTGGTCGAGCTCGCGCGCCGCACCGGCGACCGGACGGCACGGTTCGGCGCAGTCTCCTTCGTTGCGCTCGGTGCCGCCCACGTGCTCGCGTTGGAGGCGCCGGCCGATTCGCTGGTCTACGGCGTCCCAGACCTCGGTGCCGCCGCTCTCGCGATCGGCGCCGTGGCCGTCGCATCGGCGCGATGCGCACTCGTCTGGCCTCGCGAGGAGCCTGACTGGAGACGCGTGCTCTTCTGCCTCCCGGCTCTCGCGCTTCTGTACCTGGCGTCCACCGCGATCGTGGAGGGATTCCAACCGGGGGCGGAAAGCATTCGCACCGGCATTGGTCTCGACGTCCGCCAGCAAGGCCAGGCGCTCCTGAGCGTCTTCTGGACGGTTGCCGGCCTCGTCTCCCTCTGGCTGGGCCTGCGCCGGGAGGTCCGCGAGCTCCGGCTTGCCGGATTCGCGCTCTTGATCCTCGCGGCGGGAAAGGTGTTCCTCTACGACCTCTCGGAGCTCGAGTCGGTCTGGCGCGTCCTCTCGTTCATCGTCCTCGGCCTGCTGTTGCTGCTCGCCGCGCTCGCGTATCAGCGCATGCGGCGGGAACCAGTCGGATGAGGCTGCGAGCGGAGGGCTCTAAGCCGAGACGGCGGACCAGCTGAACGAGGCGCCTGCCGACCGGCCCTGGAGCTCGTTTCCGGCCGTGCTCGGGAGGGCGACGCTGAGCCTGTACGTATGAGCCTCGGCGGGAGCGAAGGTGCCAAGTGTCTCGCCGGCCAGACCTCCGAGCGGGCCCCGGTAGGCGATTCGCCCCGAGTCGTCGGCCACCGTGAGGACGAGGCTCGAAGCGAGCTTCGCGTCTCCTCTTACGGCAGCCGAGAGGACGAACGTCCCGGGTGCGCTGCCGGTATTGGCGATGCGCACGCTCTCGGACGCGTTCTGGCCCGGAGCGAGGTTGCCGAGATCGAAGGCCGGGCCGGAGCCGACTCGGCCGACTGCAACGCTGCCGTCGGAGCCGTCCGCGGCAGCGAGTACCGGATGGACCGCAACGAGTGCGACCGCGAGGATGAGGACAGGGAGGAGGATTCGGCGGCCGCAGGACACTCCCTAAACATGATTCGGGATGCCCTCCGAGTCGTTCCCGGCAGCACACGGCGACTCTCCCCGAAACGGGTGAACTGCGCTATCTGGCGTCGGTGAAGTTCAGCGTCAGAGCCGCGCCGGTATTGCCCGCGAGGTCAGTCGCGGTGATGACGTACCTGACCGCGATCGGTGTGGCGGGCTTGCCGTTCGTCCCGAAGACGTTCAACGTATAAGTACCACCTACGGCGGCTACGACCGTGTAGGGGCCGGTCGAAGAAGGAAGCGTTTGTGCTGCCGACACCGTCGAGCCTGCCTCGGCGGTTCCGGCGATGATGTCAGCGACGGCATTGTTGGAATCCGTGTAGCTGCCGGTCGGGGTCCCCGGGGCGACCGTGTCCTTGGTGACCGTCGCTGTCTTCGCGGTCGAGATGTTGCCGGCTGCGTCCGCGGTGGTCGCGGAGAGCGTGACCGTGCCGTCGCCAAGCGTTGTCGTATCGAGCCCGGTAACGGTGACGACGCCGGCGCCCGCTCGTCCCGGGACGGTGCCGCTGACGCTCGTGACTCCCCGTGTGACGATGACCGTGACTGTGTCGCTCGCGATCGCCGAGGCGGGAAGCGTGACTGCGACGGAGACGCTGGCGTAGTTGGCCAGGTTGACGTACGCCGAGCCCTGCCCGCCACCGTTGGCAAGGGCCACCGTCGTCGGGAGTGTTGGGGCAACGGAGTCCGCCGTGGCGCCGACAGTGGCGCTGTCGAGGCTCTCGAGCCCACCCCCGACCGCTCGCAGGCGGTAGGTGTACGCGGTGCCGTTCGTGGTCGCGCTGTCCGAGTACGTGGTGCCGGCGACCGGCGTGACGTTCAGCTTGGTGTAGCCGGCGCCCGACGCACGGTAGACGTCGTAGCCCGAGATCCCGAGCGTGGTAGAGGGCGACCAGGCGAGGTCGATCTGCCCGGCCGGTCGCGCCGCGGCGGCCGGAGAGGTGGGAGCCTGGGGAGCGGTCGCGAGCGTGGTCGCGTAGTTACGGTAGAGCCAGGTCGATCCGGCGACGCCTAGGCGCACGGTGCCCGTCCCCAGCCCGAGAGCGGTTCCGGAGCTCGTGACGGAGACTGTCGTCGAGGCGCCGGGCGCGAGCGTCGCGCTCGAAGAGCCGGACGAGGCGAACACCACTGTTGCGATCTGGGTGATGCTAAGACTCGTGAGAGTCGCTGTCTGCGACTGGCCGGTGACGTTCTGGACGCTGAAGACGTTCGTGAAAGTGAGAGCGGAGGGCGCCGTCCCGAAGTCGAGCGTGAGCGTGTCGACGTCCCCGCTTGCAACGAGAGTCGAGGTGCCGGCCTTGACCGCGGTGCCCGGAGTGACCAGGAAGTAGTTGGAGAGGCGATCGGCCGTGATCGTGTTGCCGGGCACGCTCGTCGTCGCGGTGAAGGCGGCGGAGCTCATGCGCGTCGAGCCGCCGGCGACGACCACCAAAACGGCGACGAGCACCGGCAGGACCAGGCGGCGGGTCACGCCGCCCGCCCGGTGCTCGGCTGCTTGCGCCAGATGGCCCGGAGCACGGAGGCGAGAAGCAAAAGTGCGGTGCCCACGACGAGGAGGAAGCGCACCTCGCGCGTCTTCGAGTACCAGAGGACGTAGCCGGCCAGCGGGACGTCGAACGCGACCTGCGCTGCCTGAGCCGGGAGGGAGATCGTCCAGGGATCGCGAGCGGGGTTGGCGTCGCCCTTCGTCCGGTACGCCCGCCCTTCGGGCCGGTCGATCGTCTGCGCGATGCGGTGGGTGACGAGCCGTCCCGGCTGGTAGGGATCCGTGAAGGTGATCACGTCCCCCTTTTGCAGCGTGGAGGACGGAGTCTTCTCGAGGAATGCGAGCGAGCCGACCCGGAGGTTCGGCTCCATCGATCCCGAGTAGACGACAACGGGCCGGTACCCGGTGAGCATCAGCACGCCGTACGCGATCGCAGCGAGGACGGCCAGCCCGGAAACCAGGCTAACCGTCCTCTTTGCGATGCGTCCGATCCGTTGCATGTCAGTGTTCCGTCCGGCCCTAGGCCTGGACGGCAGTCCAGGTGAACGTGGTGCTTGCTGACGAGCCCTGGAGGAGGTTGTCGCCGGCGTCGGTGCCGGTCGTCGGCAGGCTCACGTGGAAGTAGAACGTGGTCGAAGCGGCCGGGACGATCGTGCCGAGGTCAGCGGAGCTGAAGGCTGCGAGCGTTCCGTCGTAGAGCTTCGAGCCGAGGACGTTGTCGTTGTCGCGGTAGATCACGAGCTTGATGCTCGGTGCGAGCGCGCCGGTCGAAGAGGCGGTGCCGGTGAAGACGCCGGCGATCGTGCCGGTGTTCGTGATGGTCAGGGACCCGGTGGCCTCCTGGCCGATCTTCTGCGCCGAGACGTTGAAGATGGCGCCCGAGCCGGAGCGTCCGATCGAGAGGGTGCCGGTCGCGAACGCGTTCGACGCGATCGTCACCGGAGTGGCCGTGAAGTTTGCATACGTCCCGCCGAGCGCGCCGGCGGAGATGACTCCGACAGCGAGAACCGAGAGCATGGTCTTTCTTGCGATGAGAGCTTTGAGGTACCGCATGTGTACGTGTGTCCTTTCTCGTTGACTGGACGCACCATCGGCGGCTAGGGAGGCAAAGAGGGAGCGTCCCTGTATGAACGAGGTATGGACGCGCGCTAACCTGAAAACTGGCTAGATCGCCCGGCGTAGTATTTGAGCGAGGGGGCCTTTCGGCCCCCTCGCTGTGGTCCTCGGTCGACTCTCTAACTAGAGGCTAGTCATCGAAGGTTGCCGCGGCGAGGGCGTCCACGATCCCGTGACCGTAGAAGCCGTTGTATCTCAACGAGCCCTCGCAGAAGGCGTCGAACTCGGTGGGGTTCGGCACCGGGCAGGCGTGCTCCCGGGCGCTCTTCCTGAGGATCCGCTCAGTCTTGTTCGGATTGAGCTTCAGGCCGCCCAGCTTGCGGTCACGCCTGCCGAACTCGCTGATGATGACCGCGGCCACGCCCGTGGCGTGTGGTGAGGCCATCGACGTGCCCTGCAGGTACGCGTAGTACACGCACGTGCCGTCAAGTTGGCGTACGCAGATGATTCGATCCGAGATCGGAGCACCGGTCACCGGGTCGACGTCCGGCTTCCCGTCACCCTCGATATCGCCGGTAAGGGCGACGAAGGTAGGCCAGGTGGAGAGGATCCGGTTCTGCGGATTCGCCAGGCCCGTGCCCGTGTCGCGCGAGTCCCCTCCGGGAGCCGCCACGAAGGCGTGCCGGACCCCGTAATCCGAGTAGAACGACTTCCGTTCACTCGGTCCTAGGGCCGTCACGCTGAGGACGTTCTTGCCCTCGGTCGGGAGGTCGAGACAGCGCGGCGGAGCCGTGCGGTCGTGCTCTGTGCCCAGCGGGAAGTCCGGGCTCGTATCGTCGAACACAGGCTTGCTGTAGTCGTTTCCACCGTTCCCTGCTGCGGCGACCAGGGTGACACCGTGCCGGTGTGCGTACTTGAGCGCCCGCTGCATCGCCTCGATGATCGTCCGCTGCTCGAGCTGCTGCTCGGGTGTGTCGGCAGGATTGGCCTTGCAGTTGAAGAGCCAAGGATCGACGTAATAGCTCATGTTGACGACGTCGATCCCATGGTCGCCCGCGTACGTGAGCGCGTCGACCGAGGGCTGCAAGAAGAAGAAGCCCGAGTCTTGGCCCGCACGAAGGTTGACGAGGGTGACATTCGGCGCGACGCCTGCGATACCGAGGCCGTTCGCGGCCGCGGCGACCGTGCCGGCGACGTGCGTGCCGTGGCCGTTCTCGTCAACGTTTGCCGGATCCGAGCACGAGCCGTCCGGCTCGTCCGCGCACGGGCCGTCGATCTCGTTCCCGAGCGAGTCGACCGGGATGTCGGTCGTGAAGTTTCTGCTCAGGTCGGAGTTGAAGTTGGGCGCGATGTCCGGGTGCGAGCTGTCGATGCCCGTGTCCATGATGCCGACCAGGACGCCTGGGTCGCCCGGCTGAACGGCGTGCGATGTGTCGGCAGTGGCATTGATCATTTCCATGTCCCACTGCAAACCAGCCAGCGGCTCCTCGCCGGCAGCCGCGGGAGCGCTCGAACCAGCCGCGCCCGCGCTCTCGCCGGAAAAGTCGCCCTTCTCGAAGGCGAACTTGTCGACGTGCCCGCTCTGGCGGAAGGCCTTCGGCACACTACCGATCCGCAGGCTTTGAGCCGCGCCCTTGATTGCCGTCTTGCTCGTCACCGCGGCGATGAAATCCGAGTTCGACGATTTGACCGTCGCGAGGCCCACTCTCGTGTTCTCTCGCACGATCGTGCCGCCGGACGCCGTGATAGCTGCGTGGGCGGCCGCCTTGGTGGCGCCGAGCTTGTAGAGGACGACGTACTGGCTGCTGCCTTGCGAGCCCGTCGTCGCCGGTGTAACGCTGCCCGGCAGTGCCGCGACCAGAACGGCCAGCGTTGCCAGGGCGAGCAGGAAGACTTTACGCACTGTAGCTCCCCTCCTTAGCTTGCGATCCCGCCAGGCCGCATGTTCCGGCGACGGAGGTCCTCGGTGCGTCGCGAGTCTAATTCCCTCCGCCAAACATTGTCGAGGGAACTAGATCGTCTTGAACTGCTCGAACGGCTGCCGGCAGCTCTCGCAGTAGCGAACCGAGCGGCATGGCGTGGGGCCGAAGAGGTTCTCTAGCTTCGTCTCGGTCGACCCGCAGTACGGGCACCGGAATGCGTGCGACCGGAGCTGGACAAGCGTGGGGGGCTCGGCCGCACGCGGCGCGGGGGGCGCGAAGCCGGCCTCCCGCAGCTTTTCGCGGCCTGCGGGTGTGATCCGATCCGTCGACCACGAGTCGTCGACGATCACATGTATCTCCGGCTTGCCGCCAAGCGCCTCGATGCTCGTTGCCATCGCATCCCTCATCACCTCGAGGGCGGGACAGCCGAGGAAGGTCGGCGTGAACTCCACGTGAACGCGCTTGCCGTCGATCGACACGTCTCGAACAACGCCGAGGTCGACCAGCGAGATGACCGGGATTTCGGGGTCGGGAATCTCCGCCAGGGCCGCCCAGACTGCCTCGCCGGTCACCATGAGGCCCCTGGAATTGAGCGGCGCACCATCGTCATCTCGTCCCAGAGCTCACGGAACCCTTCCGAGTGGCCGTTTCGGGCCGCCGGAGCTGCCGCCGCAGGCGTCCAGCCGATCTGCTCCGGCACCCGTTCTGCGAGCACCGCGGCGAGCTCCGCGTCCAGAACGCCGAGCGCGTGGCCCCACAGCGCGTTGACCGCAGTTCGAAAGCGCGGCTCGTCGCGCAGGCGGTCGGCCCACATCTCAGCGTGGAGGCGGTGGTAGACCTCCTCGCGATCCATCTTCGCTGCGAGTCCTGCCAGCTCGGGGTCGGGATCGGTCTTCAGCACTTCGAGCCGGATCGCGTCGGCGGCCTCGTAGAGGACGCGGCGCGCGATCGTGTCAGCCCAGTCCATGAGCCGAAACTCGACGAATGGCGCGCAGCGGTATTCCTCCGGCGCGCGGTCGAACGCGAGCTCGTCCGCGGTCGTGTCGAGGTCGCGCGCCGCGAGCTCGTAGAGGGCCCGCGCGTGCCCGATCTCGTTCTGGGCGATCGAGGAGAAGGCAACGTCCTCCTCGAGGAAGGGCGCGATGCCGGTCCACTCGGAGTCCCGCCAGCCGAGGACGAGCTCGTCGTCAGCGATCTGCAGGAGCCGTTGTGCCCGCTCGCTCACGTGCCTCCTTCAGCTTCGCCTTCAGCGAGTAGCCGTCGACGCGGTGGTAGCTCTTCTGGAGCTCGTCCGGGAAGTCGCTGACCTCGCGGAGAGCCGCTCGGGGCACGAGCCAGAGGGCCTCCGACTCCTGCCGCCGCCCGTACTGCTCCCGCGCGTACGCCTCGGCGAAGGCGTCGTTGGGAGCGGTGACCGAGCCCGCATGTTGGAACGCCTGGCCCTTCCGCTCCTGCCGGAAGACCTCGTAGATCACGCCGCATCGGCCAGGACGGCCTGTCGCACCCAGGCTTCCTGGTCTCGGAAGCGGCGACGGAAGTCGAGCCGCTCCTGGCTCTTTGGACCGTGCCCGGTGACCACGTGCTTGAGCTCCTCCCAGTCCGGTTCCGAGTAGTGCCAGACCCCCGTCTCCTCGTCCTTTCGAAGGGCGGGATCCGGGACGGAGAGGCCGAGCTCCCAGATCTGGGGCACGTACCCGTCCAGGAACTGCTGGCGTGCTTCCTCGTTGGCCTGGCTCTTGATGCGCCACTCCACCATCGGATCGGAGTCGGCCGCGATCGGATTTCCGTGGAACTGCATGAGCGGGCCCCACCACCGGTCGATCGCCTCCTGGACGAGCCCGCGCTGCTCGTCGGTGCCGTTCACAAGCGTCAGGACGACGTCTCGGCCGTGGAGGATGTGGAAGGACTCCTCCCAGCAGATCTTCTTCATGATCCTGGCGTACGGGGCGTAGGAGCACTTGAGGAGCGCCTTCTGGGAGATGATCGCGGCGGCGTCCACGAGCCAGGCGATCACGCCCACGTCCCCCCAGGTCTTCGTCGGATAGTGGAAGACGTTATGAAACTTCGACGTGCCGGAGATCAGGTCGTCGAGACACTGCTCGCGCGGCTTTCCGAGGTCTTCGACGACCCGGTAGATCAGCTGCGCGTGCCCGACCTCGTCCTGCACCTTGGCCGTGAGCGCGAGCTTGCGCTGGAGGGTCGGGGCACGCAGGATCCACTCCCGCTCCGGGAGGACGCCCATGAGCTCCGAGTTCCCGTGCATCTCGATGAACTTGACGAGGCGTGCGCGGTACTCGTCCGGCATCCAGTCCCCGGTCTCCACCTGGCCGCCCCCCTGGACGTATTCCTTGAACTCGGCTTCGCGTGCCGTCATCTCGCCTCCCAACCAAACGGTCGTTAGGGTGTCACTCTAGCGTGACTACCCGCCGCGCAGAGCTCTCACGCCACGCCGCCCGGCTCTTTGCAGAGAAGGGCTATCACGGGACCTCCGTGGGCGACCTCGCGCAGGCGCTCGGAGTCCAGAAGGGCTCGCTCTACGCGCACATCGGCGGCAAGCAGGAGCTCCTCTACGAGGCAATGCGCGAGGGCGCGGACGCCTTCCACCACGGGCTCGACCGTATTCCTGAGGACCTGGCGGTGACCGAGCGCATCCGCCTGGCGCTCCGGGCACATCTTGCGACCGTGGGTGACCAACTCGACGTGGCGACGATCTTCGTCCAGGAGTGGCGGAACCTCGAGGGAGGGCACCGGGAGGAGATCCTGGGCGAGCGCCGCCGCTACGAGGACCGCATCCGCGCTCTCTTCCGGGAGGGCCGCGAGCTCGGAGAGCTCCGTTCCGACCTCGACGAATCGGTCGCCGCGCTCCTCTTCCTCTCGGCGGCGAACTGGGCGTACACCTGGCTCCGGCCGGGAGCCGACACCGATGACCTGGCCGATCGCTTCTACGCGCTCCTTGTCGACGGCATGCGCGGCTACTCGACGCCGGCGTGACGCGCTCGCGCCTGATCGTCAACCCGACCGCGAGCCGCGTCACGCCGGAGCTCACGGAGGCGGTGACGGAGGCGCTGGCTGCCGGCAGCGAGGTTGAGACAGCCCTCACCGAGCGACCCGGTCATGCGCAGGAGCTCGCCGCGGAGAGCGCGGGCTACGACCGTGTCTACGTCTTCTCCGGCGACGGGGGCTTCAACGAAGCGGTGAACGGCATGCGGGGCGACGTCCCGATCGGCTTCGTCCCCGGGGGTGGGACGAGCGTTCTCCCGCGCGCGCTCGGCCTGCCCCACGACGCGCTCGAAGCCGCCCGCATCCTGGGCCGCACGAGCGCGACCCGGCGGATCTCGCTGGGTCGGGCCAACGGCCGGCGATTCACCTTCTCGGGCGGCCTCGGGTTCGATGCCGAGCTCGTCCGTGCCGTGGACGATCTCGGGCGCCGTGCGACCGGCCGCCCCGGTGATCTCGCGTTCGTCGCGATGCTCGCCCGCCTCCTGACCGAGCATCGGGCACGCTTTCGCCCGTCCATGACGGTTCGGGGTCGGGGGCGCGTCGCATTTGCGCTTGCGGCCAACTGCGACCCCTACACCTACCTGGGGCGCCTGCCCGTCCACGTAGCGCCGCTCGCCCGGTTCGAGGACGGCCTGGACGTCGTCGCCCCGCGAGGGCTTGCGCCCTGGCAGCTCCCCAGGTTGGCCGCCTGGTTGCTCGCGCGGCCCGGGCAGCATCGTTCCTCGGAGGTGCTCTACCTCCACGACCGCGACCTGGTCGAGATCGACTGCGACGGGCCGACGCCCCTGCAGGTCGACGGGGAGGATCTCGGCGATGTCACCGAGGTCACCTTCGAAGCCGATCGGAGTGCGTTGAGTGTCCTCGTCTCCGGTACTAATGCACCATGACCCAGGTGGCGCCTGCGGAGCCCGACGTCCGCCGGGTCATCGGAGACGGCGGGGACCTGGCAGACCGCGTGGTGGCGGGGCTCACCGAGACCGACCTGCTCGCGATCTACCGGAGCATGGTGACGCTCAGGACCTACGACGAGCGCTCGGTCGTCTACCACCGGCAGGGGCGGATCGGCACCTACGCCATCTTCTGGGGCCACGAAGCCATTCAGGCAGGAGCGGTGCATGCCCTGGCAGACGAGGACTGGATCTTCCCGTCGTATCGTGAGTCGGCGGTCGGCCTGCTGCGGGGGATGCCGCCCGAGACGATCCTGGCCTGGTGGCGCGGGCATCCTGCCGGCTGGTGGAACCCGGCCGAGTTTCGCGTCGCCTCGATCGTTGTCCCGATCGCATCGCAGGTGCCGCACGCGGTCGGGCTCGCCTGGGGAAAGAAGCTTCGCGGGGAGGGCGCCTGCTCGCTGGCGTTCTTCGGAGACGGCGCCACCTCCGAGGGAGCCTTTCACGAGGGCGCGAACCTCGCCGCGGTGATGGCTGCTCCAGCGATCCTGCTCTGCAACAACAACGGCTGGGCGATCTCGACGCCGGTCTCGGCGCAGACGCGGGCGGTGACCCTTGCTGACAAGGCCCGTGGCTACGGGATGCCAGGCGTTCGCGTCGACGGGGGCGACGTGCTGGCCGTCTACGAGGCGACCTGCGAGGCTGCGGAGCGCGCCCGCGCCGGCGGTGGTCCGACGTTCATCGAGGCGGTCAGCTACCGGATGGCCCCCCACGCGACGGCCGATGACCCGAGCGCGTACATCGATCCCGAGCGCGTCCGGCTCGAGCGCGAGAACGAGTGCCTCGGGCGCTTCGACCGCTATCTGCGGAGAGTCGGTGTCCTGGACGACGAGATCGCGCAGAAGCTCAGCGAAGAAGCGCTGGCCGCGATGAAGGCAGGGATCGCGGTCGCCGAGGGGTTGCCGCCGCCGGATCCCGAGCTCGTCTTCAGGCACGCGTACGCGGAACCGCCACCGGACCTTCGCGATGCCGGCTAGGACGCTCGTCGAAGCGGTGAACGACGCCCTCCACGTCGAGATGGAGCGTGATACCGACGTCATGGTGCTCGGCGAGGACGTCGGACGAGCGGGTGGGGTCTTCCGCGCCACGGCGGGGCTCCGAGATCGCTTCGGCCCCGATCGCTGCGTCGATACGCCTCTCGCGGAGGCCGGGATCCTCGGAAGCGCGGTCGGACTCGCGATGGCAGGCTGGCGGCCGGTCTGCGAGATGCAGTACGACGCGTTCAGCTACCCGGCTCTCGACCAGCTCATCTGCCACGTCGGGCGCTACCGGTGGAGGACGGGCGGTGCGATGGACTTCCCGATCACGATTCGCATGCCCTACGGGGGAGGAGTTCGCGCGCCGGAGCTCCACGAGGATTCGCCGGAGGCCTACTACGTGCACACACCCGGGATCAAGGTTGCGATCCCGTCGACCCCCGCCGACGCCAAGGGACTCCTGGCGGCGGCGATCCGCTCGGAGGACCCGGTCGTCGTCTTCGAGCCGAAGCTCCTCTATCGAACGGCCCGCGACGAGGTGCCGGACGGCGAGCACGTCGTTCCGCTCGGGAAGGCGCGGATGGTGCAGGAAGGGGACGACGTCAGCCTGATCGCCTACGGCGCCATGGTGCCGGTGGCGCAGCGGGCCGCAGGCGAGCTGGACGCGAGCGTCGAGGTGCTTGACATCAGGTCGCTTCGCCCGCTCGACGAGGACGCGATCCTCGCGAGTGCCGCCAAGACCGGGCGGGTCGTGATCGTGCAGGAGGCGCCGCGAACCTGTGGCTTCGCCGCCGAGATCGCCGCCCGCCTCGCCGAAAAGGCGATCCTCGATCTCCGGGCGCCCGTGGTCCGCGTCACCGGCTACGACGTGCCGTATCCGTTCTGGTCGATCGAGGACGAGTACATGCCGACCCCGGAGCGCGTCGCCGCGGCGGCCCGCAGGCTGCTTGAGTTTTGAGATAGATGGCGTACGAATTCAAGCTTCCGGACCTCGGCGAGGGGGTCGCCGAGGGCGAGGTCGCCCGCTGGCTCGTGGAGACGGGCCAGGAGATCGCAGAGGACGATCCACTGGTCGAGATCCAGACCGACAAGGCAACCGTGGAGGTGCCCTCTCCTGCCGCCGGGATCGTGTCTGCGATCCTCGTTCAGGCCGGGGAGCTCGTGCCTGTCGGGACACCGCTCGTCGTGATCGGCGACGGCGACGTGCCTGCTCCCGCGGTCGCGCCGAGCGAGGCGCGCAGAGCCGAGCCAAAGGAGGAGCTCGCCGCTCCTTCCGGGCGCATCCAGGCCACCCCCCTCGTGCGGAAGATCGCGGCTGGGCTCGGCGTCGACCTTGCGTCGGTCACGGGCTCCGGGCCCGGCGGCCGGATCACGGAGGGGGACGTCCGTGCGGGCACGGCCCAGCAGGGCGAGCGGGCCCGGCGGGTCCCGCTGCGCGGCATCAGGCGACGGATCGCAGAGCACCTGACGGAGTCGCACAGGAACGTCCCGGCCGTGACCGTCGTCGAGGAGTGCGACCTGACCGACCTGGCGGCGAGCCGGGGCGATCGATCCTTCCTTGCCTATCTGCTCGCGGCTTCTGTGGAAGGGCTCCGAGTCATCCCGGAGTTGAACGCCAGGCTGGACGGCGAGGAGATCGTGATCTGGGAGCGCTACGACTTCGGCGTCGCCGTCCAGACGGACGAGGGGCTGGTCGTGCCCGTCCTTCGTGACGTCGATGCAAAGTCGCTCGAGGAGCTCGACGCCGAGGCGCTGAGGCTCGCCGAGGGAGCGCGAGACGGGACTCTGAAGCCGGAGGAGCTTCGTGGATCGACGTTCACGGTCACGAGCGCGGGCAGGCTCGGCGGCCTCTTCGCGACGCCGCTCGTCAACTACCCGGAGGTCGGGATCCTCGGTCTCCACCGGATCGCGGAGCGCCCGGTCGTCCGCGACGGCGAGATCGTCGTCAGGTCGATCGGCTGGCTCTCGTGCACCTTCGACCACCGTGTGGTCGACGGCCTCCGGGCCTCCGAGTTCCTGCTCGAGGTGGCGGGCCGTCTCGAGAGCCCCGGCCCCGGCTCCTCCTAGGCGACTGCTGGGGCGGGAGCCAGGCTCGCGAGGTGCGGTGCAATCATCCGCTCGATCTGAGGGGAGCTGACGCGCCCTTCGAGGCGCTCGACGGGGCGCTTGTCCTTGAAGAGGACGAGGGTCGGCACGTCCTCGATCCCGAACCGCTCGGCCCACTCGGGTGACGTGTCGAGGTCGATCCGCGAGATCCGGATCCGGTCGCGCTCCTTCCTCGCGAGGTGGGCCAGAAGGCTCTCCATCCGGCGGGCCGGCCCGGAGGTTCCGTTCGTGAAGAAGAGGAGCATCGGCAGTGCGGACTTCTCAGGCATGGTTCTCGTTTCGGAGGGGGACGACGCTGGTAAGGATTCCCACCTGGGACAAAACCGAAACGATCAAGGTCGCTGGCGACCTCGCGAAGGCTGCTTGGGCTCCCCGAGCGGAACGTACTGGACGCTTGGTCGGCGGCCTCCTTCCTGCGCGAAGAGCTTCATGAACGCGTAGGCCTCCTCGGGCAGACCTGCCTGGACGGGAAGGCCAAGCTGCTCGGCCTCCCCGTACGTAATCGGGTCGTCGTGCGTGAAATGGCCGCCGGCGAGCTCCTGCGCGAGGCTCTCTGCCTTCTGCGCGCCCAGGCGCGGCGCTACGAGCAGCCCAGGAAGCCCACCGTCTCCTGGCGGTGGACCATCGCGATCACACGGGTTCCACGGGCTCGCTCCAGTGCGTTGAGCGTTCGCAGGCGCCGCAGCTCGAGTCCCCGGCGCTGCGCGGCGGGAAGCAGGATCGCCACGAAGAACAGGATCGTAAAGAGATCCATGTGGGCCGAGGATATCCGCCTTGGACCCGTGGCTACACTGGCCCTAATGGATGGAGTGCTCGACTGGTATCTGCTCGGCGTGGCCGCCGGTCTCGGGGTCGCGGCGGGCATCGCGGTCGTCTGGCTCGTCCGAGGAGGTCTCCTCAGGCCGGTGGCAGCGGCGGCTCTCCTGGCTTTCGTTGCCGCAGGCGTTCTCATCGCCCTGCTCGTGATTGTCTGGGCGGCAGTCGCGCTGGCCGGCGGTGCGGCGATCGCCGCCGCCTCGGTGAGGAAGCTGGCGGCGGAAGCGCTTCCCGCGGCGGCCCTCGGCGCCGCGCTCGTCGCGCTCGTGCCGCTCCTCGGCTACCTCGAGGTGGTCGCCGCCCCGTTCCTCGGCCGGCGGCTCGGCCGTCGTGCCGGCTCGCGCTACGCGGGTCTTCGGGTTCTCGCCAAGGAGTAGGAAGCTGGCGCGAACGGAGGGCAAGCCGCTCGTCCTGGCGGTCATCGACGGTCTCACCCCGGACGTCCTCGAGAGCGCCCTCGACGCGGGCGCGCTCCCCACGCTTCAGTTCCTGGCGGAGCGCGGCGACTACAAGCGCGGCGTTACCACGTTCCCCTCGCTGACGCCGGTGTGCCTGACGACGATCGCGACCGGGGCCCATCCGGACGTGCACGGGATCCCGCACCTCGTCTGGTACCACCGCGGCGAGCAGCGGATCATCGAGTACGGCTCCTCCTTCCCGGCGCTCCGCGCAGTCGGCGCGCGGCAGGGTCTCCGGGACACGGTGTTCAACATGACTCATGCCCACATGAGCCCCGATGCGACGACCGTCTTCGAGGCCGTCGAGGACGCCGCCCTGACGCCGGCAGCCATCAACTTCACCTGCTACCGGGGCCGGACTCGGCACGCGATCAGGCTGCCCGAGCTCGCGGCGCGAAACCGCTGGTACGAGGCGGTGTACGGGCCGAAGCGGTTCTTCTTCTTCAACATCTTCGAGTCGGACGTCACGGGTGCGCCGCTCGCGATCCGCTCGAGGGTCGAGGGCTCGATCGACGACTACGCGGCGGCGATCGGACGCTGGCTCGTCACCCGCGACGGCTTCGACTTTCTCGTGTTCTACCTTCCTGACTACGACTACGCCTCCCACCAGGCGGGCCCGGGCGAGGCAGGCGAAGCCCTGGCCCATGCCGACGCGGCACTCGGAAAGCTCATGGAGGCGGCGGGCGATCTAGACGTGTTCCTCGAGCGTTACGCCTTGGTCGTGTGCTCGGATCATGGACAGACGCGGGTGGAGGAGGCGGTGCGCCTCGAGGAGCGGTACGCCGACCTCCGCGTCTTCGCCGGCCGTCGAAGCGGCGATCCTTCTCGCTTCGAGGTGGCGATCACAGCCTCGAACCGGGCAGGAATGATCTATCGGCTTCCGGCCTGTCCGGCGGATGCACGGCAGCTCGCCGCGCGGCTCGACGGGTTCAACGGAGCCGACGTCGTCCTGTTTCGGGAGGAGGGATTCGCCGTGGCCAGGCGAGAGGGTGAGGAGCTCCGCTTCGCACCAGACGGAGGCGGCTGGAGGTTGGAGGGCGACGGCGACCTTCTGGACGGTGACCGCTATCCGAACGGGCTCGAGCGGGCGTGGTGCGCGTTGGCATGTCCCAACGCTGGCGAGGTGATCGTCTCCGCCGGGGAACGGGTCGAGTTCGTCGACCTCGGCGGACAGGCGCATGTGGGTGGGGGGAGCCACGGATCGCTCCTCGCCGGCGACTCGCTCGTCCCCATGCTCGCAGCCGGCTTCGACGAGTCGCCGCTAGGTGCGTCGCCACAGACGACCGACCTCGCCCCGCTCACACTGGCCCACTTCGGCATCGACCCGCCCGCTTCGATGCGGGCGCGCGACCGTGTCGGCGTCTGACCGGGCCCGCGACCGGCGCCGCATGGTGAGTCGCCAGCTTCGGCGCCGCGACATTGCCGACGAGCGCGTTCTCGCCGCGATGGGGCGGGTGCCGCGGGAGCTCTTCGTGGACGAGGACGACAGAAGGCGGGCCTACGACGATATCCCGCTCTCGATCGGATTCGGCCAGACGATCTCGCAGCCGTACATGGTGGCTCTCATCTGCCAGACCGCGGACGTACGTCCCGGGCACCGCGTCCTCGACATCGGCACCGGCTCGGGCTACCAGGCGGCCGTGCTCGCAGAGCTGGGGGCCGACGTTCACACGGTCGAGCGGATTCCGGAGCTGGCGGAGCGGGCGCGGGACGCGCTCGCCTCCGCGGGGTACGACCGCGTCCAGGTGCACGTCGGCGACGGCTCGCTGGGTCTCGCCCCGCAAGGGCCCTTCGACGCGGTCGTCGTCGCTGCGGCCGCGCCCGACCTGCCCGAGCCGCTCTACGAGCAGCTGGTTCCGGGCGGTCGCCTCGTCGTGCCGGTGGGAGGGCCGAACGGACAGCGCCTGCAGGTCGCCGTCCGCAGCCCGGAGGGACCCGCGGTGCTCCGGTCGGTCCCGTGCCGGTTCGTGCCACTCGTCGGCGCGGAGGGATTCGCGCTCTAGTTTCCGGCTGCTCCTGGCCGTCGAGGCCTGAGCGCGCGCCGTCTAACCTTTCGCCGTGGCCAACCACTCCGAGGCCGGCGAGACCCGCGCCGCGACGCTCACCGATGCCGCGGGCCTAGCGCTGAGGCGCCGCGCCAACTGGGTGCAGCTCGCCAAGTTCTGCATCGTCGGCGCGTCCGGCTACGCGGTCAACTTGGGTGTTTACGCACTCCTCGTCCTGTCAGGAGTTCACTACCTCCCGGCGGCAGTCTGCTCCTTCGTCGTCGCGGTGGCCAACAACTACACGTGGAACCGTCTCTGGACGTTTCGCCGGCAGCGGGGCCACCTCGTCTATCAGGGGGCGAGGTTCCTGGCCGTCTCCAGCGTCGCGCTCGCTGCGAACCTGGCGGGCCTCAGCGTCCTCGTTGCTCTCGGCCTCCCGAAGATCCCCGCTCAGGCGATCGCAATCCTGCTGGTGATGCCGTGGAACTTCCTCGCGAACAAGCTCTGGAGCTTCAGGCGCTGATTCTTCGTGGTGTCCTTGCCGCGGCCGCGGCCGCTCTTGCGCTGGCCGCTCCGGCGGCGGCTGCGTCCCCCACCTCTCCGGTCTACGACTCGAACGGCAACGTGATCGGGACACCGTTCGTCCCGCAGGAGGAGGCGGGCCCGAGCCTCGGAGAGAGGGAAGCGATCCAGCTCGCGCTCGCCAACCGGAAGATCGCAGACTGGGTCGATCGCTACCACGGCCAGAAGCTCACGAAGGAGGCCAGCTTCGACGCGAAGAGCGGGCTCTGGACCGTGAAGGTCTGGGCACCGGGCGAGGCGGGCCAGATCGTCCTCGCGCGCGTCGAGGATTCCTCGGTTCGGGTCACGGAGGCCTGGACCGGCCCGCAGGTCGCGTGGAAGATGGCGCGCGGCTACGACGGGGCGTTCGGGCGGAGGATCAACGACCCCTGGATCTGGCTCTCGTTGTGCGCCGTCTTCCTGCTCGGCCTTGCGAATTGGCGCAAGCCACTGTCGCTCCGGAATCTCGACCTGCTGGCGCTTCTCTCCTTCTCGATCTCGCTCTGGTTCTTCAACCGAGGCGAGATCTTTCGGGCCATGCCGCTCGTCTATCCGCCGCTGCTTTATCTCCTCGGCCGGCTCGTCTGGGTCGGCTGGCGCGGTCGCGGGACACCTTCTCGTGCCGTCTGGCCGATCTGGCTCCTCCTCGGCGCCACGGTCTTCCTCGCCGGCTTCAAGATCGGCCTCAACCTGCGGTCGTCGAACGTGATCGACGTCGGCTACGCCGGAGTGATAGGGGCCGAGCGGATCGCGTCGGAAGGCCAAATGCCGTACGGCCACATGCCGACGGACGACGGGAAGGAGTGCGGCAAGGCCGACGCCGACGGATACGTCCGCGAGCGGATCCAGGAGAACGGCCGCTGCGAGTCAGCGAACGATCGCGGCGACACGTACGGGCCGGCGAGCTACCTCGCGTACGTTCCCGGGTTCGCCATCTTCGGCTGGAGCGGCAAATGGGAGACCTCGACCAGTACGTGGCGGGACCTCCCCGCGGCGCACTTCACCTCTATCCTCTTCGACCTGCTCGCCCTGGTCGGGATGGGCTTCGTCGGGAGACGCTTCGGCGGCATCCGGCTCGGCGTCACGCTCGCGTTCGCGTGGGCGGCCTACCCCTTCACCCAGTACGTCTCGAACTCGAACTCGAACGACGCGCTCATGCCCGCGTTCCTGATCTGGGGGTTCTGGCTCCTGAACAGGGCTCCCGCCCGCGGGTTCTTCCTGGCGCTCGCTTCCTGGACGAAATTCGCTTCGCTCCTGCTCCTGCCGCTCTGGGCCTCGTACCCGCGAGCGTTGAGCCGACGAAGCTTGCGGACGACGACGGCGTTCGCCGTAGGCTTCCTCCTCGCCACCTTCCTCGCCATCTCGGTCGTCTTCCTCGAGCCTGACCCGCTGCACGCGCTCCGCCTCTTTTGGGATCGGACTTTCGGGTGGCAGCTCGACCGGCCGTCGCCATTCTCGATCTGGCACTGGGGCGAGTACCCCGGCTATCCCGACCTGCACCTGGTTCAGTCGGTGCTCAAGGTGCTGCTCCTAGTCGCCTCGGTCGCGCTCGCCTTCGTGCCGCGGGTGAAGACCCACTTGCGGCTCGCAGCGCTGTCGGGGGCGCTCCTGATCGGCTTCGAGCTCATCCTGACGCACTGGTTCTACCTCTACATCCCATGGTTCTTCCCGTTTGTCGCGTTTGCCCTGCTCGCCCCCGCCGCGAGGCCTCGCGAGCCCCAGCCGGTGGAATCCGGTGCCCACGAGGTTCGAGAGCTCGTCCCGGCCGCCCCGGCCTAGGGCGTCCTGGGCGGGCGCCGCGCTCGCTGGAGCGGCGTTGCTCGCGGTCGCCTGGGCTGTCCTCCACGTGGCGCCGTGGACCGACTATCAGATCGTTGACACGCCGGTCTACGAGCGCTACGGCGAGGCCATGACCGCCTGCCAGGTGCCCTACCAGGACTTCCGGCCCGAGTATCCGCCGGCGGCTCTACCGGCGTTCCTGCTCCCCGCCCTCGGCCCGTCGGACGACTACCGGACTCTCTTCGAGATCCTGATGCTCGCTTGCGGAATGGGAATCGTGGCGCTGGTCGCAGCCACCCTGGCCCGGGTCGGGGTGGCGGGGCGAGAGCTGTACGCATCCGTCGCCCTCGGGGCGCTGGCTCCGCTCGCGCTCGGAAGCGTCGTCCTGACGCGTTTCGACCTCTGGCCGGCGCTCCTCACCGTCGCCGCGCTTGCCGCTCTGGTCAGCGGCCGTGACCGGCTCGGCCTCGGCATTCTCGGCCTCGCGACGGCCGCGAAGCTCTATCCCGCCGTCCTCCTGCCGGTGGCACTCGTCTACGCCGCCCGGCGCGGGCGCCAGAACGTCCTCGCAGCTCTCGTCGCCTTCGTGGGCGCCGTGCTGTTGTGCTTCCTGCCGTTTCTTCTCCTTGCTCCCGAAGGCGTGTGGGCAAGCATCGAACGCCAGACCGGCCGGCCGCTCCAGATCGAGAGTCTCGGGGCGGCGCTCCTCCTGGCGGGCAAGCAGCTCGGGCTGTACGAACCGACCGTCGTCTCGACCTTCGGGTCACAGAACGTTGCCGGCTCGCTTGCGGATCGACTGGCCTCGGGTCAGACGCTGCTCCAGATCGTCGCCGTCGTGACAGTCTGGGTCGCAGTCGCCCGAGCTCGCGACCCGATCGCCGGGCTCCTCGGGGGCTCGGCTGCGGCGGTCGTCGCCTTCGTCGCGTTCGGGAAGGTCCTCTCGCCGCAGTTCCTGATCTGGCTCGTTCCACTCGTGCCGCTCGCCGCCGCCGTCTCGGGGCTCGGGACCCCGGTGTTGTTCGTGACGGCCCTTGTTCTGACACAGCTCTGGTTCCCGACGCGCTACTGGGACGTCGTCGACCTGGGAGCTGTCGGCTGGCTCGTGCTCGTCCGCGACCTCGTGCTCGTCGGCCTGCTCGTCGCGCTCGTTCGGGACACGCTCACTGGACGGGCACGCGCACCGGCTCGCAGCTCGTAGCGCGGCCATCCGACGTACATTCGATAAGCACGCCCTCGATCCGGACGTCTCCATCGGCCGGCTCGAACCTGACAGGCAGACCGGTCTTCATCCGCGCGATCGCAAGCTCGGCCTTGACGCCGATCACCGAGTCGTGCGGGCCGGTCATGCCTGCGTCCGTGATCGCCGCGGTACCGCCGGGCAGGACGCGGGCGTCGTTCGTCTGCACGTGCGTGTGCGTCCCGAGCACCGCCGTGACGCGCCCGTCGAGCATCCGGGCGAGCGCGATCTTCTCGCTGGTCGCCTCCGCATGGAAGTCGACGATGATCACCGGGGTCGAGCGCAGCGCCTCTTCGACGAGCTCGTCGACCACTCCGAACGGATGCACGTAGACGTTTAGGAAGAGGGCTCCCTGGAGGTTCACGACGGCCACCGGTGTCCCGTCGGCTGCCGGCTGCACCGTCAGGCCGCGTCCCGGCGCACCCGGTGCGGCGATGTTGGCCGGGCGGATCAGGCGGGCGCTCGACTCGAGCAGCGGATAGACGTCGCGGCGGCGCCACACATGGTTTCCGGTCGTGACGACGTTCGCCCCCGACGAGAGGAGCTTCTCTGCGAGCTTCATCGTGATGCCGGCCCCGTCGGCGATGTTCTCGCCGTTCACGACGCAGAAGTCCGCTGCGAGGCGCCGACGCAGATCCGGGAGCTCGGCCTCGACCACACGGCGGCCGGCAGGCCCGAACACGTCCCCTACGAAAAGGATCCTCATTCGGTAGTTGGTCGGTAGTTGGCCTGGCGCCGTGTCTGGGCCGCCATCCGCGGGTGTGGTAATTGTCGATCGACCATCTAGGCGCCGATCGTATGCAGAAGCTGATCGAGTGGGAGGTCGGCGAGGGACTGGACGACCAGGTCGGCCTCGTCGAGGGCGAGGCTCGCCGTGACCGGGTTCGGGACGGCGACACAGAAGAGCCCGGCCGCCTTCGCCGCCTGGACGCCGTGCAGCGAGTCCTCGAAAGCTATGGCCTCCCCGGGCTGCAGCCCGAGCCCCTCCAGCGCGTCCAGGTAGAGGTCGGGAGCGGGCTTTGCCCGCCTCGAATCCCCGTTCGCGCACGTAATGGAGTGCCAGACGTGCTCGACTCCGAGCCGACGGACGTGGGAGAGCACCCACGCGTTGCCCGCGCTGCTCACGATTGCGATCCGCAAGCCGAGGCGCTCGGCGGCCTCGAGGTAGTCCTGGACGCCGTCTCGAAGCCCTTCGGCGTTCGCCAGCTCGAGCTCCCGCTCCAGGTAGCGAGCGAGGAGCGCGTCGCGGTCGAAAGCTTGGCCGGTCAAGCCCTCGAGCTGCTCAATCGGGTCGAACTGCTCGTCGAGGGTCCCGACGTTCGCGAGCCAGTCGGAGACGAGCAGTTCATGCCCGTGCTCCTCATAGATCTCGCACCAGGAACGATAGGCACCGGCCTCGGTGTCGACGAGCAGCCCGTCGAAGTCGAAGAGCAGGCCGCGGATCCTGTCGGCGGGCAGGGGTTACGGACTCGTCAGCGAGGCGGCGGCATGCACCTCGATGTGGACGTGCTGGCCCCGGTCCTGCGTGAAGCGCGCCAGCCCGGCACCCTCGACCGAGGAGAGGTCGATCACGCGGCCGATTTTCGACCGCGCTGCCGAGACTGTCGTGCCGACGTTCAAGGACGGGTCGGCCCGGAGGTTTTCGACGGTGACGACGTAGCCCGGGTTTCCGGACGGCTGGAGGTCGATCCGGACGCCGAACCGCTTGCCGTTCACGATCTGGTCCGAGATGGCGATGATCGTCCCGTCGACGGGCGCATAGACGTCCGTGTCGACTGGTGCGCCTACATCGAGGCCGCTGGTCTGCGGGCCGACGCCTCCCTCGACGAGGTAGTAACGGAGCCCTGAGCTCGAGTCGCCCAGCAGGCGGTGAACGAGTCGGCCAAAGAGACCCGCGTTTGCCTGCGTCCCGACCGGTTGCAGAGCTAAAGCGCCCGCCCCGGACGCGTGGTAGCCGATCGCGGTCACACGCCCCTGCGCAATCGGAAGCTGGACACGGAGCGTGTCCCTGAGCGCCACGACCTGCGGCTGTGGCGGCCCCGAAGGCAGCAGCCGCTCGGCCGGAGCCGGGCCCGTCGAGGAGACAACCCTTGCGCCTCCCGTGCCGAACGCGGTCAGGAGAAGGGTCACCACACACACGCCTGAAACGACGAGGAGCGCTGCGATCCGCCGCGCGCGGCGGGCTCTCAAGCGTTCCTGATCCCTCTGGGCGACACGCGTGGCAAGCCCTGGGGCTTGGGGCCAGGCCATCCGTGCCACGGTACCGGAGGTCCGGGGTTCTTTCAATTTCGACCGGCTTCCCGGCTTGCCCACCGGCGCGGGCGAGGGCTCGGGCTGGAGCGCCAGCGAACCGTCCACCTCGTTCCACCAATCCCACGCATCCGGTCGCGAGGTCAGCGCATTCTGCCTGCTTGCAGGCATTTCTCGCTGGTGGTCGTAAAGTCCGGTCACTGGCCCGCTGCTACAGTGGCCGCCGGCGTGATCGCCGTCGTCGGATACAAGCCTGACAGGCACGGCGGACGCTGAACTCCGTCCTTTTGGCAGCAGATGGGGTCGCGCGCCGCTTCGGCTCGCAGGTCGCGCTCGCTCCGACGAGCATCCAGGTGCGGGCCGGCGAGACCCTCGCCCTGATCGGTCCAAACGGTGCGGGCAAGTCGACGCTGCTCGCGATCCTCGCCGGTGCGCTCGCCCCGAGTAGCGGCCGCGTGACCGCTGCCGAGCCTCCACGTCGGATCGGCTGGGTCCCCCAGCGTGCCGGCCTCTACGGGCGGCTCTCGGCCCGCGAGAACCTCGTCCTGTTTGCAAAGCTCGAAGGTGTTGCCGAGGTGCCTGTAGCCGTCGAGGGACTCCTGAGACTCGTGGCGCTTCCCGACGACCGGAAGCCCGCGTCGGAGCTCTCAGGCGGAAACCTGCAGCGGCTGAACCTGGCGATCGCGCTGCTGGGAGCGCCTGACCTCCTCCTTCTGGACGAGCCGACGGCGGCTCTCGACCCGACCCAGCGCCATGCGCTCTGGGCCGTCGCCTCCGACGTTCGTGAACGCGGCGGTGCTGTGGTCTTCGCGACGCAGAACCTCGAGGAGCTGGAGCGGGTCGCTGACCGGGTGGCCGTCCTGCTCGGAGGGAAGCTCGTCTTCGACGGCCCGATCGCGGAGTACAAGCGGTCGCCCGAGGCGGACGTCTTCGCATGATCTCTCGAATCGGAGTCCTGCTCGGAAAGGACGTCCGCATCCTCCGGCGCTCGCCGTTCCTACTCGCCTCTCTCGTCCTCTACCCGCTCGCGATCGCACTGCTCGTGGGGCTTGTGGCGCGCTTCGCGAACGATCGCCCACGCGTGGCCTTCGTCGATCTCGACGGGCTGCCGGAGGTCCTCTCGGTCGGGGGCGAGGACTTCAACGTCGACAAGGTGCTCCGCCAGGTGCGGGCGGAGGTCGATCTCATCCCGCTTTCCCAGGAGGAAGCCGACCATCGGCTTGCCAACGGCGAGGTCGTCGCCCAGATCATCGTTCCGCGCGGGTTTGCGTCGCGCCTTCGCGGGATGGTGCAGAGCCCCACGCTGATCCTGCGAGCGACTCGCGGCGGCCTTTCGGGCCGGGTCGAGCGGCAGACCGAGGCGCTCGTCTTCAACCTGAACCGGTTGCTCCAGAAGTCGTACATCGAGGCCAACCTCGAGTACGTCGACCTGATCCGAAAGGGCGGTGAGGGCAGCTTCCTCGGAAACGACGTCTCGATCGTGGGCCTCGAACGGGCGGGCGAGATCCTCGCGGAGATCGAGCGCGATACCGACGATCCGGAGATCGCCGCCAAGGCGAAAGACCTCCGTGACTTCGTGCGTGAGGCGCTCCTCGCACTCGATCAAAGCGGCTCTTCGCTTCGAGCGGTCGCGAACCCGATCGAGCTGAGGTTCGAGGACGAAGAGAGGCGCGGCTTTCTCCTGACGGCTCAGGTTCAGGCCTATGCGCTCGCGCTGACACTTGCGTTCCTCTGCATCCTCATCGCCGCCGCGGGGATCGCGGCCGAGCGAGACGAGAACGTGATCGGCAGGTTGACGCGCGGCCTGGTGCGGCTCGGGGAGCTGATCGCGGAGAAGATCGGGCTCGCGGCGCTCCTCGGCCTCGTCTTCGGCCTGTGCCTCGCACTGGTCTTCTCGGCTGCGTTGGCCCTCGGAGGGGTCAGCGGGCAGCCCTGGAGCCGCCTGCCGCTCCTCGCGGTCGGGCTCGTGCTCGGGGGAGCAGCCTTCGGCGCCTTCGGCGTCTTCCTGGGCGTCCTTGCGCGCGAGGCGCGTACCGCTTCCCTCGTCGCTCTTCTGGTGGCACTGCCGATCGTCCTGCTCGGCTTCCTCCCTGAGGCCTCCGTCGCGCCCGCGGCCTGGGTGTCGAATGCATTCCCATTCGCGCACTCGGTGCGGCTCTTCGAATCGTCTCTCTATGACCTCAGTCCCTGGGGCACGGTTGCGCGTGAGGCCGTCTGGCTC
The DNA here is from genome assembly GCA_038209555.1 of Gaiellales bacterium. GTDB lineage: Bacteria > Actinomycetota > Thermoleophilia > Gaiellales > Gaiellaceae > DASQGA01. The sequence continues at coordinate 45,516 of JBBQXP010000004.1, forward strand.
GTTGGCTTGCTCGCCGTCTTCGCGGCGGGAGCCCGCCTCGGCGTGCGAAGATTGCTGACGTGAGCAGCGACAGGCCGACCGTCAGCACGTTTCCCGTGACTCGCCTCCGACGTTTCCGCCGGACGGCGGCTCTCCGCGATCTCGTGCGCGAGACACGGCTGGACGTCGCAGACCTCGTCTACCCGCTGTTCGTCTGTCCGGGAGAAAGAGTCGAGAACCCGCTCGAGGGGCTGGATGCGATCGTGCAGCGCTCGGTCGACCGCCTGTGCGACGAGGCCGAGGAGGCGCACGCGCTCGGCATCCGGGCGGTTCTCCTCTTCGGCATCCCTGAGTCGAAGGACGAGGAGGGATCGGGCGCCTGGGATGACGAGGGCATCGTGCAGCGCGCCGTCCGCGCCCTGCGTGGGCGCGTCCCAGAGCTCGTTCTCGTCACCGATGTGTGCCTGTGTGAATACACGTCGCACGGCCACTGCGGAGTCGTCGAGGACGGGGAGATCGTGAACGATCTCTCCCTGGATCTGCTCGCCCGGACGGCGGTCAGCCACGCGGACGCGGGAGCGGACGTGATCGCACCGAGCGACATGATGGACGGCCGAGTCGGTGCCATCAGGGCTGCGCTCGACGGGGACGGGTTCGAACGCATTCCGATCGTGTCGTACGCGGCCAAGTACGCCTCGGCGTTCTACGGGCCGTTCCGGGAGGCCGCCGGTTCGGCGCCGTCGTTCGGCGACCGCCGCAGCTACCAGCTGGACCCTCCCAACGTCCGCGAGGCGATGCGGGAGTGCGAGCTCGACCTGGCGGAGGGAGCGGACGCGCTCATGATCAAGCCGGCTCTCCCGTACCTCGACGTGGTCGCAGCCGCACGGGCCCGTTTCGACGTCCCGATCTTCGCCTACAACGTGAGCGGCGAGTACGCGATGCTGAAGGAGGCCGCGGCGCACGGGTGGCTCGACGAACGCCGGGCGGTGCTCGAGAGCCTCACCGCGATCAAGCGCGCGGGCGCGGACGTGATCGTCACGTACTGGGCGAAGGACGTCGCCCGGTGGCTCTAGCGACGACGCTATTCGGCCGCGCAGAGGCGGTTATCCCCGGCGGCGTCAACTCGCCGGTTCGCGCGATGCGCGCGGTCGGACTCGAGGAGCCGTTCTTCGTCCGGCGCGCTTCGGGGGCCCACCTCGAGGACGCCGAAGGCCGCCGTTACCTCGACTGGGTCCTGTCCTGGGGGCCGCTCGTCTTCGGCCACGCCGACCCGGAGGTCGTCGCGGCGGTCCAGGCGGCGGCGGCCAAAGGCACGACGTTCGGCGCCCCGACCGAGGGAGAGGTCGAGCTCGCCGAGGAGATCGTGGACGCGGTTCCCTCCGTCGAGCTCGTGCGCCTGGTCTCCTCGGGGACGGAGGCCGCGATGAGCGCGGTCCGGCTCGCTCGGGGATTCACCGGACGCAACCGCATTCTGAAGTTCTCCGGCTGCTACCACGGCCACTCGGACGCGCTGCTTGCGAGCGCGGGCTCCGGGCTCGCGACCTTCGGGATCCCGTCCGGCCCGGGCGTGCCCGCCGGCGCCACCGGGGACACGGTCGTCTGCCCTTTCAATGACCTTGCCGCGCTCGCCCTTGCCGTCGAGCGCCATGGGGACGAGCTCGCGTGCATCCTCGTCGAGCCCTTGGCCGCGAACATGGGCGTCGTCCCGCCTGCCGAGGGGTTCCTCGAGGCACTTCGCGAGGCCTGCGACGGCACCGGCGCGCTCCTCGTCTTCGACGAGGTGATCACGGGTTTTCGGCTCGCGCGCGGAGGCGCCCAGGAGCTGTTCGGCGTCACGCCGGATCTGACCGTGCTCGGGAAGGTCGTAGGCGGTGGGCTCCCGCTCGCCGCCTTTGGCGGCCGGGCGGACGTCATGTCGGAGCTGGCGCCGTCCGGCCCTGTCTACCAGGCCGGGACGCTCTCCGGGAACCCGCTTGCGACTGCAGCCGCGCTCGTGACCCTCAGGCGCCTACGCAATCCGTCGGTCTACGAGCGTCTCGAGCAGTTGGGCGCACACCTGGAGCGCGGTCTCGTTGCAGCCGCCGGGGGCGCGGCCGTGGTGCAGCGGGTCGGCTCCCTGCTCACGGTCTTTTTCACCCAGGGGCGCGTGCGGAACTTTGCGGAGGCCTCGGCCGGCGACGCCCTCCGCTACGCGTCCTTCTTCCGCCACCTGCTCGACTGCGGGGTCTACGTCGCCCCGTCGCAGTTCGAAGCCATGTTCGTCTCGACCGCCCACGGCGTGCCTGAGATCGAGGAGACCGTCGCGGCCGCGGCCGGGTTCTTCCGTGGCGCCTGACGTCTGGGCGACCATCGCCGCGGAGGCTGCGAGCGAGAGCTCCCTCTGGGCAGGAGCGCTTCGCCCCGCGGACGAGCGCGAGGCGGCGCCGGTCTTCTCCCCGCTTGCGGACGAGCACCACGCTCTCGGCCTGGAGACGATCTACGAGGGCTACCTCCTCCACTACGGCCGGTCCCGACTGTTTGAGCCGGACGATCGAAACGCAGGGATCCTGCTGGGCGACTACCTGTACGCGCACGGGCTCGTCCGGATCGCGGCGCTCGGCGACGTGCGGGTGGTGCTCGACTTGGCCGAGCTGATCTCGCTCTGCTCACAGCTCCGGGCCGAGCCGGCGGGGCCCGGGGGCGCCGACGCCGAAGCCTGGGCGGCAACGGCCGCCGCCCTGGGCCACGCCAACGGCCGCCTCGAGGCCGCACGCGCCGCGCTCCGCGACCGTGGCGATCCGGAGCCCCTAGCCCGCCTCGCCCGCGAGGAGGCGAGCCCCGCCGCGGTCGCCGACGCTCTGCGCCTGCACGCCGAGCGAGTGCTCTAAGATCCGGGCGGCATGAGCGTGCTCGCGTCGATCATCCCACTTGCGGCCGAGAAGTCCCCGGCCGAGGAGGGCCGGGACGTCGTGATCGCGATGCTCATCGTGGGGCTGATGTTCCTGGGCGTGATCGCCCTGGGGCAGCTCGCCCGGTACCTCGGCCACCGGCGCGCCGCACGCCGCAGAGCCCGCACCATCTGAGCCTCGAACTTCGTGACCTGGTCGACCGGCGGTCTGGTCAGTTCCGGAGCGAGAGGGCCTACCGGCCGGAACCGCCGAATTCTTCGTGGGTTGAGGCAGAAGCTACGTCTTTGACAGACGGGACGAAAAGCAGAAACATTCCTCTGCCTTGTAACAGCGGACGGCGGATGAAGGGAGCTGGGTGGCGGACGAGCTAGACCAGCCGCGCGACGACCTCGAGCGGCGCGACGCGGAGCCACACCTTCCCTCACCGACGATCTGGCCCTTCGCCTTCGCGGCCGGGATCGCGCTCGTCCTCATCGGTCTCATCGTCAGCTGGATCGTGGCCGCGATCGGCGCCGTTCTGGCGATCGTCTTCGGCCTCCTCTGGATCAGGGACGCGACGCGCGGTGTCCGTGCCGAGCCCGAGCCCGCCCCGCCGGCGGCCGTGACGCCCACGGACGTCGACCTAGAAGCTAGAGCGGACGAGCCGGCCCGCTATCCCCGCGCGAAGTTCCTGGAGGGTGCGACGCTCGGGATCGGCGCGCTGATCGGGGGCGTCATCACCCTTCCGGTCGTCGGCTTTGCGATCGGCCCGGCCTTCATCGACCAGGGTTACGACGACGTCGATCTCGGCCCGCTCGACAACTTCCCGGCGGGTCAGTTCATCATCACGACGTTCTACTCCAAGGGCGACAAGTACGGCGAGGTCGGCTTGCGCACCGCCTACATTCGGAACAACGGCCTGGTGAACGAGGTGCCGAGCTTCACGATCGTCTCCGGCCGCTGCGTCCATCTCGGCTGCCCTGTCCAGCCCCAGGGCCCGATCTCGGAAGAGCAGAAGAAGTCAGTCAAGGCGAAGGGCGGCGAGGTCATCCTCACGCCGACGCAACCCTCTGGCTTCGGCTGTCCGTGTCACGGCGGCGCCTACAACGCCGAGGGAGAGCGGACAGCCGGGCCGCCGGTTCGGTCGCTCGACCGCTATCGCTACGCGATCATCGAGGGGAACCTCGTGCTGAAGACCCCGTACAGCGTCGGCAAGGTCGACGGAAGCGGCGCTGACGCGAAGATCCATGCCTACAAGCTCGCCGACCCCGGCCAGCACGTCGACGGCCCCGAGCAGATCTTCTACCCGATCATCCTGTAGATGTCTTACGCCAATTACGGACGAACCACCTAATGGCGACGAAGCCCAGATCCAAGCGACAGCAGCAGCTCGAGGCGGCGCTGCTCGCGCCCGTCGACTGGCTCGAGGAGCGCTCAGGGCTCGTCGGGGCGCTCAAGTATTTCCTCTTCCGGAAGGTTCCACGGGAGACGAACTGGTTCCACACCCTCGGCTCCGCGACTCTGACCGCCTTCCTCGTCCAGGCGATCACCGGCGCGATCCTCGCGATGTACTACAAGCCGTCGCCCAACGAGGCATACGAGTCGATCCAGGCGATCACGAACGACCTGTTCGCGGGCTGGCTCGTCCGCGGCATGCACCGTTGGGGCGCGAGCGTCATGATCATCCTGCTCTTCCTGCACATGGGCCGGGTGTTTCTGTTCGGCGCCTACAAATATCCGCGGGAGCTGAACTGGCTGATCGGCGTCGTCCTCCTGCTCATGGCGATGCTGGAGGGGTTCACCGGCTACCTGCTGCCCTGGGACGACACCGCGTATTGGGCCACCGTCGTCGGCGTGAACCTGAACGCCAACGCACCGATCGCCGGGCCGTTCATCGGCAACCTGCTGACCGGAGGCGCCGAGATCGGCACTGAGACGCTCTCGCGCTTCTACGCGATCCACATGCTGCTCCTCCCGGGCGGGATCTTCGCCCTGATCGGGCTCCATCTCTATTTGGTCATCCGGCTCGGGGTCACGCCGCCCCCGTGGACGGAGAGCGCTGCCGGGTACGAGGAGCCGACGAACGGCCGGCCCGCCCGTTCCGGCCTGGTGTCGCCGGCGCCGCGCGGGAACGGGAAGACCACTCCCGGGGGCAGGAAGGTCGACCGGTGAGCACGTCCGACCAGAAGGAGCAGTTCGACCGCTACAAGAAGGACGTCGAGAGGCGCGGAAAACCCTTCTTCCCCCACGCCATGTTCCACGACACCGTGATGAGCATGGTCGTGGTCTCCGTCATCGTCGGTCTGGCCTGCATCTGGTACTTCACTTCGGGCGAGGAGCCGGGAGACGCCGGACTCCTTGGCCCCCGCTACGAGGAGAAGGCCGATCCGGGGACGACGTCGTTCGTACCTCGGCCCGACTGGTACTTCTACTTCCTCTTCTACCTGCTCAGGATCTTCAAGTGGCCCGAGTCCGTCATCCTCGGCACCGTCGGGATACCAACCATTCTCCTCATGTTGCTCTTCGCGTTGCCGTTCCTCGACCGGCACCGAGAGCGCCGCCTCGTCCGGCGCCCCGTGGCCGTCGTCGCAGCGCTTCTCGTGATCGCGTCGATGGGGATCCTCACGTACAAGGGCGCGACCGCCAAGGAGTCGCTCGCGAGCGAGAACATTCAAAACGTGCCGAAATGGGCGCAGGCGCAGGGCTTCGCCGACGACAAGCAGGCAGTCGCGGGCGCAGGCCTCTTCGCGGAGTCGGGCTGCATGAACTGCCATACCTATCTGGGCGACGGCAGCTCCAACCTCGGCGCACCCGATCTGAGCGACGAAGGGACGAAGGGTCGCGGCAAGCAGTGGCAGATCGACCACCTGAAGAACCCGCAGTCCAAGTCTCCGGGCTCGCCGATGCCGCCCTTCACAACGTTTACTAACGACCAGTACGACGCCCTCGCGACCTTCCTCGAGGCGTCCAAGGGCGGAAGCCGCTAGCGCGGTCCGCTCGTGCTCCTCTCCGCCCACGCCCAGCCCACGGGCGATCTGGTGGACTTCGTGGCCGGATGAGGTCAGACATGAGCTCCGGCACGCTCGCGCCAGAGACCGTGCGTCAGATGTTCGACCGGATCTCCCCGGTCTACGACCTCATGAACCGCGTTCTGACCGCCGGGCTGGACGGGCGCTGGCGGCGCCTCACGGCGGCCTCGGTCGTCCGCCCCGGCGACCGGGTCCTGGATGCCTGCTGCGGCACGGGCGACCTTGCGCTCGCGGACCTCGAGGCGGGGGGAGAGGTGACGGCGCTCGACTTCTCGGAGCGCATGCTCGAGCGGGCGCGCCCAAAATCCGACGCGGTGCGCTGGGTCCGTGGTGACGCGATGATGCTCCCGTTCGAGGACGCAACCTTCGACTCGGCCACTATCGGGTTCGGGATCCGGAACGTGTCCGACCTCGAAGCCGGCCTCGCGGAGCTGGCACGCGTGCTTTCGCCGGGTGGCCGGCTCGGTTGTCTCGAGATCACGCAGCCGCGTGGGCCCCTCCGTCCCTTCTTCCGCCTCTGGTTCGACCACCTCATTCCGTTCGCGGGGAAGGTGCTTCCGGGCGGGGCCGCCTACACCTATCTCCCGGCCAGCGTGCGCCGCTTTCCGGGCCCGGAGGAGCTCGCGGCAGCGATGGAGCGCTCCGGCTTCACCGACGTCACCTTCCGGCTCCTCGCGGGCGGGATCGTCACCCTCCACACCGCCAGGCGGCCGTGAACGCGCTCGCGACCATCCGATCCGCGCCGGGACTCGAGAGCTATCTCGACCGGCTCGAGCTTCGCCTCGAGCAGGCAGTCGCATCGCACTCTGGTCTCGTCGGCGACGCCGGCGGGGAGATCCTGGCCGCGGGGGGCAAGCGCCTTCGGCCTGCGCTCGTCTTCCTGGCGACGCCGCCCCACCTCCGTTCCACCGAGCGGACCGCGGCAGCGGGGGCTGCCGTCGAGCTCATCCACATGGCGACGCTCGTCCACGACGACCTGATCGACAGTGCAGAGCTCCGGCGCGGCAAGCCAACGGTGTGGGCTGTCTACGGAGAGGAAGCCGCCAAGGCGGCTGGCGACTATCTCTTCGCGCGGGCGTTCACGCTGCTCGCCGCGACCGGCGACCGGCGCGCCGTCGAGCTCTTGGCCGGCGCGGCGCTCTCGCTCGCTCGCGGAGAGGCGCTGCAGCGGCGGCAGGCGTTCCGAACCGATACCTCTGTTGACGACTACCTCGCGCGTTGCTCGCTGAAGACGGGGAAGCTCTTCGAGGCCGCGTGCCTTCTCGGGGGAGCCCCGAAGGCGCTCGGGGAGTTCGGCCTCGCGCTCGGGATCGCCTTCCAGATCGTCGACGACATCCTCGACTGCGCGGGCGAGTTCGACACGACCGGGAAGGCGCCGGGACTCGACCTGCGTGAGGGCACGCCAACGTTGCCGCTGATCCTGGCGGCGCGGGTGGACGACGTCGTCCGCCGCGCGCTCGCCGGTGAGCAGGTCGAGGACGCACTGGACCGGGTCGCCCGCACGGGCGCTCTCGAGAACTCGAGGGCGATCGCGCTCGAGTACGCTGAGCGCGCGCGTGCAGCGCTCGACGGGACCCCCGACCGCGCCTCGCTCGAAGCGCTCACGCACGCCGTGGTCGACCGGGAGAACTAATAGTCACCTGATGGGCGTGTTGCCAGCATCGATCGAGCAGCTCCTCGATACCGCGCTCGTTAGCGAGCTGACGGTGATCGACCCGAAGGGCCGCCCGGTGACGCATCCGCTGATCCCGCTCTACGACGGCGAGATCGTCTACCTGACCTCGAGCGTCCTCTTCTCGAAGAAGCTCGAGCACATCAAGTCAAACCCGAAGGTCTCGGTTTCGATCAGCGACCCTACCGCCGTCCAGGTCGAGCGCTTCGCCCGGGCGACGATTCAGGGTGACGCAACGGTCGACGACTCCGACCTCCACTCCGGCTGGGAGGACCGCGTCCTACCTCTCTGGCGTAAGAAGGAGCCCGTGATCGACATGTTTCTCGGGAAGCGCGTCGCGCTGCCGCTCTTCTTCGAGCGGGCGATCATCGAAGTACGGCCGCTGCGGGCCTTCTACTGGGAGGACGGCCGCACCGACCGGCCGCCCGAGGTCTTCGAGCTGGCGAAGGCCGTCCGATGAAACCCTCGGCCGAGCTCCTCGACGGGCTCCAGGCCCGGTTCGACCACGCGGTGATCGCCTTTGTGGGCGACGATGGCTATCCGCTCGGCGTCGCGACCGACTTCCGAGTCGCGTCCGATCGCGGCGTCGTCGTCCTCGACGGGGTCGCCGGCGACGACGTGCAGCCGCCCGAAGGCGAGCAGGTCAACGTCGTCTTCAGCCACATCCGGCCACAGCCTGGCATCGGCTACGACGAGCGCAGATACGTCTCCCTCTGGGGGGAGCTGCGGCGCTCGAACGGCCACCTCGAGCTGATGCCGGAACGCGTGCAGCAGTGGGACGAGGAGGAGATGTCCTTCTTCGAGTTCTCCGAGCGCGGTGTGCCCCAGGCGCGCCGCTACTTCGACCAGGTTTCCGCCGAGACTGGACGCGACGTGCGGCCGCGCCTCTCGTTCGGCTGGCTCTTCCTGCGGGCGACCCGCCTGCCGTTTCTCTCGGCGACCATCGTCCCAGTCCTGCTCGGGATGGCGGTCGCGGCTCTCCGCAATGACTTCAGCTGGTGGCTCGCCGCCCTCACACTGGTGGGCGCTGTCTGCATCCATCTGGCAGCGAACGTCGCCAACGACGTCTTCGACACGGTCAGCGGAGCGGACGAGGCAAACGTCAACCCGACGCAGTTCAGCGGTGGCTCGAGGGTGATTCTCTACGGTCTTGTGCGCCTTCGCTCCATGGCGCTCTTGGGCGCCGGTTTCTTTGCTGTCGGAATAGGGATCGGCTTCGGCCTCGCCGCGATGCGCGGCTGGGGCCTTCTCTGGGTCGGCGTTGCGGGCGCGCTCATCAGCCTCTTCTACACGGCCCCGCCGCTTCGGCTCGTGCATCGCGGGCTCGGTGAGGTTGCAGTCGGGGTCGGCTTCGGACCGATCATGGCGCTCGGGGCGTACTTCGTACAGGCGCAGGAGTACGCCTGGGAGCCCCTGCTCGCCTCGCTGCCGGTTGGAATCCTGATCGCCCTGATCCTGTACGTGAACGAGGTGCCGGACCGCGAGGGCGATGCTCGCTCCGGCAAGGGGACGCTGCCGGTGCGGCTCTCAGAGCAGAACGTCGTTCGCGGCTACGACCTTGCCGTCGCCGTGACGTTCGCGCTCATCGCGGCGTTCGCAATCTCGGGCCTGATCGTGCGCCCGGCGATCATCGCGCTCGCAGCGCTGCCACTCGCGTTCCCGGTCCGCCAGGCGCTCCGCGATTCGTACGAAAACCCGTACGCGCTGATGCCGGCGATGGCGAAGAACATCCAGCTCCACCTCGTCGCCGGGCTCCTGCTCGTAGCGGGCTACGTGATCGCGATCGTCGCTGACGCAGCTTTCGACAATCCGCCCTTCTTCCTCTCGTAGCCGGCGGCCGGGCTTCGGCGGCGCAAGCTCGACGCGCAGGATCGCTGCATTGGCGTCGAAAAGCTTTCGTAAGCCCTCTTGAACCCCCGGACGGGGGTCGTACCCTGTAGGGCGCCGCCGACTGGAGTACACAGGTGTTTCGCCACTCACTGCCGCCGCTCGCCCTGGCCGTGCTCGCCCTTGGCCTCGCTTCGCCTGTGGACGCAAGCCCGGCCACTGACGGCCGCGCGATCGTCAAGGGCCTGCGCGCCTCGGTCGCCAGCGGTCGCCTGACCCGAGCCGAAGCGGCCCGTCACCGTCTGACCTTGCGCCGTGCGCGGGTCGTCCTGACGCTACTGCCTGGCACGCGCGCCTCGAACCTTGCCGCCGTCCTCCACGACGTCGCCGTTCAATCGCGGCGCTACAACCGCCCGCGCGCGGTCGCTCTCTTCGGAATGCTCGAGACGAATGCGGACTACCTCGGGCTCCATGCGCTCCCGCCCTCGGGCAAGGACGTGTACGACGACGAGGGAGTCGTCTACAGGAGCTTTCCGGGTCATGGCCTTCAGTTTCACCCCCTCGGAAACTTCGGTCACCTGAACGGCCTTTGGATGGCGGACCGCGATGAGGACGCCGACGTCCTCGCACACGCGCTCCTCGAACGGGCGATCCCGGCGTCGGGTGCGCGCCTCCTCTGGGAGTACTACTTTCCCTTCGGCGGAGGCCGGCCTCCATGGAGGTCGGGTATGTCGCAGTCGGTCGCGGCCCAGGCGCTCGCGCGGGTCGGTGAGCGGCTGGCCGACCGAGGGCTCCTGACCGCAGCGAGGCGGGCGTACCGCTCCGTATCGGCAGGTCTGATCATGCAGCTCTCGGCCGGCCCGTGGATCCGTCACTACAGCTTCAGCGGCCTGGTCGTGCTGAATGCCCATCTACAAGCTGCGTTGTCGCTGGGCGACTATGCGGAGATCTCGGCCGACTACGACGCGGCGGCCCTCGCCGCGCGAATGCGCCAGACCGCGGCGGCCATGATCCCCCGCTTCGACACCGGCTACTGGACGCACTACTCGCTCGGCTACGAGTCGCCGCTTCGCTACCACCTGTACGTGATCCAGATCCTGCGGCGCCTCGCGCTCCGCACCGGGGAGGAGTTCTGGCGGACGACGGCCGTGCGATTCGACAGCTACACGCATGAGCCGCCGCTCTTCCGGGTGGCGCCGCTCCCGGCGGTCATCTACCCGCGCCCGGTCGATGGGTTCCGCGATGTGGCGCGCATCCGGTTCTGGGTTTCGAAGATCTCGAAGGTGACCCTGCGGCTGGGCGGCGAGCCGCGGACGCTCTGGCTCTCGCACGGCTGGCATACGCTCTACTGGAACCCCGGGAAGCTCAAGCCGGGCGTGTATACCGGCGCCCTGACCGCTGTCGATCTCGCCGGCAATGTCGGCCGGCAGACCCTCGATCCGATCGAGATCAAGGTCGACCGCGAGCCGCCCGAGATCACTGCGACGGTGACCCGAACACGGTTGACGTGGGAGGCAAAGGACCCCGAGACCCCGTGGATCCGGCTGACGCTTCATCTTCGCCGCGGCGCGACGCACAAGGTCCTGTCCCTGGGTGTTCGGCCTCTCTCCGGAAGGGCGCGCATCGAAGTGCCACGTGGAACCTGGCGCGTCACGTTGGTTGCCGCGGACTCGAGCGGGAATCGAGTCTGGCTTCGGCTCGGGGAGCTCGGGCCCGCGCCCTAAGACCCGGCTCGCTGCAACGCCGCAGGCGGCTCCGACCGCCCCGCGGAATAGCGTGGTCGTGTGACCGCTCGCGCCTCGGCGGGCTCCTTCTGGGATGAGGACTTCGCGTGGGCTCCGCCACCCCGCCTCGTGCCGGTGGAGCGTGTGTACGACGTCACGGTCGAGACCGAGCCGGCAATCGCGATCCCCATCCGCCGCCCTCGGGCGCCCTCCCGGCGGCGCGTCCATCTGCAGCCCGCTCGCTTCCTCTCCCGCGCCGGCCTACCGCTTCTCCTGCTCGCACTGCTCGTCGTGGCTGCGCTCTGGGCATTCGGCGGTCCCGAGCAGCGGGCCGCCCTGCGTGCGAAGGCGAAGCCGGCCGCCACGACTACCCCGCCCGAGTCCGCGGCGCCAGGTGCGGTGAACGAACCGATCGCGATGGGTGACCGCGGGGGGGCAGTCCGCGCACTGCAACAGACGCTGATCGTCCTCGGGGCCGGGGCACCCGGAGCGGACGGGAGCTTCGAGGGTGCGACTCGCGATGCCGTGTTCGCTTTCCAGCAGGCGCACGGGCTGACCGCCGACGGCGTCGTGGGCCCCGAGACGGCGGACGCCTTGCGGGGTGCGCTGGCGGAGCGCGCGACCTCGGTGGCGGCCGACGCCAGGGAGGGGCTGCGCTCCGCTGTCGGAGCGCAGCGGTTGTCGGCCGAGGCGGGCTCTCGGTACGAAGCAATCCTCGGTCGCGCGCTCGAGGACTTCGGCCACATGCCTCTCGCCGGGGCCGCGAACCTGGCTGTCGTCCTGGACGACGTCGCTTTGCAGTCGTCGGCCTACGACGAGCCGAGAGCGCTGGCTGTGTTCGGGATGCTCGAGGCCAATCGCGAGCATCTGAGAGCGAACGAGCCACCCGAGAAGCCGACAGACATTACGGGTGCCGACGGCGTCGTCTACCGCTTCTTCCCGTCACGCGGCTTCCAGTTCCACCCGCTCGCCAACTTCGCTGCCCTGAACGGGCACGTGTCCAAGGGCCACTCCGCCGAGGCGCGGCGTCTCGCCGCTGCCCTCGTCGCCCGCGGCGTCCCGGATGGCAAGGCGCTCGTCTGGGAGTACTACTTCCCCTTCGGAGGCCCGAGCCGCTGGACCTCCGGCTTCGCCCAGGCGGTCGCGGCGGACGCACTCTCGCGCACGGGTGCGCTCGTCCACGATCCGAAGCTGGGGGACGCCGCGAAGGCGGCATTTCTTGCGATTCCGGACGGGCTTTCCCTCCGGATCGGCGGCGGCTCGTGGGTCCGGGAATACGGCTTCAGCGACATCGTGATCCTGAATGCCCAGCTGCAGACGACCCTCAACATCACTCGCTTCGCGAAGACCTCGGGCGACCCCGAGGCTCGCGCCTTCGCATCCTCGCTCGAGACGGCGTCCCGTAACTTGCTGCCACGGTTCGACAAGGGCTGCTGGTCGCTCTACTCGCTCGGCGGCGGGAAGGCGTCGCCGGCATACCACCGGTACCACATCAGGCTCCTCGGCCAGCTCGCCGGGGAGGACGGGGGCGGGCCGTGGCGCGAAGTGGCCCGCCGGTGGCAAGGTTCGTGCTAGAGGTTCTAAACCGCCGGTAGACTCGGCGCCCGTGCACGGGATCACCGAGGCCGTCACCTCGTTCATCGGGGACTACGGCCTCTACGCCGTCTTCTTCCTGTCCTTCGTCGATGCCGTCCTGCCGGCGGCGAGCGAGGTCGTCATGGTTTACGGAGGCGCCCTTGCGGCAGGCGCGTTCCCCGGGAGCGAAGTGTCCCTCTTGGGGATTACGTTCGGGGCGACCTGGGAGGCCTACCTGGCCGTAGCGATCGCGGGCACGATCGGCTACGTCCTCGGCTCGATCCTGGGCTGGGGAATCGGGTTCTACGGCGGCCGGCCCCTCCTCGCCCGGCATGGCCGGTGGCTGCACGTGACACCCGAGAAGCTCGAACGCGCCGAGCGGTGGTTCGACCGCTACGACGATGCTGCCGTGGCAATCGGCCGCGTTCTGCCGCTGATCCGCTCCTTCATCTCGATTCCCGCCGGCGTGGTGGAGATGCCGCTCGCGCGCTACACGGCCTTCACGACGCTCGGGACGATCCCTTGGTACTTCGGGCTCGCTGGAGTCGGGATCGCGGTCGGCGCGAGCTGGGAGCGTTTCCACGAGAATTTCCGCTACGCCGACTACGCGGTGCTGGCGACGGTCGCTGCCGGCGTGGTGTTCCTGCTCGCCCGGGCGGCGCGGAAGCGCGCAAGACGTCGTGCGATGGAGCGTTCAGCTTAGGGAGCGCAGCCGCCACCCCTTTAGAACGGCGCATGAGAGAATTACCCGCCGTCGGCGAAAGCTGCTGAGGGGCGAAGAGAACGTGACCTTCAGCAAGGTCCGACGAACTTCGATGGAAGGGAGAACGTCATGGCGAAGGTGGTCAACTGCGAGTGCGGAGCGACCGTGCGGGGAGAGACCGACGACGAGCTCGTCTCGAACGTGGAGGCCCACGTCCAGAGCCATCACCCCGAAATGGTCGGGAAGATGTCCCGGGAGGACGTGCTGGGCATGGCCGAGGAGGCCTGAAGCAGCACCTAAGACCGCGTCCGGACCAGGACTCGGCGTAACGCCGAGCCCTCCTAGGAGCCTCTAGCGAAACGCTGTAGGTGTGTGTTCATGCGGGTTCCCCCGGTAGCCGCTCGGGCTGGTACCCCAACTTCAGACACTTTCTACCCCAAGATCGCTCGCGACGAGTTCGTCCGCCGTATGTGCGGGTGCAGCCTGCCTCGGCCTGAGGCGAGCGGCGGCTTCCCGTGCCTGTTCCAGCAGTTCCATGGTCATCACGTCCAGTCCAGGACGTGGAGGCTCGTCTAGCGGATTCTCAAGGAGCGTTGAGACGGTGACAAGGCAGAGTTCGAGTCCGTCGGCCTTCGCACGGGCGACCTCCTCGTAAGCTCCCTTGCCAAAGCTGAAAGCGATGATGTACCCCTTGTGGCTTCCATCGCGGCGCATCGCTGTCTCGAAGTTATCGACCACGTTTCGCCCGATCTTCTCTGACTGCTTCACCTGTATTGGAAGCCGCTCAAAGAACGAGTAGCCGTCGATGCCCATGTCTCCGGACTTGCGCGGAGCATGCGTCCCGTGGAGCGTCTGAATGATCCAGTTTTGGAACTCGAAGGGCTTTAGCCATCGCAGGTCGTCCTCGGTTTCAGGCAACCCCTCAACCACGATGTCGTCCGCGCCTGCCTTGTCCATCCGGCGCTTTATCAGACGAACGGCGGTCGGGCTGATGTCGATTCCGACCCATTCGCGCTGCATCCGTTCGGCGACCGCAACGGTTGTGCCACAGCCGCAGAACGGGTCGAGGACGATGTCTCCCTTGTTCGAGCTGGCGGAGATGATGCGCTCAAGTAGAGCCTCTGGCTTCTGTGTCGGATAGCCGAGCCGCTCGCGAGCGCGGGAGTTGATCGGCGGGATGTCCGTCCAGATATCACCGACGACCGGCCCGGACATCTCATCCAAATAGCGCTTGAGCTGGGGGCGCTTCTCTTTCGAGTCTGGATACCAGATGCGTCCTTCGCCTTCGAGCTTGGCCATCGTTTCCTTCGAGTACCGCCAACCCATCCGGGGCGGGTCGTGCCCTTTCCAGACGTAGGTCATGTTTGGTCGGGGGCTAGGGCTCGTCATGTTGTCGAGCCGATACCGCCTGCCGTCGGGATCCTCGAAGCGGTACTTGTCCGCCAGGTACTCGGGATCGTGGTCTGTGTGCTGGGGGTTCCAGGTCGGTCGGGCACCCTTGGCGTAGTAAAGAATCGTGTCGGAGACTGGACTCCAGCGCTTGGCGTCACTGTGGGTGTTCGTCCGCTTCCAGGTGATCTCGTTCTTGAAGCGCTCGGCCCCAAAGAACTGATCCACCATGACCTTGAGGTAGTGACTGGCAGCGGGATCGCAGTGGAGGTAGAGCGATCCCGTTGGCTTCAGGATGCGGTGCATGTGTCCGACTCGCTGCTGCATCCAGTCGATGTAGTGGCGGATTCCGCCCTTCCAGCGATCCTCGAACGAACGGACCTCCGCCTCGTCTCCCCAGATGACCTCGTACTGGCGGTTCGAGAAGAACGGCGGGTCGAGATAGATCAGGTCGATGCACTTGTCCGGGAACTCCGGCAACCGGTCTAGGTTCTCGGCGCAAAACAAGGCGCGCGTTTGTAAGTAGCGAACCGGGGTCACGGGAGACCCGCTTTCGTCTCTCGCCAGCCGTCTCCTGCATCGACGGTCTGAGAGCGGACGCAAAATCCCTGCAAACCGCGCCGTCCACCCCCCGGACCATTAATGGACAGGCCCGAAAAGGTGAGGGACGGTCGCTCTAACGACCGCCCCTCGAAATGCCCCCGTACCTCAGCGGATGAGGACCGGGCTTCGTATACCCGGAAGTACGCAGGTTCGATTCCTGCCGGGGGCATTCCCCCGCTCGCGCGGGAAAGGGATGCTATCGAGAAATCTGATGGCGGAACTCCGCTTCCGCCTGCTCGCCGCTTACCTGACCGCTCGACCTGCCAGGCTAGAACTCGCGTCGGACAGACGCCCGAATGAGGGCGGTGTCGTCCGATGCCAGGACTAGAATTAGTCCTGCAAATCCGAATAAATCGGCCCCCGCGAAGCGCAAACTTCCGAGGGCCTGGATCGAGGAGAGTGA
>JBBQXP010000005.1:0-48905 GCA_038209555.1 Gaiellales bacterium
GACGTGCCGCGAGGTTTCAGCCGAGTAGCGTGAGAAAGAACATGGTCAAGGACCGTGAAACGACGCGCACGGGCAGGTGTGGTCCTGCCTGAAGAAAGGGGGCTCGTGACCGGGGTCGACATGACGATTCCCGACGTCGTCGGAGCGGTGGGTCGAACCTCGGAGACCCGACTCGAGCTCTGGGCCGGGTTCCTCGACCGGATCACCGCGCGCAAGGTCGCCGAGATAGGTGTCTACCGCGGCGCCTTCGCGGCCCGCGTGCTGGCCAACTGTCCGGCGATCGAGACGTACTACATGATCGATCCGTGGCGGCATCTCGAAGGATGGAACAAGCCCGCCAACTACGACGACGCCACCTTCCAGCGGTTCTTCGAGGAAGCCATGGACAAGACTCAGGACCACGAGCGCCAGCGCGTGGTCCTGCGCGGGCGCACGACCGAGGTCATCGACCGGATCCCCGACGGCAGCCTCGACTTCGCCTACATCGACGGCGACCACACCTTGCGCGGCATCACCGTAGATCTGTGCCGGGTATATGCGAAGGTCTGCGACGGTGGCTGGATTGGCGGAGACGACTTCTCGCGATCCATCTGGCAGCACGGTCCCAAGTTCGAGCCCACGCTGGTGTTCCCGTTCGCGGTCTACTTTGCCGAGGCAACAGGGCTGCGCATCTACGGGCTCCCCCACGCCCAGTTTCTGATCGAGAAGCGGCCCGACGAGGGGTTTGCGTTCGTCGACCTCACCGGCAAGTATCGACGCGTCGACCTCCTCGGCGCGATCACGTCTCAGCGGGTTCCATCGAGCGCCCACGTCATCGCTACGCGCTTTCGGCGTCGCCTGAGGCGTGCATGGCAGCATGCGAGATAGCAGGCATGGACCTCACGCGGCGCAGGTCGTAAGGGAGCCGGGCGCTACTCAACCCGACTTGCTCACGCCGTGTCGGGCTCACCTCTCTGGGGGAGGGAGATGAGCGGGCTCTCGGTATAGGTTCGAGCAAGAGCATTTTGCGGTAGCGATGCATCGGGCGGATCCGATGACGAACGGGCAACACCTGCGGCATGAGACTACGAACCGGCGACCCAACCCTGCTCGACGACCTGCGTGCGCACTTCGAGCGCTCTGGCTTCGTCGTTGAAAACACGGGCGACGCTGACCTCGACGTACGGCGGCCAGATGCTCCGAGCCCCGAGCAGGAGGCTCGGGAGATCGAAGTGCACCTGAAGGTCTGGCGCCTCATGCAACCGGGCGTCCTGGTCGAGTTGGTCGACCAGTAGACCACTGGACCGTCGGATCGGCCGCGGGAAACTCGACCAAGGTTGAACTTGCCGCGGAGGTGCCGCGGAAGCTCGACCCACGTGGCAGAGGTGCCCAGAATGGATAGGGCTACCGCCGATTTGATCAGGTGACACGCGGTCGCGCCGAACCGGTCAGGCGCTGCGAACTGGAGCCCGCCGTCGCCGCGGTCTTCGAGGATCCCCGGTCAGACCAGGAGTAGCGGCGGCCACCCACATAGGTCGTGCGGTACCACGACTCCGACAGGCGCGAGATCTTCACGACGTCGCCCGTATGGGGCGAATGGACGAAGCGGTCGCGGCCGATGAAGATCCCCACGTGCGAGAGCCCGTTGAAGAAGACGACGTCGCCAGGCTCGAGATCGCGCTGCAGGACCGCGTGGCCCTGCCCCCAGAGCATCGCCCCGTTGTGAGGAAGCGGCACGCCGACCCTGCCGTAGACGTACATGACGAAGCCGGAGCAATCGAAGCCCGCGGGACTCGCTCCGCCCCAGCGGTAGGGAAGACCCAGGTAGTGGAGGGCGATCGTCACGGCCTTCCGGCCGCGCGTAGCCGCCGGCGGGACCGCTGGTTTGGGTTTCGCTTCCAGACCGGCGGTAACGAGTGCAAGGGCCTCAGCACTGACCGTGTTCGCCACGCCCGGCTCCGGAGTTGCGGTGGAGGGGTCGTTCGCCGCGGCTCCCACCGAGGGGAGAGCAAGCAGCAGGACCAGCACAGCGATGATGAGGGGGAGGCGAAGGCGCATGGCAAAGCGAGGACCCCGGGGTGAAGGGCCCTATTTCGGCCGGGAGCGGGCGAAGCTTTGACTGGATCTGGCTACGTACTTACTAGGCCTAGCGAACGACTAAGGGAAAGGGTCTCAGCGAATCGCCTCGGCCTATCCGGTCACGGTAGCGCGTGTCACTGCTTACGGCGCCCCAGAACGGGTGAAGAAGAAAAGGCCCGGGAAACCGCCAACGTGGGTGCAACGCACTCGCCCACTGCAGCCCTGGACAAATCGCGCCAGGCGGCCTCAAGTCCCTGACGCGAGCGCGACCGCGCTAATCGGCGGGCCCGCGGTGACCGTGGCCACGACCGTGCCCGGTCAAAACCTGCGCGTCAGCTTCGACGGGCAGCGGCGCGGATCTTGCCAAGTGAATACGAGTCACTGTACGCTGCTGTCCGTTTGTCGGACAAGCTGACACTCGGCCCTATCGAGCGCCGCAAGACGTACGACCTCGTGGCGGAAAGGTTGACGGGCGAGATCATCTCTCGCCGCCTCAGCCCGGGAGACGTTCTTCCTCCCGAGCGCGAGCTGGTCGAGTCGTACGGCGTTGGACGATCCTCCGTTCGCGAGGCGCTGCGGATCCTCGAATCGAGGGGCCTCATCGAGAGCGCGAACGGCACCTTCACGGTGGGCGCGCTTCGTAATCCCCTCGACCATTCACTCGACTTCCTTCTGGCCTCGGAGGAGGCGGACTACAGTGAGCTCTTCGAGGTGAGGCGCATCCTCGAAGGGGAAGCTGCAGCGCTTGCCGCTTCGCGCCGCCTGGATGCGGAGATCGACCGGATGGGCGCCGAGGTGGAAGCAATGGAGGCGGGTCTGGGCTCCGAGGAGGAGTTCATCACCGCCGATCTTCGCTTCCATCTCACAGTTGCGGAGGCGAGCAGAAATCGCCTCATCGCGCACCTCATGCACGCGATCCGCTCCCTCCTGCAACGCTCGCTCTCGTCCAGCTACCACATCGAGGGGAGCCCCGAGCGTGCGGTCGAGATGCACCTCCTCATCCTCGAAGCGATCGCCGCCCACCAGCCCGAGGAAGCCCGCCAGCTGATGCAGGAGCATGTCTCGCGCGTCGAGCGCGACACCACTCAGGGCACCAGGAAGGCTCGCACATGACCGCGAAGCTCGGTTTCGTCGGTCTGGGCGTCATGGGTGGGGGGATCGCCCGGCGCCTGCTGGAAGCCGGGCACGAGGTCCATGGCTACAACCGCACCCGCGAGAAGGCTCGCCCTCTCGAAGAGCTCGCACTCGTTCTCGAGGAGAGTCCGCGCGCGGTTGCCGAGTCGGCGGATGTCGTTCTGAGCATGGTCACCAACGTCGCGGCGCTGCGGGCCGTGGCGGAGGGCGACGAAGGCATTCTTGCCGGGCTCGCGCCGGGCAAGATCTGGATCGACATGACCACGGCGGCGCCGAGCGTGAGTCGCGAGCTCGCCGCGAAAGCCCGGGACCGTGGCGCGGACATGGTCGATGCCCCCGTCTCGGGAAGTGTGAGCACGCTCGAGGAAGGTCGTCTCTCGATCATGGTCGGAGGGCGACCCGAGACGTTCGCGCAAGTCGAGCCGATTCTGAAGGACGTCGGCCCCAAGGTGACGCTTGTGGGCGACAACGGGCAGGCACTGCTTCTGAAGATCGCAATCAACCTGAGCTTGCAGGTGCAGATGGTGGCCTTCTCGGAAGGCCTCTTGCTTGCCGAGAAGGACGGCATCGACCGCGAGGTTGCGCTCGACGTGATGCTCTCCAGCGTGATCGCCTCGCCGATGCTGAAGTACCGCGCCCCCTTCGTGCTCGAGCAGCCCGAGGAAGCATGGTTCAACGTGAACATGATGCAGAAGGACATGCTCCTGGCACTCGACCTCGGCCGGGAGCTCGACGTCCCCATGCCGACGACTGCGATCTCCAACGAGTTGCTGACCGCGGCACGAGGAATGGGCCTCGCACACCACGACTTCGCCGTCGTCTTCGAGGTGCTAGCGCGCATGGCCGGCGTGCCGGAGAGGCAGCCCTCATGAGCACGGCCGAGACTCGCCCTGCGGAGATCTCCCCGGAGCTCGCGCTGCGGATGTACGAGCAAATGCAGCGCATCCGGACGTTCGAGGAGCACGTGAACGAGCTCTACCGGGGCGCCAAGATGCCCGGGCTGGCCCATCTGTACATCGGCGAAGAGGCAGTCGCCGTTGGTGTCTGCGAGGCGCTCACGGACGCCGACTACATCACGAGCACGCACCGCGGGCACGGGCATTGTCTGGCGAAGGGCGCGTCCGTCAAGCGCATGTTCTGCGAGCTTCTCGGCAAGGAGGAGGGCTACTGCCGTGGCAAGGGCGGCTCCATGCACATCGCCGACCACGAGCATGGGAATCTCGGTGCGAACGCGATCGTAGGTGGCTCGACCGGGATCGCGACCGGGGCCGCCTTCTCCGCGCGGGCCCGCGGGACGGACCAGGTCGCCGTCTGCTTCTTCGGCGAGGGCGCGCTCGGCCAGGGAGTTCTCTACGAGGTCATGAACATGGCGTCGCTCTGGAAGCTGCCCGTGGTCTACGTCTGCGAGAACAATCTCTACAACGAGTACACCCATTACTCGGAGACGACCGCCGGCGACATCTCGGCTCGCGCCACCGCGTTCGGCATCCCGGCAGAGGAGGCCGACGGCCAGGACGTCTACGAGGTCTACGGGGCGACTTCCCGCGCAGTCGCGTCCGCGCGCGCGGGCGAGGGGCCTGGGTTCCTCCTCTTCCATACGTACCGCTACCACGGCCACCACGTCGGCGACGTCGATCGCGCGTACTACCGATCGAAGGAAGAAGAGGAACGCTGGCAGGGCGAGCGTGACCCGCTCAGGCTGCACACCGATCGGCTCGTCGCCGACGGCGTGGACGAGGCGGAGCTCGAGCACGTCGCGACGCGGGTCGCGCAGGAGGTTGCGGATGCGGTCGCGCATGCGATCGAGGCGCCCTATCCCGATCCGAGCGAGGTGATCAAGCACGTCTACGCCTAGCCTCAAGGCGCTCCCGAAGGAGCACTCCGGAACGCGGGAGATCTCGCTCGCGCAGGCAGTCAACGAAGCTCTCGCGGAGGAACTTCGCCGCGACCCGACCGTCTTCATCATGGGCGAGGACGTGGCGGAGGCCGGGACGCCATTCAAGGTCATGTCCGGACTCGTCGAGGAGTTCGGCCCGGAGCGCGTGATCGACTCGCCGATCTCCGAGGCGGGTATCTCGGGCATCGGGCTCGGCGCCGCAATGACCGGCATGAGACCGGTCGTCGACATCATGTTCGGGGACTTTCTGACGCTCGTCATGGACCAGGTCGCAAACCAGGCGGCCAAGATCCACTACATGTCGGGTGGGAGACTGAAGGCCCCCCTCACGATCCGGACGACTTTGGGAGCGACTCGTCGCTCTGCCGCCCAGCACAGTCAAAGTCTCCACGCCTGGGTTGCGCACGTCCCTGGGCTCAAAGTTGCCGTCCCTTCAACCCCCTACGACGCCAAGGGTCTGCTCAAGTCGGCCATCCGGGACGACAACCCGGTCGTCTTCTTCGAGGACAAGATGATGTTCGCGACCAAGGGGCCGGTGCCGGAGGAGGAGTACACGCTGCCCCTGGGCGTCGCCGACGTGAAGCGGGAGGGGGAGGATTTGACGATCGTCGCGACGAGCTCCATGGTGTACGTCGCGCTCGAGGCGGCGGAACTCCTGGAACAGGAAGGAATCAGTGCCGAAGTCGTCGATCCCCGTACGCTCGTGCCGCTCGACCGGGAGACGCTCGTCGCATCGGTCACCAAGACCGGGCGCGCGCTCGTGGTCGACGAGGGGCACACGAGCTACGGCGTCTCGGCCGAGCTGGCCGCCGTCCTTGCGGACGAGGCGTTCTGGCATCTCGACGCTCCGGTCAAACGCCTGGCCGCGCTGGATGTCCCGATCCCCTTCTCGCCGGTTCTCGAGGATCAAACGGTGCCGTCCCCGGAACGGGTGCTCGAAGTGGCCAAGGCCCTGGTGGGAAAGGCATAGCGTGGCACTGAAGACCTTCGGCACGATGGCGGTGGACTGGGAGCAGCGGGTCGACTTCGACCGGCTCCGCCGCGACCGCCTTGCCCGTACGAAGCAGCACCTCGCCGACTCCGAGCTCGGCGCACTCCTCTGCTTCGACATGGCCAACATCCGCTACATCACGGCCACGCACATCGGCACGTGGGCGATGGACAAGCTGATCCGCTTCTGCCTCCTCCCACAGGGCGACGAGCCGATCATGTGGGATTTCGGCTCGGCGGCGCGGCACCACAAGCTCTACAACCCGTGGCTTGGAGAGGAGCGCTCGCGGGCCGGCATTTCGACGCTGCGCGGCTCGGTCGAGGGGCGGGCGGAGGTCGTGGCCGAGAAGATCCGCGTCGAGCTCGAGGCGCGCGGTCTCCTCGGAGAGCCGCTCGGCGTCGACGTCGTCGAGCTACCCGTGCTCCGCGCCCTCGAGGCGGCCGGGATCACGGTCGTCGACGGACAGGCCCTCATGCAGGACGCCCGTAAGCTCAAGACCGGCGACGAGATCGTTTTGCTGAACACGGCCTGCGCCATGGTCGATGCCGCGTACGAGGAGCTCTTCCGCGCGATGCGTCCCGGAATGCGCGAAAACGACTGCGTCGCGCTCGTCAACCGCGTCCTGTACGAGCTCGGCTCGGAGCACGTCGAGGGCGTGAACGCGATCTCGGGCGAGCGGTGCAGCCCACACCCGCACGTCTTCACCGATCGGATGCTGCGTCCCGGCGACCCTGCCTACTTCGACATCCTCCACGCCTTCAACGGGTACCGGACTTGCTACTACAGGACGTTCGCGGTCGGCAGCGCCTCGCTGGCGCAGGTGGACGCCTACAAGCGGTGTCGGGACATCCTCGACCACGCGATTTCGATGATCCGGCCAGGGGTGACGACCGCGGAGGTCGTCTCGACGTTCCCCGCGGCCGAGGAATTCGGGTTTCCGGACGAGGAGGCGGCATTCGCGCTCCAGTACGGGCACGGGGTCGGTCTCTCGATCTGGGAGAAGCCGATCTTCAGCCGCCTCGTTTCTTTCGATCATCCGGAGACGGTCGAGGTTGGCATGGTCTTCGCGCTCGAGACGTTCTGGCCCGCAGCCGACGGCTGGTCTGCTGCCCGGATCGAGGAGCAGCTCGTCGTCACCGCCGACGGCTGTGAGGTGATCACCCGCTTCCCGGCCGAGGAGCTGATGGTGGCGGGCGGAGGCCACTACACGGTCGGCGG
This sequence comes from Gaiellales bacterium, assembly GCA_038209555.1. Taxonomy (GTDB): domain Bacteria; phylum Actinomycetota; class Thermoleophilia; order Gaiellales; family Gaiellaceae; genus DASQGA01. The sequence goes on from JBBQXP010000005.1 coordinate 7,299, forward strand.
ACCGCTCCCCGGTGTCCGGGAGTCCCAGTCGAACCTGAATCGCCTCGAAGGGGGCGGTAGCGTCCAACAAGTCGTGGCTTCCGCGCGCCTCGAGGGAGCGGCGGTCGATCCCTAGATGGCTACCGACGTGATCATGCCGGCACTGGGGATGGCGCAGGAGACGGGGAAGATCCTCCGCTGGCTGAAGACGGACGGCGACGCGGTGTCCAAGGGCGAGCCGCTCATGGAGATCGAGACCGACAAGGTCACCGTCGAGGTGGAGGCACCCGCTGACGGCACGATCGCGCTTCGTGCCGCTGAGGGCGACGAGGTGAGCGTCGGCAAGGCCGTCGCCGTAATCGTGGCGGCCGGTGAGCCTGTACCGGAGCCCGAGGCCGTGGACGCAGCGGCAACGCGCAGCGCGGAGCCGCAGCCGGTGGCGGACACCAAACCGGAGACGATCGCTGCGACACAGAGCCGGTCCTCCCGCCGGCAGCTGGCCTCCCCCAAGGCAAGGCGGCTCGCGCAGGAGCACGGGATCGAGCTCGCAGCTGTGGCAGGCAGCGGGCCCCACGGAGCCGTCGTGGCGGCCGACGTCGAGGAACTCGGCGGAAACGGCGCGATCGCGGATGCCCCGCCGTCCAGTCTCGAGGCTGGCGAGGAGCTCCCCCTCGGGGCCGTCTGGACGCGGATGGCCGAGCGCATGTCAGAGAGCTGGCGCACAGTGCCGCACTTCTTTCTCTTCCGCCAGGTCGAGGCGACCAGGCTGCTCGCCTGGCGCGAAAGTCTGCGCAGCCGGGCCGGCTACAAGGGCGTGACGCATACCGACCTGCTGGTCAAGCTCTGCGCCGCGGCGCTCCGCGAGCACCCGCGTGTGAACGCGTCCTGGCGCGACGGAAAAGTCCTGGCGTCTGCAGGTGTGCACGTCGGGATCGCCGTCGCGCTCGACGACGGGCTCGTCGTCCCGGTCGTCCACGACGCGGACCGTCTCGAACTGCACGAGCTCGCCGCCCGCCGAAGGGCGCTCGTGGAAGCGGCCCGCTCCGGGCGACTCCGCCCGGAGGACGTTTCCGGCGGCACCTTCACCGTCTCGAACCTGGGCATGTACGGCGTCGATGCTTTCGCCGCGATCGTGAACCCACCTCAGGCAGCGATCCTTGCAGTCGGCCGGATCACGGACCGGGTCATTCCGCTTGCCGGCAAGGCTGAGATCCGCCCCACGCTCGCCGTGTGCCTCTCATTCGACCATCGCGCAGTGGACGGCGCGCGGGGGGCTCAGTTCCTGGACACGCTTGCCGGCCTGATGGAAGAGCCGGCGGGCCTGGTGGCATGAGGATGAGCACGACGCTGGACCGCGACGCAGAGGTCGAGAAGGCGAAGGGCCGTGCCCCACAGCCGCCCGTCGAGGAACAGGCCGGCAGGCTCAAGCGCACGCGCGAGTCGATGGAGAGGCACGAGATTGACGTGCTGCTCCTCTACGGCTCCTCGGGCAGCCCGGAGATGACTCGCTATCTCGCGGGCTATGTTCACGTCTTCCCGGGCGCAAGCTCACTGCTGGTGATCCCGCTCGAAAGGCCACCGGTCCTCCTGATCGACCAACCTTGGCATCTGGAAGAGGCCGCCAGGATGTCGTGGGTGGAGGACGTGCGCCAGTACCCGAATCCCGCGCGGAGATGGCTCGCCGATGAGCTTCAATCGACGATCCGCCAAGCGGTGCAGACGGCGAGCGCTCCGAGCCCCCGCGTCGGCGTCTTCGCAGGTGTGATGCCGAGCATCTACGGCGACGTCCTGCGTGACGCGCTCCCCGACGCGATCTACGTCGAGGCGATCCCCGTTTGGGAGGAGCTCGTCGGGTCCCCTTCCGCCTACGACGGAGAGATGATTCGTGCCACCGCGCGCGTGGCCGACGCCGGGTTTGCCGCGGCGGTCGAGACGGCCGGCGCCGGGGTCCCCGAATACGAGGTCTGCTTCGCCTCGCTACGCGCAATGGCGTCGCTCGGTGCGGAGTTTCTCCACGGGAGCGGCGTCTCGACGCACATCAACATCGGCTCGTTCAGCGACGCGATCAGCAACGTGCGGCCGTTCCTGTATTCGTCCGAGCCGCTGCAGCAGGGTCAGATGTTCTGGCTCGACCTGAGCGCATCACACGCCGGCTACTACACGGACTCGGACCGGACGATCTCGGTGGGCGAGCCGAATGACGAGCAGCGGCGAATCTACGACGCAACCACGGAGATCTACCGGGTCATGCGTTCGGAGGCGCGGGCCGGGATCACCGGCGGCGAGCTCTGGGAGCGGGCGAACCGCGTGGTCGAGGAAGCCGGGTACGCGGAGTACTCGAACCACATCTATCTCGGCCACACGACTGGAATCACCACTTCCGTCCGACCCGTTGTCGCGAAAGGTGAAACGGCCGAGCTCCGAGCCGGGAGCTTCCTGAACATCGAGCCTGGCATCTTCGTTCCCGGTGTGGGCTCGGCGTGTATCGAGGACACGCTCTACGTCACCGACGACGGTGCGAGCCCTATCAACGAATTCGGAACGGAGATCCATGTCGTCTGATCGGAGCAAGGCGGAAAGCAAGCGAGAAAGAAGGTTGGACGTAGCGAACGCTCGCCTGACTGAAGAGGAAGCCAACCACGGCCACGGAGGTCTTTCATGAAACGGAAGCTGCGGTTCATCATGTTCCTGGCCCTCGCTGTCGTCGCGGCCGCGCTGGCAGCCGGATGCGGTGGCGACGACGGGAACAGCGGGAGCGGAGCAGGAACCGATACTGCCGCGAGCAGCGAGCCGATCAGGATCGGCGCATCGCTGCCGCTTACGGGCGACTTCGCCGAGCCCGGGGTGGCTGCAAAGCAGGGATACGAGATCTGGAAAGAGCTCGTGAACAAGAACGGCGGCCTGCTCGGAAGGCAAGTCGAGCTGATCATCAAGGACGACCAGAGCGACCAGAACGTGATCGTCTCCGACTACAACGCCTTGATCCAGAAGGAGAAGGTCGATCTTCTGCTCGGCACGTTCTCCTCACTGTTGAACCTCCCGGCGTCGGCAGTGGCCGAGCGGAACAAGATGCTCTTCGTGGAGCCGGCAGGAGGCTCGCCGGAGATGTTCAGCCGCGGGTTCAAGTATCTGTTCTTCGCGCAGCAGGCGACATCGCAGCACCAGGCGGATCTCTTCGCCGAATGGGTGACCGGGTTGCCGGCCGATCAGAAGCCGAAAACGGCCGCCTACGTCATCGCCGACGACCCGTTCGGCGGACCCGTGGCCGAGGGCATCAAGGAGAAGCTCGAGGCTGCCGGCGTGGAAACCGTCTACAGCAAGGTGTACCCGCCGGAGACAGTCAACTTCGACGCGGCGGCAGCAGCGGTCGCCTCGAAGAAGCCCGACGTGATCGCGCAAGGCTCCGCGGGTCTCGCGGACGGCGTCAACCTCATCCGCTCCCTGATCAAGGTCGGGTACAGCCCGAAGCAGATGTTCCAGGCTTCGACGCCCTCGTTCGCCGATCAATACTCGGACGCGGTCGGCCTCAAGAACACGGAGGGTGTGTTCTACGCGGTCAGCTACCACGTGGACTCGCCCACCCCCGGCAATGAGGAGTTCCTGGCCGCCTACAAGGCCAAGTACGACACGGATCCGCCCGAGGACGCGGCGGACGGCTACGCCGCCGCGCAGGTGCTCCAGAAGGCGGTCGAGGAGGTCGGCGAACTCGACCAGACGAAGCTCGCGGACTGGTTGCGGGAGAACAAAGTCGACACGATCCTCGGTCCACTCAGCTGGGACGAGACCGGCGCGCCCGAGCAGGCGTTCCTCCTCGCCCAGTGGCAGAACGGCGACGAGGAGATCGTCGTGCCGGAGGACGCCGCGACCTCGGACACCATCGTCAACCCGAAGCCGGCTTGGTCAAACTAGCAACAGGTGAGACGGGGCGGGGGCCTGAGGGTCCCCGCCCTCGCCGCTACCTCGGAACGCGGCTGTGACCCAGTTCGTCCAGGCATTGATCCTCGGCCTCATGATCGGAGGGGTCTACGCGCTCCTCGCGTCGGGGCTGACGCTGATTTTCGGAGTGATGGACGTGATCAACGTCGCTCAGGGGGCGCTCATCATCCTCTCGGCGTTCATCACCTGGGCGCTCTGGAAAGAGGTCGGGATCGACCCGCTGCTCGGAGCGCTGATCACGACGCCGGCGATGTTCGTGATCGGGTGGGTGATCTACCGGCTGACGATTCAGTGGATCTCGGGTAGGCCGGCGTCCACGTCCGTGCTGCTCACGTTTGCACTCGCACTCGTCCTCGAGGGGATCATGGGACTGGTGTGGTCCACGACCTACCACTCCTCCACCCCGGGGTACGTGGACGAGTCCTTCCGGGCCGGAAGCTTCTACTTCCCGAAGGCGCAGCTGTTCGGATGCGCGATCGCGGTCGGCGTCCTCGCAGCGCTCTACATGATGTTGACGCGGACATGGCTTGGGCGGGCCATCCGGGCGGTCTCGGAGAACGTCAGCTCGGCGCGGCTCGTCGGAGTGAACGCACGCAAGGTCGCTGCGCTCACGTTCGCGCTTGGCGTGGCGACGACCGGCGCGGGAGGGTCGATTGCGTCGGTGCTCTATCCGTTCCTCCCCGGCTCGCACTACCAGTGGATCTCGCGGCTCCTGGGCATCATCGTCCTCGGCGGCATGGGCAGCCTGCCGGGCGCGCTCGTGGGTGCGCTTACCCTCGGAGTTGCGGAGACGATGACGGTGACGTACATCTCGCCGCGGTGGGCGACGATGGTGCCCTACGCAGTCATCATGGTCGTCCTGCTCGCGCGACCGCAGGGGATCATGGGCGCAAAGCTGAGGGAGGACGTGGTCGTGTGACGACTGCTGAGGCGGGCCCGGCGCGCCGTACCGGCGTCCCTGGGTTCGTGACGGCACACGGGTGGCGCGTGGTCGTGGGGCTTGCGCTCGTCTTTCTCATGCTCTACCCGGTCGTCTCGGACGACCTCTACTACCAGAACATGATCATCCTCTCGCTCCTGCTCGCGATCATGGGGAGCGGCTGGAACATCATCTCGGGCTTCACGGGCTACGTGTCGCTCGGGCAGAGCGCGTTCCTCGGGATCGGCGCGTACACGACTGCGCTCTTCGCGGTGAAGGTGTTCGAGGGCGCCTCTCCCTTCTGGTTCATCCCGATCTCGGCGGTTGTCGCGGGCATCTTCGCGGCCGTCGTCGGCTCGGTCCTCACGCGGACCCGCGGTCACGCGTTCGTGATCCTCACGATCGCGTTCCTCTTCGTGATGCAGATCGTGACCCTCAACTGGTCTGACCTGACGAACGGGAACCACGGCCTCTCGCTGCCGCTGCCGCTCTGGAACATCGACTACCAGAACTGGCCGTTCTACTACAGCCTGCTGGGCCTCATGCTCCTTTCGGTCGCCATGTCCTGGTGGATCCGGCGCACGAAGCTCGGCATGGGGTTGATCGCAATCCGGGAGGACGAGAGCAAGGCTGCGAGCGTCGGCGTGAACACGTCCGTCTACAAGGTTCTCAGCTTCGTCGCGAGCGCGATCTTCATCGGCGCGGCAGGCGGCCTCTACGCCTACTACCTCACCTTCATCGATCCACGGGGGATGTTCGACATCGTCGTCAGCGTCCAGGTGGTGTTGGCCGTGCTCCTGGGTGGGCGGGGAACGATCCTGGGGCCGGTGCTCGGCGCCTTCATCCTCGAGCCCTTGAACGAGATCACGAACAACGAATTCTCGGGTGGGAACGAGCGGCTGATTTTCTTCGGAGGCCTGCTTGCGCTCGTCGTCCTCTTTCTCCCCCGCGGCGTGATCCCGAGCGTCGCCGAGCTCTGGGCTCGCTGGCGCGGTGCCGGCAAGGCGGCGCTGGTCGGCGCTCGTATCGAACGACCAGTCGCCGTTCGTGAGGCTGACGCTGAGCCGGAGCCGGCCCATGGAACCGGCCGCTCACTTCTGGAGGTGCGGGACGTCAGCCGGCGCTTCGGAGGCCTGCGGGCACTCGACGGCTGCGCCCTCGAAGTCGAAGAGGGGACGATCACCGCGCTGATCGGTCCGAACGGGTCTGGAAAGACGACGCTCTTCAACATCATCGACGGGACGATGTCGGCGGACTCCGGCGAGATCCGGTTCGACGGCGCTCCGATCGACGGCCTGCCCCCGTGGGAGCGTGCGCACCGGGGAATCGGCCGGACCTTCCAGATCACGCGCCTCTTCCGCGAGATGACCGTGCTCGAGAACGTCGTCGCCCCGCTTCGCTCCTTCTCCTGGCGTCAGCTCGCCGCCGACGCCGTCAGCGGGGCCGAGGCACAGCGGGCCCAGGAGCTCCTCGACTTCGTTGGAATGCGCGCCTTCGCCGAGCAGCGTGCAGCCGCGCTCTCCTTCGGGCAGCAGAAGCTCGTCGAGCTGGCCCAGATACTCATGCTCGACCCGCGCCTGATCATGCTCGACGAGCCGGCCGGCGGTATCAATCCAACGCTCGTCGACCACATCGTCGAGATGATCCGAGAACTGAACCGGCAGGGAAAGACGTTTCTGATCGTCGAGCACAACATGCCGATGGTCCTCGGGCTCTGCGATCCGGTCCTCGTCCTGGCACGTGGAAGCTGCATTTGCCGTGGCACCCCGGCCGAGATCCAGCGAGACGAGCGAGTGCTCGACGCATACCTGGGGGAGCACTACGTGGCCGACCAGCAGGCAGGCGTGAGCTAGTGCTGCTCGAGCTCTCGGACGTCCACGCGGGCTACGGCGGAGGCGACGTCCTCCAGGGACTCGACCTGGCCGTGGAGCCGGGATCCGTCACGTGCATCGTCGGTCCGAACGGGGCGGGAAAGTCGACCGTCCTGCGCGTCGTGAGCGGCCTTCTCGTACCGCGGGTCGGCACCGTCCGCTTCGACGGCGAGGAGATCGGGCGACGTGATCCCGCGCACATCCTCTCGCTTGGAATCGTCCAGGTGCCGCAGTCACACGGGCTTTTTCCGAATCTGACGGTGCGCGAGAACGTCCTCATGGGCGCATACGTCATCCGCCGCGAGCGCCAGGTCGTCCGGGAGCGGTACGCGAATCTCGAAGGGTTGTTTCCCCTCGTCCGCGAGCGAGCCGATGAGAAGGCTGGAAACCTCTCAGGCGGCCAACGCAGGATGGTCGAGTTCGCCCGCAGCTTGATGCTCGACCCGGTTCTCGTCCTGCTTGACGAGCCGTCACTCGGGCTCGACCCGAAGGCGCTGAAAAACGTCTCCGACTCGATCGGCCTCATGAAGGAGGCCGGCAAGACGGTGCTGCTCGTGGAGCAGAACGTCCGGTTCGGCCTTGGTCTCTCCATGCAGGGGGTGGTGATGGAAAGCGGACGGGTCATCCTGGCGGACCGAGCCGCGGACCTGCTGGCGAACCCGGAGATGGGGGATCTCTTCTTCGGCGGAAGCGCCGCTGCCGCTGCACGAAAGGCGACCGGTAATCCCGAGGAACGAACGGAAACCAGAGTCACTCGCCCGTGACGGGACCTCTGCTGGCGGCAACCGCCGGACTCGGCTTCGGAGTCTTTCAGACGCTCAACCGCCGTGCAGTCGGCGGCATGAGCGACGCGTACCTCGCGACGTTCCTCCAGCTTCTGGTGGCGCTCGCCGTGCTCGCGCTCGCAAGCGCTGTCACGGAAGATCTCAGTCTTTTCGGGACCGCCACGACGATCTCGCTCGTGTACTTCTCGCTCGCGGGCCTCATCCACTTCTTCCTCGGCTGGACGCTCCTGAACATGAGCCAGATGCGCGTCGGGGCGGCGCGGACGAGCCCTCTTCTCGCCACAAACCCGCTCTTCGGCGCGGCGATCGCCGCGGTCACGATCCACGAGTTCCCCCACCTCATTGCCTGGCTCGGGATCACGCTCGTGCTGGGCGGCGCCCTCGTCGTCTCGCTCGAGCGGGTCGCCGAGGTGGGATGGGACGTCGGTTGGCGGGACTCTCTGCCCGGGCTCGGGACTGCTATCGCATGGTCCGTAAGCCCCATCCTCATCAAGGAGGGACTCGAGGGTCTGTCTTCGCCGCTCCTAGGTCTGACGCTCGGCATGCTTGTCGCGGTCACCGTCTACGGGCTCGCCCTTCCTCTGCGACCGCGTGTCGAAGGGCCCGCGCTGGGCTCGTGGGACGCCCTTGGCTTCAAGCTCGTGGCCGGCGTGATGGTCGGGCTCTCAGTGTGGGCGCGCTGGGTCGCGCTCGACCACACTGCTGTCGCGGTCGTGCTCGCTCTCGGCCTCCTCTCCGTGCCGGTCGTCCTCCTGCTCTCGCCAATGCTGATGGGGCGTGATGTGGAGCGCGTGAACGCGCCGATCTGGGCCGGCGGCGCCCTCGTCGTCGCGGGCGGTCTCCTCCTCGTGCTCGAGGCCTGAGCGGTGATCGTCGACGTGCACGCGCACGTCATCGTTCCCAACCTGGGAGCCGACGTTCATTGGGAGGACGGTGGTCAGGTGGTGGACTTCGAGGGCCGCTCGATCCGCTCCGCAGTCCGCGAGTTCGTCGATCTCGAGCGCATCCTGCAGGAGCAGGATCGGGCGGGCGTAGACGTGGTCGTCCTCTGCCCCTGGGTCACGCTGCTTGGACGCGAGCCGGCTCGGCAGAACGAGTCGCTCGCGGCCATGGTCGGGGAGCGGGTGGCGGCACTCGGGACCGTCCACCTCGAGCATCCCGACGGGCTGGTCGAGCTGATGGGGGACGGGCGCCTCGCCGGCGTCGAGGTCGCCGCGAGCTACGACGGCGACTACCTCGGTGCCGAGCGCTTCCAAGATTTCTGGGCGGCGGCCGAGGAGACGGGCGCTCTCGTCTTCATCCACCCGACCACACGCGGCTTCGACCAGCGGGTCTTCGACGACTTCTACCTCTGGAACGCAGTCGGGAATCCGCTCGAGACGACGATCACCGCGGCTCACATGGTGATGGCAGGCGTTCTCGAGCGTCACCAGGGGCTCCGCGTCCTGCTCGCGCACGGTGGCGGGGCGCTCCCCGCCCTACGAGGGCGGCTTCGCCATGCGCACTCCTTTCAAGCGCAGGCCCGCTCACGCCTCGGCGAGTCGCCGGACGACTCGGTCAGCCGCTTCTACTTCGACACCGTCACGCACGACGAGAGCGTACTCAGAGAGCTGGTTGCTCTTGTCGGAGCAGACCGGGTGCTCTGCGGCTCCGACTACCCCTTCGACATGGGTGTCGAACGCCCGGCCGAGATCGTCCGCGCGCTCGGACTGGCTCCCGACGAGGAACAGGCAATACTCGGAGGGAACGCGCAGCGGCTCCTCGGTCAGGAGCGCGAGGCTTGAGCGGGCTCATCGCGCGCGGGCAGGCCGATGGTCCGGCGCCAGTGCTGCTGCCCGAGCTCGAAGCCGATCGCGCACCCGAGGTCGACCAGCTCCTGCTCGCTGAACTCCGCGTGCAGCCGATCCCAGAGGGCATCATCCGCCGCATCCGCGTCCCAGGCGATCGCGTGCGCCCAGTCGAGAGCGAGGCGCTCCCGTCCCTCGAAGCGGTCGAAGTCCATCGTCTCCGGGTCCTCGGCGAGGTAGCGGAAGCAGAGGTCCTTGAGCGCCGGGTCGGCCACTCCGCCGCGAAGGACGTTGGCGCGGATGAACTCGTACGACTCGAGCACGGCCGGCACGCGGCCGCGAATCTCGGCGGCAGTTCCCGGGAGGTGCGCCACCTAGCTCTCCACCTTGCTCGGAGCAAGCCCGGCGGTCGTATCCGCGAGAAGCTCACCGTGGCCGACGCCCCAGGTCTTGATCACCCGCTGCTGGCCGTAGGTCAGACAGACGAAGGAGCCGAGCTCGACGATCTGCTCGTCGGTGAAGTGCTGGCGCAGGCGGGCCCAGAGGGCCTCGTCGGCGCCCTCCGGATTCCAGACGAGCATGCTCGTGTAGAGCAGTGCCGCCTTCTGCCGCTCCCCAAAGCGGTCGGAGCTCTCGAAGTCGAGGAGGTCTTCGTAGTCCCGCTCGGTCAACCCTTGCTCTCCGCCCCGGAGAGACCGTTGCGACCCTCAGTAATGGCAGTCGATCGTCTTCGAGACGTAAACGCGGCAGAGCTCTTTGAGTGGATGTTCGACGAGCCCTTCCCGGAAGATCGTGTTCCACGCACGGGAGAAGGCCTTCGCGACGGCGGGAACGTGGGACCGGATCGCCTGGGTCTCGGGCCGCGGAGTCCCGAAGCGGCGGGCCTGCTCGAGGTAGTCGACCAGCTCGGGGTCGATCAGAGAGCCCGGGTCCACGTAGCTGATGCGCGCCACGAACCGAAGGCTATTCGATGACCTCGGAGCCCGATGTGATCGTGGCAGGGGCCGGGCACAACAGCCTGGTCTCGGCCGCCTATCTCGCGTGCGCAGGGCTTCAGGTGCTCGTGCTCGAGGCTCGGTCTGTGGTCGGCGGCAATACCGCAACGGAGGAGCTGACGCTTCCTGGATTCCTGCATGACTCGTGCTCGACTGCGCACAACCTCATCCAGGCGAACCCGGCCATCCGCGAGCTCCGACTCGAGGAGTACGGACTCGAGTACCTCCATCCGGACCCTGTCGTGCACCTCCCCTTCCCGGACGGCACCTCGATCACGCAGTGGCGCGACCTGGAGCGCACGTGCGAAGAGTTCGCAAAGTTCTCGCGTGCGGACGCCGACGCCTACCGTCGCCTGATCAGCGACTACGACGCCGTCAAGCAGGTCTTCGGGGCTTACCGGAACAACCCCATCGGGAGCGCACCACGCCCGGAGGAGGTGCTCGACGGGCAATGGCGGCGCCGACTGGCTATGAGCGCCTGGGACGTCGTTCGCGGCCAGTTCGAGGACCCCCACACGCGCGCTTTCATGCTCTGGATGAGCCTCATGACGGTACAGCCGCCCGAGCGGCCCGGCACCGGGCTCCTCGCGTACTCACTGACCTACGGCCGCCAGCAGCACAGCTGGACGTTTCCACGGGGAGGCTCCGCCGCGCTGCCGCTCGCACTCGCGCGGCTGATCGAGGAACACGGAGGCACGATCCTCACCGGCCGGCGGGTAAGCGGCCTCATCCTCGCGGGAGGGCGGTGCAAGGGCGTGGAGACCGAGGACGGGGAGCGCTTCCTCGCGCAGAAGGCGGTCGTGTCCACCATCCACGTCAAGCAGCTCGTCGAGCTGGCGCCAACGGACGACTGGGGTGATGAGTTCGTCTACGCGGTCGATTCCTGGAGGGGCGGCATCAGCCTCTTTCCTACGCACCTGGCCACTACGGAGGCGCCCAGGTATGCAGGGGACAGCGGCCCGGTGACCCCGGTCGCCTCCGGGACGGCTGCGTCGGTCGATCGGCTCCTTCGCGTCGGGTCGGAGGCCGAGCGCGGACTTCTCGCCCTGGACGAACCGGTGTTGCTCGTCGTCTGCGCAACGGTCGCCGATCCCTCTCGTGCTCCCGCCGGCAGGCACGCGCTCAAGGTGATCGGGTTCCAGCCCTACGAGCTCGCCGAAGGTGGCCCGGAGCGGTGGGACGACGTCAAAGAGGAGGCGGCGGCGCGGAACCTCGCCGAGCTGCGCCGCTACGCGCCGAACATGACCGAGGAGACGATTCTCGCGCAGGTGGTCAAGAGCCCGCTCGATCTCGAGCGCATGAACGCGCACAACTGGCGCGGGACGTGCCACGGAGGCGATCTCGGGCCGTCGCAGTCGGGCGCCCTTCGCTTTCAGCCGCGACTGCCGATCTCCAACCTGTACCAGACGGGCGCGACCACGCATCCAGGTGGGTCCGTCTCGGCGGCGCCCGGCCGGAACACGGCGGCCGTCCTCCTCGAAGATCTCGGGCTATCGCTCGAGCAGGTGGTTGCCGGTGCCTGACGCGCGGGTCGAAGCTGCGATCGCGAACTGGGCACCGCGCTTCGTCTCACAGGGCGTCGACTTCAACGACTTCCTACGGACGACCGCGCGGATCGAGCGCTGGGACGAGTGGCTCGACGCCTGGACGGAGAGCGCGAGCGAGCATCGCGCCCTCGCTGACGAGGCCGAGGAGGCGGGGGACGGCTTGACTGCGGGCGAGGCGTTCATACGCGCCGCCCTGTCGTACCACTTTGCCAAGTTCGTCTGGACGCTCGACCTCGCGCGACACCGCGAAGCGACCGTGCACGCGATCGAGTGCACCTATGCGGCTCACCGTCACCTCGACTCGGAGGCGGAGCGAATCGAGATTCCCTTCGAGGACACGAAGCTCGTCGGGAACCTCCGCCGCCCCGGGAGCGAGGCGCGCCCGCCGCTCGTTCTGCTGATACCCGGCCTGGACTCGACCAAGGAGGAGTTCTTCAACTGGGAGAACGTCTTTCTCCGGCGCGACCTCGCGACGCTTTCGCTCGATGGTCCCGGGCAGGGTGAGAGCGGCTTCGTAACCCACATCCGGCCGGACTACGAGCGTGCAGTGGCGGCGGCGCTCGACGCGCTCGGCGGACGGCAGGACATCGATCTCGACCGTGTCGGAGCCGTCGGGGTCAGCCTGGGCGGGTATTACGCGCCTCGCGCGGGCGCCGGCGAGCCGCGGATCCGGGCGGTCGCCGGGGTCAGCGGCCCGTTCAACATGGGCGAATGCTGGGGTGACCTTCCTCCGCTGACGCGCGACACGTTCAGACACCACTCGGGAGCTGCAGACGATGAGGAGGCGAGACAAAGGGCGCTCGACCTCGACCTGAGAGACGTCATCGGCGAACTCCGCCAGCCGGCACTCATGGTCACCGGCAAGCTCGACCGCATCATCCCGTGGGAGCAGACGGCCCGGATCGCCGCCGAGGCCCCTCACGCCCGATTCGTCCTCTTCGAGGAGGGCACCCACGTCTGCAACAACGTCCCGTACAAGTACCGGCCGCTCGTCGCGGACTGGATTGGAAAGGAGCTCGCAGATGTGGGATAAGTTCTCGCCCGGGGAGATGGAGCGGCGTTTTGTGCTTGCGCGCGACCTCATGCGAGACGCAGACGTCGAAGCGCTCGTGCTCTTCGGCAACTCGGGTGTGAGCCGCGGGAACATGGCGAACGCCTTCTGGCTCTCGAACCATCTCGATCTCCATCACTCGTATCTCGTCGTGCCGAAGGACGACGCGCAGGAGGCCGCCCTTTACACGGGTCTCACCAACCACGTTCCGAACGCCCGCGAGGTGAGCGACGTCCCGATCGTCGAATGGGGCGGCTACGACCCCGCTGCCGCCGTGGCCACGCGGCTCGTCGATGTCGGCCTCGAGCGAGGGCGCGTGGGGCTCGTTGGTGTGAACTCGAAGTTCTCGATGGGAATGCCGTACGCGCACCACCAACGCCTCCGAGAGACCCTGCCGGATCTCGAGCTCGTCGACGTGACGGCAGCCTTCCAGCGCCTGCGGGCCGTCAAGTCGGACGAGGAGATCGAGTGGCTGCGGAGGGGAGCCGTGCTGACCGATCGGGCGATTCTCGCGCTCGCCGAGCAGGCGCGGCCCGGCATGACCGACGTCGAGCTCGTCGCGATCGCGGAAAGCGCGTACCGCTCCGAAGGCGGCATCCCGCGAATCATGTTCCTCCGCTCCATGGCCATGGACGAACCCAACGGCTGCCTCCCGGCGCAGAATCCGTCGCGTCGCCGGATCGCGGCCGGCGACGTCGTGATCACCGAGTTCAGCGCCTCCTACTGGGGCTACACCGGGCAGATCCAGCGGCCCATCTTCATCGGGGCTGACCCCACGCCGGAGTGGCAGCGGATGTTCGACGTCGCACTCGAGTCCTACGAGGCGATCCTCGCCGCGCTCCGGGCCGGCGCCACCGAGGCCGACGTCATTCGCGCCGGCGAGCCCATCCGCGAGGCCGGCTACGCGATCTACGACGACCTCGTACACGGGTACGGGGTCGACATCATGCCGCCGATCGTCGACCGGACGCAGCTCGGCCATCCACCCGAGGACGGCGGAGCGACGTTCGAGCGCGGCATGGCCATCGTCGTCCAGCCGAACCCGATCACCCTCGACGAGCAAATGGGCCTCCAGCTCGGAGAGCTCACCGTCGTCGGCGAAGCGGGTGCGGAGTCGCTGCACGACGTTCCCCTCGAGCCCCTCGTCGCCGCCGCGTGACCGACCCCCTCGGCGCGGCTCTGATCGGCGGAACGGGCATGTGGGGCCCGAGGATCGCCGCGGCAGCTTCTCGGGCGGCGGGCATCAGGCTGGTCACGTGCTTCAGCCGCGACGCGGGCCGGCGCGAGGAGTTCGCTGCCGAGCGAGGCGTCGAGGCGGCGCATTCGTTCGAGGCTGCCATCGAGCATCCCGAGATCGAGGGCGTCCTGCTCGTCACCCCGAACGACCTCCACGCGCCGCAGGCGCTCGCCTGCGCAGACCGGGGGAAGCACGTCTTCGTCGAGAAACCGATCGCCGACACCGTCGAGGCCGGCTCGGAGATGCGCGACCGCTTCCAGGCGGACGGGCTCGTGCTTTCCGTCGGCCATGCCTTCCGCCGGTTCGGGGCCGCGCGGCGCGTGAAAGCCCTGCTCGACGGAGGGGCGCTGGGCACCGTCGTCCTCGCGGAGGCGAATTTCTCGCTCCCGGGCAAGCTCGTCCCCGAGGCCTGGCGGTGGTACCGGGAGCGCGCACCCGGTGGCCCACTCCTGCAGCTCGGGATCCACCACGCGGACACCCTCCGCTACTGGCTCGGGCCGGTTGCCGAGTCGCACGGGGTCTTCGCGCGCCTCGTGACGGAAGCGCAGATCGACGACGTGGGCGCCGTCTCGCTCCGCTTCGAGAGCGGCCCCGTCGGCGTCATCACCGGAAGCTATGTCTCGCCGCACACGTTCTTTCTCCGTCTCTATGGGACTCTGGCTGTGCTCGAGTACCGCGTCGATATGTCCGTCTGGCCTGACGCTGAGCTCGTCGACGGGGCGACGACCCTCTCACTGATCAAGAAGGACGAGGTCGAGAACGTCACCTTCGATCCGCGCGATCCGCTCGCGGAGGAGCTCGCGGAGTTCGGACGTGCGATTCGCGGCGATACCGTCCCGGAAACCGGCGCCGTGGAAGGAATTGCCGCCCTCGACGTGATCCTCGGCGCCCTCTCCGAGAGCAAGCCATGACTCACGTGGGGCTTCCCCTACGCCGGCGCGAGGACACGCGCTTTCTGACGGGGGCGGCCCGCTACCTCGACGACTTCGATCCCGAGGGAGCCCTCCAGCTTGCGTTCGTCCGCAGCCCGCATGCGCACGCACGGCTCGGAACGGTTGAGGTGGAGGCCGCGCGCGCGGCGTCCGGTGTCTCAGCCGTCGTCACAGGTGCCGATCTCGCGAGCCGCGTACAGGGCCTGCCGGCGGGGTCGATCGAAGACGGAGTGGTCGCGGACTGCGGCCATCCGGTGCTCGCGCGGGACAAGGTCCGTTATGTCGGCGAAGCGGTCGCAGCCGTTGTGGCCCGGACGCGCGCGGAGGCGGAGGACGCCGCCGAGCTCGTCCTGTGCGACTACGAGCCGCTCGCTCCGATCCTGGACGTACGCCGCGATCCGGCTGCACCGCCGTTCTTACACGAGGAAACGGGGGACGATCTCGTCCGCTGGACACGCTCGCGCGGCGACGTCGACGGCGCATTCGCCGCGGCGGATCGCGTTGTCACCGCTTCCTTTCGCATCCCACGCCTCGTCGCCGCTCCGATCGAGCCCAGGGGCGCCATCGCCGAGTACGACGCGTCGACCGACCTACTCACGATTCGGTGCTCGGCCCAGGAGCCGCACCGGCCGCTGGAGCAGCTCGGCCACGTGCTCGGCCGAGACCGCGAGCGACTGCGCATCGTCGTTCCCGACGTGGGAGGCGCCTTCGGAAGCAAGGGGGCGGTGGCGCCGGAGGTCGCCGTCGCCGCGGTGCTCGCCATTGACCTGAACTGCCCGGTGAAATGGGCCGAGGATCGCCTCGAGAACTTCCTCGCCGCCTACCAGGGCCGCGGCCTGGAAGCCGAGGTCGAGCTCGCCGTCGGGGCCGACGGGAGGATGCTCGCCCTTCGGGCTCGCCTGTACTCGGACGTGGGCGCGTATCTCTACCCGACGACGGCCGTCTCGCCGCATACCACCGCCATGCTCCTGACCGGTGCCTACGCAATCCCGGCCGCGGAGGTGGAGCTCGTCGGTGTGGCCACGAGCAAGGTTCCGACGGGGCCCTACCGGGGCGCGGGGCGCCCTGAGGCCGCCTACATCATCGAGCGCATGGTTGACCTGGCTGCTCGCGAGCTGGGGATCGATCCGGTCGAGCTGCGGCGGCGAAACCTCGTCTCCCGCGATGCGTTTCCCTACGAGACGGCGCTGGGCTGGGTCTACGACTCGGGTGACTACGAGCGCTGCCTGGACACCGTGCTGAGCCTCGTCAACGCCGAGAACTGGGACGACGAGCGCCGAACCGCGCAGGACGAGGGGCGCCTCGTCGGCGCCGGCGTGGCGATGGCACTCGAACGGTGCGGCGGGCTCTGGGAATCGGCAGCGGTCGAGATCTCACCCGAGGGCCTGGTCGTCGTGCGGACTGGCTCCTCGCCGCACGGTCAGGGCCACGAGACCGCTTTTGCGCAGATCGCCGCCGACGAGCTCGGCGTCGAGCCGGACGACGTCGAGGTTCGCTGGGGAGACTCGGCTCAGGTCCCGCCCGGAACGGGGACGTTTGCGAGCCGGTCGATCGCGATGGGGGGCTCGGCGATCGTGCAGGCGGCGGCCAACGTCCGAGAGCAGGGACGACCAGTTGCTGCACAGCTCCTGGGCGCCGCCGAAGAGGAGGTCGCATGGCTTGCAGGGCGCTTCGCCGTCCCTGAGGACTCAACCCGCGCGGTCACGTTGCGCGAGGTCGCCGCCGCCGCGGGGGGCCTCGAGGCACAGGCCCGGTTCAGCTCGGATTTGCTCTTCTCCTCGGGCGCGTACGCCGCCGTCGTCGAGATCGACGAGACGATCGGTGCCTTGCGTGTCCTCCGGCTGGCCGCGGCCGACGACGCCGGGCGCATCGTGAATCCGCTTCTGGCCGAGGGACAGGTCGTCGGTGGTTCCGTTCAGGGGCTCGGCCAGTGCCTCGTCGAGGAGGCGGTTTACGACGAGAGCGGGCAGCTCCGGACCGCATCGTTCGCGGACTACAGCCTGTTGACGGCCGTGGAGGTGCCGCCGATCGCGAGCGCGTTCGTCGAGATACCTACGCCCTTGAACCCACTGGGGGCGAAAGGGATCGGGGAGGGCGGCGCGATCGGGGTGCCCGCCGCCGTCGGGAATGCCGTTGCAGACGCGCTCGCCACGAAAGGGGTGGCCGGCCTCGATCCGCCGTTCACGGAAGAGAAGCTCTGGCGAGCGCTTCACGAGGAGGAATGAGCCCATGAAGCTGAGGAACGAAGTCGTTGTTGCCGCATCTCTCGAGGAGACGTGGCGGACCCTGCTGGACGTTCCGCGCGTCGCCCGCGCGCTGCCGGGAGCCTCCATCGAGGCGGATGGTGCGGAGGGCGTCTACCGCGGCACCATGCGCGTGAAGCTCGGTCCGGTGACGACCGAGTACACCGGCGCCGCGACGCTGGAAGACGCCGACGAGGACGAGCGGGTGGCGACCTTTCGAGTTCAGGGCCGAGAGGCGCGCGGCCACGGCACCGCCACGGCGACGATCACCAACCGGCTCGTGCCCGCGGAGGAGGGAGCCACGCGTGTCATCGTCGAGACCGAGCTCGCGATCACCGGTCGGGCGGCCCAGTTCGGTCGCGGGATCCTCGAGGATGTCTCGGGTCGCCTGCTCGAGCAGTTCGCCTCCCGGCTCGAAGCGGAGGTTCTCGGCGGTGACGCGGGCGTTCCGGCGGCGGTGAAAGAGGATGTCCTCGACGTCGGGAGCGCGGCGTGGGGCCCGCTGCTGCGCCGATACGGCTGGATCGCGCTCTTTGGAGCCGCGGTGCTTGGACTCGTAGTCGCGGCACGGTCGCGCAAGGTCATCGTCGTCGTCGAGCGCCGGTGAAGCCTGCGCGGTTCGAATACGACGCGCCGACTGAGCTCGAGGAAGCGCTTGCCCTCCTCGCACGCCACGGTGAGGACGCGAAAGTGCTCGCGGGCGGTCAGAGCCTCGTCCCGCTCCTGAACTTCAGGCTCGCACGACCAGCGCGTCTCATCGACGTGAACAGGGTCGGCGAGCTCGATTACCTGCGCCGCCGCGACGGCGTGCTGCGAATTGGTGCGCTCACCCGCGCGGCGTCCCTCGAGCGGTCGCGCGTCGTCAGCCTGTACTGGCCGCTGCTCCGCGAGGCCGTCGAACTCTCCGGCCACCCGCAGATCCGCTCGCGCGGCACCGCCGGCGGGTCCGTCGCCCATGCCGATCCTGCCTCCGAGTTGCCTGCCGTCCTCACCGCTCTGGGCGCACGCTTCCATGTTCGCTCGTCCCGCGGCACACGAACGCTTCGTGCGGAAGAGCTCTTTCTCGGATTCCTCTCGACTGCACTCGAGCCGGACGAGCTCCTGGTCGAGATCGAGGTCCCACCCGTCCCGCCGCGCACCGGAACGGCCATCATCGAGCATGCACGGACGCACGGAGACTTCGCAGTCGGCGGCGCAGCCGCGGTGCTGACCTTCGGCCAGCGCGGGCGTTGCGAACGGGCCTCGATAGTGCTGCTCGCCGCCGGGCCGGCGCCGCGGCGGGCAGCGGCCGCGGAGGCTTCTCTCGAGGGTCGGCCTACGAGTGCCAAAAACCTCCGAGAGGCAGCTGCCCTGGCAGCCGCAGAGGTCGAGGCGCCCTTCGACCGCGAGTTCCGGCGCGCGCTCGCCCGTGAGCTCGCAGAGCGGGCATTGACGAAGGCGCTCGCCCGCGCGAAGGAAGCCGCGTGACCCGCGCGATCGCACTCGAGATCAACGACCGACGCTACGAGGCGGTCGTAGAGCCTCGCACGCTTCTGTCCGATTTCATCCGGCACGAGGTCGGGCTAACCGGGACGAACGTAGGCTGCGAGCACGGTGTCTGCGGCGCCTGCACGGTTCAGCTCGACGAGGAGCCTGTCCGCTCCTGCCTGATGCTGGCCGTACAGGCGGACGGCCGCTCTGTACGCACCGTCGAGGCCCTGGCCGGGCCCGACGGCCAGTTGCACCCCCTCCAGGAGGCCTTTCGAGAGACGCACGCGCTTCAGTGCGGCTTCTGCACTCCCGGCTTCCTGATGTCGCTCGAGTCGTACCTGCGCGAGCACCAGGATCCTGACGAGCACGAGATCAGGGACGCACTGGCCGGCAACATCTGCCGCTGCACCGGCTACGCCGGCATCGTCGAGGCCGTCGACCTCGCTGCCCGGCGCCTGCGGGCACGAACGGACGCAGCCCGAGGCTCAAAGCAATGAATGGCCGTCGAGATATGAGTCGGGACGAGGCATTCCGGCTGCTCGAACGTTCCCGTGAGGTGCAGTGGAGGTTTCCGTCTTCTTCAGGCAGTCCCGTACTCGCGGACCAGGACGCGTGGGCGGAGCAACTCGTGTCGGAGAAGGAGTCGTTCGCGGCTGCGGCCCGGTCGCTAGTCGAGAGCGGAAACCATCAGGGAGCGACCGAGCTCGCTGCAAATGTCTGGCGTCTCTGGGTGATGGCCCGCGACCCGCGCGGGGGCCGGGCGTTTCTGGCCACGGTGCTGGACGGCCGGGAGGAAGAACCATCGCGGGCGAGGGCGCTTGCGCTGTACGGGGACGGGCTCCTCGCCTTCATGGTGGGCGCGCAAGACGACTCGCGGGCGAGAAGCGAGGCTTCCCTGCAGGCAGCTCGGGCGGTCCAGGATCCCGAAGCGTTGGCACTCGCCCACCTCGGGCTCAGCCGGGTGGCCTTCCTCGACGGTGAGCACGACCGCGCTCGCTCGCTCGCAGCCCAGGCACTCGCTTTCGCTCGTGCGCTCGATCCGGCCATGGGGCAGGCGCCACTGCACATGCACGCCCAGGGGACTCGCTTCACCGGCGATTACGACCGGGCCGCGGCCCTCTTCGAGGAGAGCCTCGCCCTCAATCGGCGCCTCGGCGACCTGGGGATGGTAGGCGTCGAGCTCCACAACCTCGGCCACATCGAGATCCGTCGGGGAAACATCGACGCTGCGGAGCGCTACTTTGCAGAATGTGAGGAGCTCGGCGCTTCCGACGACGCATACTCCGTAGCGATGAGGCACTTGAACCAGGCCGTCGTAGCCTTCGCTCGGGGCGAACACGACCGGGCACGGGCGCTTCTTGGCGACGCGGACACGGTCCTTGGGGAGACCGACGGCTACCCGGCTCCGGACGACCGGTTCGAGCTCGACTGGCTTCGTGGGCAGCTCGCGGAAGCGTCCGGGGCTCGAGAGGTGCAATGAGCGAGCCGAAGACCCCGCAGGACGAAAAGTGGCAGCGCGTTCTCATGGGCGAGGCCCGTGGGCACATCTGCTGGAGCCCGTGGATGCGCCGGATCTCCCGAGGTATCCCCTCCGATCCGCGCTGCAAGCTCTGCGACACCCCCTTCGGTCCTCCCGGGAACCTCATGCGGTTCATCGGCTTCGGCCCCTCGCGTCTCAACCGGCGCATCTGCCGCGGCTGCATCCACGCACTGGAAAAGAGGCCCGGCGGGGCCGAGATCGAGCTCTCGCTTCTCTTCGCGGATGTCCGCGGCTCAACCGCTCTCGCGGAGAACACGGGCTCCGAAGAGTTCTCCCGCCTCATGGCGCGCTTCTACGTGGCCGCGGCAATTGAAGTCGATCGCAGGAACGGCATCGTGGACAAGTTCGTCGGGGATCAAGTCGTCGCCCTCTTCATCCCCGGTTTCGCAGGCACCGACCACGCTGCGGACGCGATCGAGTCTGCGCGCGAGTTGCTCGCGCAGACGGGTCACGACGACGGTGAGCCCTGGATTCCGGTGGGCGCAGGTGTCCACACCGGTGTCGCCTACGTCGGCACGGTCGGCGAAGGAGACGCCGTCGATTTCACCGCACTTGGTGACTCGGTGAACACCGCAGCCCGGCTCGCCTCCTGCGCGAAGGCGGGGGAGATCGTCATCAGCAGCGCTGCGGCAAAGGCTTCGAAGCTCGATACCGCCGGGCTCGAGGAACGGACGTTCGACCTTCGAGGCCGCGCCGAAAGCGTCGCCGCCTGGGTAACCGTTCCCGGAGGAGCGGCCGAACGCGATGCCTCCGTAGGAGTCGGCTGACAGAAGACGGCTGCCGTGGGATGATCGGACGGTGTCAACACTCCTGATCCACATGACGCACGGCCCGGAGGCTCCCACGAGGGCTGCGCTCGGGTTTCTCGTCGGCCGCGCCGCGCTCGAGGAGGGCCACGACGTCACGTTCTTCCTCGCAGGAGATGCAGTTCAGCTTCTGCGAGATGCCGTCCTCGACAACCTGAACGGCCTCGGGACCGGCAGCCTCAGGGAGTCGTACGAAGCCGTAGTCGCCGGGGGCGGGCGCTTCTACGTCTCCGGCATGTCGAGCAAGAGCCGGGGCCTGGCCGAAGCGGACCTCAAGGGCAAGCCTGCCGAGATGGCCATGCCGAAGCGGCTCGTCGAACTCGTCTTCGAGCACGACCGCGTGCTGACGTACTAAGGGCCTCGCTACGACATCACGTCAGTCGTCGATGCGACCGACGAAGTGCTCCGCTACCTGCGGTCGCGTGAGCTCGTAGACCGCTAGGCGCTGCCCGCCCTCGGCCTGGAAGCTCGCACAAGGGCCGTGCGGAATCTCGAGCTCCCGTACGTCGATTCCGGCAGCCCGAAGGCTTGAGACCGCGGAGGCGTAGTCGGGCACACGGTAGATGAGGATCGGATCGGTTCCCTCGAGATGGCCGCTCAGCAGGATCAGCGGCCCGGCGTCCGAGACTCGCAGGCAGGCGACGACGGTTCCCGTGCCCCGCACCTTCCAGACCAGCTCCGCGCCCAACTGCTCGACGTACCGGTGCGCGACGGCGTCGACGTCTCCGGCCGGGACGTACACGAAGTCGAGGGACTGGAACACACCGGTGTCAGGATCTGGGGTCGAGCCTCTCGGCGACCTCGCCGGCGTCCCCGATCTTCTCGACGACGTAGTGACTCTCCCGCTCGAAGACTCGCTCGAAGTCGGGCAGCTCGTGTCCGGGCTTGACCACGAAGCGCATCGGGTCGAAGCGGATCTCTTCGTACTCCTCGACGGTGAGCTCCATCAGCTCGACGCAGTCGGCATCGTCGCATTCGCAGAAGAACTCCGAATGCGACGACTTGAACTTCGTCTCGGCGATCTCCTCGATCCGCTCGTTGACCTCGCGGAAGAGGCTCTCGTTTCGGGCGACCGTCTTTGCGCGCGCGTCCATGCGCCTTGGAGTCTGCCCGCTAGCCCATGGTGCGGAAACTGGCTCGATCGCTTTCACGATCCTCACTCACTAGGATTGCAGCCGCACGGTAACGGCGGTTGAGATCCGGCTTCCCGGGTATGCCCTCTGCCAAGGAGGTGGCTGGATGAGATTTCTATTCCTCGGAGGAGCGCTCGCCCTAGTGGTCGCGTTCCTGCTTCGGAACCGCGACGCGGTCCGCGGAATGCTCGACCAGACACCGCTGAACAGGGGTCGCGCCTCGAATCTCGAGGACATGACGAAGGACCAGCTCTACGAGCGGGCGCAGAAGGCTGACATTCCGGGCCGCTCAGAGATGACGAAGGGCGAGCTCATCGAAGCTCTTCGTTCCACCTCGTAGGGCCACCGCCGCACTCGGGCGCCGTCGAACAGCCACAATGGGGGCATGACGAAGACCCTCTTCGACCGCGTCTGGGAAAGCCGCCTGGTGGCCGAGCCGCCGGGCGAGCCCGCCCTGCTCTGGGTCGACCTGCATCTGGTGCACGAGGTCACCTCGCCGCAGGCCTTCGAGGGCCTTCGGCTCGCCGGTCGGACGGTCCGCCGCCCCGACCTGACGCTGGCGACGATGGATCACAACGTCGCCACCGGCGCAGGGCCGGCCGACCCTCTTTCGCTGGCGCAACTCGAAGCGCTCGAGCGAAACTGCGCGGAGTTCGGCGTGCCCATCTATGCAACCGGGAGCGGCCGAGAGGGGATCGTTCATGTGATCGGGCCCGAGCTCGGGCTGACGCAGCCCGGACTCACGATCGTCTGTGGTGACTCGCATACCTCCACCCACGGCGCGTTCGGCGCGCTGGCGTTCGGTATCGGAACGTCTGAGGTCGAGCACGTGCTCGCAACGCAATGCCTGCCGCAGGTGAAGCCACGGGCGATGCGTGTCCTGTTCCACGGCGAGCTGCCGCCCGGCCTCACGGCGAAGGACGTCATTCTCGGCGCCATCGGGCGGCTCGGGGTGTCGGGCGGGGCCGGGCACGTCCTCGAGTACGCGGGCGATGTCATCCGCGGCTTTTCGATGGAGAGTCGAATGACCATCTGCAACATGTCGATCGAAGCCGGGGCGCGGGCCGGCATGGTGGCGCCGGACGACACGACCTTCGCCTACGTCGAAGGGCGCCCGGCCGCTCCGCGGGGCGCCGAGTGGGAGCGCGCCCTGGACCGCTGGAGCACGCTCGCGTCCGATTCGGACGCGGTCTTCGACACCGAGATCGAGATCGACGTGGCCGACCTGGCTCCGCAGGTCACCTGGGGAACGAACCCGGGGATGGTCGCGCCGATCGACGGTGTCGTCCCGGATCCGGCGGACTACGCGGACCCGGAGGAGCGGGAGACCGTCGAGCGGGCGCTCGTCTACATGAACCTCGAGCCCGGCACGCCGATTCAGGACATCGCCATCGACCGGGTCTTCATCGGCTCCTGCACGAACGCGCGCATCGAAGATCTCCGCATCGCAGCCGGCGTCGTCGCTGGGAAACGCGTTCGCGACGGTGTCCGGGCGATGGTGGTTCCCGGGTCGGCCGGCGTGAAGCGCCAGGCCGAGGACGAGGGCCTCGACCGGATCTTCGAGGCGGCCGGGTTCGAATGGCGCCGGGCAGGGTGCTCCATGTGCCTCGGGATGAACCCGGACGTCCTCGCGCCGGGCGAGCGGTGCGCCTCGACCTCCAACCGGAACTTCGAGGGCAGGCAGGGACGTGGCGGGCGCACGCACCTGGTTTCCCCCGCGCTCGCAGCGGCGGCCGCGCTCGAGGGGCGCTTCGTCGACATCCGCGACCTGGCGGCGGCTCGGTGAGGGCATTCCGCTCGGTGACAGCCGCGACGGCCGTCCTCAATCGCGCGGACGTGGACACCGACCAGATCGTCCCGAAGCAATTCTTGAAGCGCGTCGAGCGGTCAGGCTTCGGCGAGTTCCTCTTCTTCGACTGGGCGAAGGATCCCGACTTCGAGCTGAACCGACCCGAGGCGCAGGGCGCGAAGATCTTGCTCGCAGGCCGGAACTTCGGCTGCGGCTCCTCTCGCGAGCACGCTCCCTGGGCGCTTCAGGACTACGGGTTCGAGGTCGTGGTTGCGACGTCGTTTGCAGACATCTTCATCTCGAACTGCGTGGGGATCGGGCTCGTCCCCGTCGCCCTGCCGCCGGACCGGGTGAAGGCACTCATGAGCTCGGTCGCAGAGGGCGGCGAGCTAACTGTCGACCTCGAGGCGAAGACGATTTCCGCCCCCGGTGGCCTCGTCGTGCCGTTCGAGTTCGACGACTTCCAGCGGCACTGCCTCTTACACGGCCTCGACGACATCGCCCGAGCCCTGACGCATGAAGGCGAGATCGTCGCGTACGAACAGAACCACCGGGCGCCGTTCGAAACCACGGCCCTTCCGTAGCGCCGTCGGGCCCTCTCAAGCCCCCGGGGGATCCCCCTTGAGTTACCCCCTGCGGTCAGCGTAGCGCCGTCTTCCGCACGCGATTCGCGCCGGATGTGCCGACTTGGACGCGAGGCGGCTGGTTTGTCTTTGGACGACCGCTCAACCAGCCGACCCTTGAAGCATCAGCGACACGAGCCAGACGACGACGAGCACCGCCACGAGCGCGAAGAGAAGGGCCGTGCGTGGGCTCGCCCGCTCGGAGAGCTCCCGGAGCCACCCCTGAAGCCCTTTCATCCGCTCAGCCGTTCGAGGACTTCGGCACCGAACTCGGTTGTCGTCGCCGTGCCGCCGAGATCCGGCGTCGGGCGTTCGCGCATTGCCTCCTCGACAGCTCGCTCCAGACGACGCGCCTCGTCGGGCATCGCTAGCGCGTGCTCGAGCAGGAGTGCCGTCGAACGGAGCATGGCGGCCGGATTGGCAATGCCTCTTCCGGCGATGTCCGGAGCCGACCCGTGCACGGGCTCGAAGATCCCGGGCCCGTCGTCTCCGAGGCTCGCGGAGGGCGCGAGCCCGAGCCCGCCGGTCACGGCCGCTGCCAGGTCGCTCAGGATGTCCCCGAACATGTTCTCCATGACGAGGACATCGAACTGCTCCGGCCGGCTCGCAAGCTGCATCGCCGCGTTGTCGACGAGCATGTGGTCCAACTGCACGTCCGGGTAATCCGCGGCGACCTCGTTCACGACTCGCCTCCACATGCGCGATGTGTCGAGAACGTTTGCCTTGTCGACGGACGTGAGCCGCCCCCGTCTTGACCGTGCAAGCTCGAAGGCGCGCCGTGCGATTCGCTCCACCTCGCTCGGGTGGTACTCGAGGGTGTCGAAGACGGTGCCGTTCTCCCTGACACCACGGGCTCCGTAATAAAGCCCGCCGACGAGCTCTCGGACGATCAGCAGATCGGTCTTGCCGTCGCGCGCCGGCCGCAGGTTCGCGTAGACGTCCAGGCTCGAGCGGAGACTGAGCATTCCATGCTCCGGACGAACCTCCGCTGCGTCGAACTCCGGGTCACCGATCGGTGCTTTCAGGACGCCGTCGGACTCACGGCACGCCGCCAGCGTCTCGGCGGGAAGCGGATCGCCGCTCTCGCGGATCGCGGCTCCCCCGAAGGGCCGCTCTCCGAGCTCGACCTCGGGTGCGAGCGCTCGGAGCGCGCGCACCGCCTCGCGGGCCACCTCGGGGCCGATTCCGTCGCCCGGAAGGACGACGATCCTCATGCAGCGACCCCGACCAGGTCGAGGAGCGCCTCTGCGTCGGGCTCGACTTCGATGGGAGCGAGCCTCCCCGAGACCGGGTCGGGCGTCTTCAACCCGTCGCCCGTGACCAGAAGGACGACACGGTCGGATTCGCCAACGGTCCCGCGGGCCACCGCGGTCCTGAGAGCGCCCAGCGCCACACCCGCTGCGGTCTCTCCGAAGATCCCGGTCGTCTCGGCCAGAAGCCCCATGTTTACGCCGATCTCGTCCTCGGGCACGGCGTGGATCGCGCCGCCGCTCCCCCGGGCCGTTGCGAGCGCAAGGTCGGCGTCCGCCGGGTTGCCGATCGCGAGCGAACGGGCCAGCGTCGCTGGCCGAACCGGCCTCGCCCGGCCGCCTTCGGCGAAGGCCGTCGCAACCGGCGCACATCCCTCCGCCTGGCCGCCGACGAGCCGCGGGCCGGGTCCGTCCACGAGCCCGAGCCGGCGAAGCTCGCCGAACCCCTGCCCGACCTTTCCGAAGAGCGCTCCGGACGCGATGGGGCCGACGACGACGTCGGGCTGCTCCCAGCCGAGCTGCTCGGCGATCTCGTACGCAAGGGTCTTCGAGCCCTCGGCGTAGTACGCGCGGAGACCGACGTTCACGAAGCCCCAGTCGAGCTCGAAGGAGAGCTCCAGGCTGAGGCGCGAGCAATCGTCGTACGTCCCGCGGACGGCGTAAATCGTGGTGCCGTAGACGGCGGTAGCGAGCAGCTTCTCGGGCTCGAGGTCGGACGGGCAGAGGACGACTGCCTCGAGCCCTTCGGCGGCCGCCCGCGCGCCCACCGCGTTCGCCAGATTTCCGGTTGAGGAGCACGCGAGCGTTCCGAGCCCGAGCTCCGTCGCCTTCCCGGCGGCGATCGCGACCACCCTGTCCTTGAACGAGTGGGTCGGGTTGGCCGTGTCGCACTTGAGCCAGAGCTCCGCCACACCGACCTGGGCGGCGAGACGCGGCGCCGGCAGGAGTGGCGTCAAACCGGGCGCCAGGCGCTGCTCGCCGGGCGCCTCGACCGGCAGAAGCGGCGCGTAACGCCAGAGCGAGGGCGGACCGGAGGCGATCGATTCCCGGGACACGGTGCGGGCGAGCGCCTCCCAGTCATAGGTCGGCTCGAGCGGTGCAAGGCACTTCGAGCAGACAGCCAGCTGCTCGAGCGGGTGGTCTGTGGCGCAGTTCCTACAGCGGAGCGCGGTGGCGGGCAACGGATCCTCCTTCGGTTGGCTCGACATCCTCCGGGCGACGCCCGGCCGGGCTTGGCACCTTGCTCCGAGGAGCAGGTTGCCGAGGCTTCACAGGGCCGGTTCCCTCAGCCTCTCTCGATGTGGAGCAGGACGGACCCGCTCACGCCGCAAGTATAGAGCCTGCCTGCGGTTCGGGTAGCGTGCGAGGATGGATTTTGGGCCGCTCCCCGACTGGTTCGACCGGGTTTTCTGGGCCGCTGTGGTTGCCGCCGTCGGCTTCGCCCTCTCCCGCCTCCTCAACGTACTCGTGCACCGCTGGGCCTCCGGGAGCCCGAGCGACACGGCCGACCTCGTGCGCCTTCGGCGCCGCGAGACGGCGTTCGCCCTACTCGCAACGATTATTCGCTACGTCTTCTTCGTCGCCGCCGCGGGCATCCTCGTCACGATCCTCGTGCGGGACCGCGTCTCGGCTGCGGCCGGCGCGACACTGATCATCCTGATCATCGCGTTCTCGGCGCAGAGGCTCTTGACCGACATCATCGCGGGCTTCTTCATCCTCTTCGAGAACCAGTACGGAGTCGGTGACTTCATCGAGGTCGAGCCCTCGAAGTACTCGGGCGTCGTCGAGGCGGTAGGGCTCCGGACGACGGTCATGCGCGACCTGAACGGCGACACGTACTTCATCCCGAACGGCCAGATCATCGCCGTGAAGCGAAGCAGGCGGCGGTATCGCACCTTCATCGTCGAACTCCTCACGCGCGACCGAGATCACGCCCGGGACGTGGTGAGGCAGATCTCAGGGCTCGCTCCGATCGGCGGCGCCCGGTTCCTGCGCCCCCCCGAGGTTGCGGACGAGCAGGAGCTCGACGAGGGGCTCTGGCGGATCAGCGTCCAGGCAGACGTGCCCCCGAGCATGGAATGGCTCGCGGAGCGCTACCTCGTCGACTCCCTGAAGAACCGGCTCGACGGCGACCTGGTCACCGAGCCGACCGCGATGGCGCTCGACGACTCGGCCGTGCAGCGCTACCGCAGAACGGTCTTGATTCGGTAACGAGGGAGGGGTGATGGGAGCCAACGACGACGAGCTGACCCGGGAGATCGAGGAGGCCGAGAAGCGGGCCGACGACGCGCGAAAGCGAGCCGACGAGGCGGCAGCGCTCGAGGCCGAGCACGCCCCGGCGGAGGACTACGGCGAGGCGCCGGAGCAGGACGAGGAGCAGCCGACCCCGCCCGCACAGCAGTAGCGAGGCTTACGAACCCGGTGGGCGCGTGATCGCGCCCTCGCTTGCCGACGACACCTCCGCCGCGTACTTGGCGAAGACGCCCCGTGTGTACCGGGCCGGCGGTGGCTTCCAGCCTGCGAGACGCGCCTCGAGCTCGTCCTCGGAGAGCTCGACCCGGAGCTCGCGGCCCTCGACGTCGACCACGACCGTGTCACCGTCGTGGAGTGCTGCCAACGGGCCGCCTCGAACCGCCTCTGGCGCCACGTGGCCGACCATGAGCCCGTGCGTGGCGCCCGAGAACCGCCCGTCGGTGACGAGGGCGACCGAATCGCCTAGACCCTCGCCGACGAGCGCTGCCGTGACGTGGAGCATCTCCCGCATGCCGGGGCCTCCCGCTGGGCCCTCGTAGCGGATCACGACCACGTCGCCCGCCTCGATGCTCCTCGCCTTCACAGCGGCGAAGCAGTCTTCCTCGGAGTCGAAGACCCGCGCCGGCCCCCGATGAAGCAGCCGCTCGTGGCCGGCGAGCTTCACCACCGACCCCTCGGGTGCGAGATTGCCGCGCAGGATCGCGAGGCCGCCCGTCGTCTTGATCGGCTCCTCGATAGGAACGACCACCTCCTGGCCTGGATTCTCGACGACCGCGGTCGCGACCTCGCCGAGCGAGCGGCCGTCGACGTTCGGTGCGTCCGCATGCACGAGATCCCGCTTCAGGAGCTCGCGGGCGACGAGTGCGACGCCGCCCGCCGCGTGCATGTCGGTGGCGACGAATCTGCCCCCCGGCTTGAGGCTCGCGACGATCGGAGTCCTGGCGGCGATGCGGTCGAAGTCCTCCAGCTCGAAGGGGATGTCCAGCTCCCTGGCGATGGCGAGCAGGTGGAGGACACCGTTCGTGGAGCCACCCGTCGCGACGATCGATGCCGCAGCGTTCTCGAGCGCCTCACGGGTGACGATCGAGGAGGGGCGGACGTCGTCCCGGACGAGGCTCATCGCAAGCCGGCCCGTCTCGGCTGCGGCTTCCTGCTTCGCGGGGTCGAGGGCCGGAATGCCGTTCAGGCCGGCGGGGCTGATCCCGAGGAAGTCGAGCGCCGTCGACATGGTGTTCGCCGTGAACTGGCCGCCGCACGCACCCGCCCCGGGGCAGGCTGCGCCTTCGAGCTCGTGGACGTCGGCGCCGGTCATCTTCCCGACCGCGTGGGCCCCGACCGCCTCGAAGACGTCCTGGATCGTGACGTCCCGCCCGCGAAAGCGGCCCGGCGCGATCGAGCCGTTATAGAGGACGAGCCCGGGAAGGTCGAGCCGTGCTAGCGCCATGACGGCGGCGGGGATCGTCTTGTCGCAGCCGACCAGGCAGACGAGCCCGTCGAAAAGGTGCCCGCGCGCCACGAGCTCGATCGAGTCCGCGATCACCTCGCGCGAGACGAGAGAGGCGCGCATGCCCTCGGTCCCCATCGAGACGCCGTCAGAGACCGAGATCGTGTTGAACTCGACGGGCATCCCCCCCGCCTCGCGAATCCCGCGCTTCACGTCCTGGGCTAGCTCCCGCTGGTTCCAGTTGCACGGCATCGTCTCGATCCAGGTCGTCGCGACACCGACGAGCGGGCGGGAGAGGTCGTCGTCGGTGAACCCGATCCCCTTGAGCATCGCCCGGGCGGGAGAGCGGTCAGGCCCGTCCGTGAGCGCGGCGCTGTGGCGCTTGGCCGGATCGGATGGGCGGTCGTACGGGTTCTCGCTCAAAAGCTGCCTGCCCCCTCTGCAGCGACGCCCAGCGGCATCACATCGGTCTCAGGGAAGCGTGCTCGAAGCTCCGCCTCGCACCCCTTCGCGTCTTCGCGGCGCGCCCAGACGACGACAGAGGGGCCGGAACCGGAAAGCGAGACGCCGAGTGCCCCGCTCGGGAGCCGTTCGCGAACGGCTGTGAGGAGGGGAGCGCGGGCGACCCGGTAGGGCTCGTGGATCCGATCGGCGAGCGAGGCCGCGAGCAGGTCGGCCGAGCCGGACGCGAGAGCAGCGCCGAGCAGTGCGGCGCGGCCAACGGTGAAAGCGGCGTCGCGATGTGGAATAGTGCTCGGAAGGCTGGTTCGAGCCGTGGACGTGGCGAGCGTCTCCTCGGGGACGACCGCGATCGGGACCGCCGGAACGTCGTCGGCGATCCGCGCGATGCGCCCGGACCACGTGAGGCACACGCCACCCGCCAGCGCCGCGGCGAGGTTGTCCGGGTGGCCTTCGAGCTTCATCCCGACCGCGAGCAGCTCCTCGGGGTCGGGCTCGCGTCCCATCGCCAGCATTCCAGCCACGAGGCCGAGCGCAATCACGGAGGCGCTCGAGCCGAGCCCGCGCTCACGGGGGATTCGCGTGGTGAAGTCGAACGCCCAGCTCTCTGCAGGGGTCACGCGGGCGAAGGCGCGGACACCGAGATGGCCAAAGTCGGGCGCGGCGCCGTTCGCCTCTGAGATCTCGAGCTCGTTCCAGAGGTCGAAGGCGACCGCGGCCGCGTCGAACCCGGGCCCCACGTTCGCGGTCGATGCGGGGGCGCGCACGCGGATGCTCATAGGCCGACCTTCGGCCTATGAGCGTGTGGAGGGGGTGTGGGGGAACCGGGAGGTTTCTCCACCTCGGACTGTAAGAAGGGGGCTCGCGGGGGAAACATGGTTACCCCCGCGGGAGCGAGCCGGAGGCGAGCGACGCTCATGCCGCAGCCTCGGCGATCGAGCTGACGTCAGCATGGACGGCCGTGGCGGCCGGAGACTCCCGAGCGGCGGTCTCCGGGTCCTTCAAGCCGTGGCCCGTGATCACACACACGACTCGCGTGCCCGGCGCGAGCCCGGACGCCTCGACTCCGGCGAGGGCGGCAGCCGAGGCCGGCTCGCAAAAGACACCCTCCTCGCGCGCGAGGAAGCGCCAGGCGGCGAGGATCTCGTCGTCGGAGACGGTGACCACGCTTCCCTTCGAGCGCTCGATCGCCTCGGCCACGCCGGCAGCGTGAACCGGCTCCCTGATACGGATCGCGGAGGCTACGGTCTGCGCTCGATCGCCGGACTGGACGGCAAGAAGCCTGGGCTCGCCTCCTCCCCACTCGGCAAAGCCCTTTGCGTAGGCACACGTGTTCCCGCCGCCGCCGTAGGGGAGCGCGAGCACGTCGGGTGGCCCGCCGAGCTCTTCCGCGATCTCAAAGGCTGCCGTCTTCTGGCCCTCGAGGCGATGTGGGTTCAGTGAGTTCACGAGCACGTGCGTGCCCCGCCCAGCGAGCTCACGGGCCGAATCGAGAGCTTCGTCGAAGGAGCCCTGCACCTCGAGCAGCCTTGCACCCAGCGCCCGCGCTTGCGCCAGCTTTCCCGATGCGACGGCCCCGGCGGGCTGGAGGACGACCGCGGAGAGCCCCGCCCGGGCCGCGTAGGCAGCGGCGGACGCGGCTGTGTTCCCGGTCGAGGCGCAGACGACCGCGTCCGCGCCTTCCTCCAGGGCTTTCGCGATTGCGATCGCCATGCCGCGATCCTTGAAGGAGCCGGTCGGGTTCGCGCCCTCCCACTTGAG
Source organism: Gaiellales bacterium (assembly GCA_038209555.1). Lineage (GTDB taxonomy): Bacteria > Actinomycetota > Thermoleophilia > Gaiellales > Gaiellaceae > DASQGA01. Next base: position 39,109 of record JBBQXP010000005.1, read on the forward strand.
ACGGATGTCGAGCCCCAGCCGTTCCGAGAGCCGGGGCGCCGGCAGAAGCGGTGTCGAGCCCTCCCCGAGCGACACGAGCGGAGTCGAGTCGGAGAGCGGCAGCCGGTCGCGATATCGATCGGAGAGGGGAAGCGTCAACGCGCTTGCAGACTAGACCTAGACGCCCCGGTCGGAAATCACGCGCATCGCCTCGGGCTGGCCCTGCACCTCGTCGAGCGCCGCCACATCGGCGAGCGCGGCAGACACGCTTCCGCCGGGGGCCTCGTGCGTGACGATGTCGAGTACGGCGCCGTCGTCCAGGAGGTGCTGTGTGAGGCGGGCGATCGAGACTTGGTGAGCCGCGAGGCGCTCGGCGACGTGCGCCAGCACGCCCGGCCGGTCTGCGACCTCCACCCTGACGTAGAACGCCGAACGGAGCTCTCCGGGCGGCAGCAGCTCGAGCTCGCGCCAGCAGGCGTCGTTTTGGAGGAAGCCCGTGCCGGTCGTGCCGATGACACTGACCATGTCGGCTACGACGGCGGACGCCGTCTCGATGCCACCGGCCCCGGGGCCCTCGAGTGTGATCTCGCGGATGGCGTCGCCCTGGAGCATGATCGCATTGAACGCCCCTTCGACAGCAGCGAGCGGATGGTGGCGGTCGATCAGCGCCGGATGGACGCGCACGTCGACGGTGCCGTCCACGAGGGTGGCGGCGCCGATGAGCCGGACGACGGTATCGAGGTCGCGCGCGGCCGTTACGTGCTCGGGTCTGATGCCCTCAATGCCCTCGTAGGCGACGTCGGCAAGCTCGACTCGAGTGCCGAAGGCAACCGTGGCCAGGATCGCCATCTTCGCCGCGGCGTCCGCCCCGGAGACGTCTTCGGTCGGATCGGCCTCCGCGTACCCGAGTCGCTGTGCCTCGGCAAGCGCCTCGTCGTACGGGGCGCCGGACTCCATCTCGGTGAGGATGAAGTTGGTCGTCCCGTTCACGATTCCGAGGACACGGTGGACGTTAGAGACGACGAGCGACTCCCGGAGCACTTTGATCACCGGGATCGCAGCACAGACGGATGCCTCGAAGCGAAGCTGGACCCCGGCCTCGGACGCCGTGTGGAAGAGCTCCGCCCCGCGCCTGGCAACCAGTTGCTTGTTGGCCGAGACGACCGGCTTCCCGGAGCGCAGCAACGAGAGGACGTACTCCCCGGTGGGCTCGAGGCCGCCCATCACCTCGGCGACCACGGCGATCGAGTCATCCTCGAGCACGTCTTCGAACCGCGTCGTGAGGACGCCGGGTGAGGCGGTGAAGTCCCGCTCCTTCTCGAGATCGCGCACGAGCGCCCGCACCACGCGAAGCCGGTGCCCGGTGGCCCGTTCGATGTCGTCGGCGTTGTCCTCGAGGAGGCGGCTGACGGCGGCGCCGACCGTGCCGTAGCCGAGAAGCGCGACCGGTACGTCGACTGTCATGTCAGTTTCCGCGAGCGAAGCGATGCGTGCTAGCCAACTTCCCGGGAAAATGCGTCCGCATTTTTCCGGGGTAGCTGCATGAGGCTCCGGAGCTCGCGCCCGACCTCCTCGACCTGGTGAGCCGCGGCCTGCTTGCGCAGCTCCTGGAAGCGTGGGCGTCCGGCTTCCTCCTCCGCGATCAGCTCGCGGGCGAAGGAACCCGAGCGAATGTCCTCGAGGAGCTTTCGCATCGTGGCCCGCACGTGGTCGTCAACCACGACCGGACCGCGGGTCAGGTCGCCGTACTCGGCGACGTCGGAGATCGAGTAGCGCATATAGCTGAAACCGCCCTCGTAGATCAGGTCGACGATCAGCTTCATCTCGTTGATGCACTCGTAGTAGGCGATCTCGGGCTGGTAGCCGGCCTCCACGAGCGTCTCGAACCCGGCCTGCATGAGGGCGGTGACGCCCCCACAGAGGACCGCCTGCTCGCCGAAGAGGTCGCTTTCGGTCTCCTCCGCAAATGTCGTCTCGAGCATCCCGGCGCGCCCGCAGCCGATCGCGGCGCCGTAGGCGAGCGCCAGATCGCGAGCGTTGCCACTCGCGTCCTGCGCGACCGCGATGAGCCCCGGCGTGCCGCCGCCTGCCTCGAACACCTCCCGGACACGGTGACCCGGCCCCTTCGGCGCGACCATGATCACGTCGTGGCCCTCCGCGGGCGCGATCTGGCCGAAGTGGATGTTGAACCCGTGCGCGAAGAGAATTGCGGCGCCCGGCTCGAGGTTTGGCTCGACCTCTGCCTCGAAGATGCCCTTCTGGACATGGTCCGGCACGAGAACGGCGACGAGCTGTGCGCCCCGGACGGCGTCGGCGATCTCGCGAGCCGTTAGCCCGGCGGCCTCAGCCTTTTCCCACGACTCGCTCCCGGCGCGCAGGCCGACCTCCACCTCCACGCCGGAGTCACGGAGGTTGAGGGCGTGCGCGTGCCCCTGACTTCCGTAGCCGACGACGGCCACCTTTCCCTCCAGCAGATCGAGGTTGCCTTCGCGGTAGACCTGTGCCATGAGAGTTCCTTTCGCCTAGATAGTTGGTCGGTGATTGGCGCGCACGCGGGGAATCATCTAGCGGAGGACGTGCTGAGGTCGAGGGGTGCGGCGACTCGCTGCGCGCGGCAAGGCAATGCGGCCTGTGCGGACGAGCTCCTTGACCCCGTAGGGCCGGACGAGCTCCTCGAAGGAGTCGAGGACATCGGGCGGGCCGACCAGCTCGAAGATCATCGCCTCGGGGCCGAGGTCGGCCACGTGCGCCTTGAACGTGTCGGCAACCGCAAGCAACTCGGGCCGGCGCTCAGGCGTGACCGCCACCTTGATCAGAGCCAGCTCACGCTCGACGGTCTCCCCCGGCTCGAGCTCGGAGACCCGGAGGACATTGACGAGCTTGTGCATCTGCTTCTCGATCTGCTCCAGCGAGTGCTGGTCGCACTCGACGCGCAGCGTGATCCGGGAGACGTCCGGCCGCTCGGTCGGCCCGACGGCGAGGCTCTCGATGTTGAACCCGCGACGAGCGAACATGTTCGAGACCCGGGCGAGCGCGCCGGGCTTGTTCTCGAGGAGGACGGAGAGAGTATGTGTCACGCGTCGACCGTCTCACCCTCGGGGTACTCGAGGATGTCGATCGCGGCGGCGCCTGCGGGGATCATGGGGAAGCACTTCTCCTCCGGGTCGCAGCGAGCGTCGACGACGGCAGCCCGTCCGCAGGTGAGTGCCTCGTCCAGGGTCTCCTCGAGCCGGTCCTCCGAGTCGACCGTGAACCCGGCGCATCCGTAGGCCTCCGCGAGCATCGCGTAGTCGGGGACCTGGTGGGTCAGGTGGGTCTGTGCGAAGCGCTCGGCATAGAACATCTCCTGCCACTGGCGCACCATCCCGAGCCAGCCGTTGTTCACGACGACGGTCACGATCGGGAGCCCTTCGAGGGCTGCCGTCGCGAGCTCCTGACACGTCATCTGGAAGCAGCCGTCGCCGTCGACGCAGATGACTGTGGCGTCGGGACGGGCGGCCTTGGCGCCGATTGCAGCCGGGACGCCATAGCCCATCGTCCCGAGCCCGCCCGAGGTGATGAAACTGCGGGGCCGGTCGCAGACGAGGTACTGCATCGCCCACATCTGGTGCTGGCCGACACCGGTCGTCCAGACGACGTCGCGCCCCACGGTCAGGTCGCGGAGCGCCTCGAGGACGGTCTGTGGCTTCAGGGTGTCCCCGTCCCGGTCGTACCGGTAGGGAAATGCGTCCCGCCACTCGTCGATCTGCGTCCGCCAGGCGCTCGGGCTTTCCGCACCTTCCTCCCGCAGGCGGCCCACCTCGCGGGCGAGCCCCGCGAGCGCGAGCTTGAGCGGGCCGACGACAGGGATGTCGGCGTGCCGGAGCTTCCCGATCTCGGCGGCGTCGACGTCGAGATGGATGACCTGCGCGCCCGGCGCGAACGCCGTCAGCTTGCCCGTCACGCGGTCGTCGAAGCGGGAGCCGACCGCGATCAGCAGATCACACTTGTTCATGGCCCAGTTCGCCCACTTGGAGCCGTGCATCCCGGGCAACCCTGCGTGGAGCGGGTGCGACTCGGGGAAAGCGCCCTTCGCCATGAGCGTCGTCACGACCGGCAGCCCGCCCGCCTCGGCGAGCTCGCGGAGCTCCTCACAAGCCTCTGCGTTCACGACGCCGCCGCCGACATAGAGCACGGGCTTCTCCGCGGCGGCGATCGCCCGCGCCGCCTCGCCGAGCTGGCGCGCGTTGACCTTGTGTGGCGGCTTCCAGCCAGGCAGGTCGACCTCGTCCGGATAACGGAAGTCAATCGCCGCTTCCTGGACGTCCTTGGCAACGTCTACGAGCACCGGCCCGCAGCGGCCCGTGCGAGCGACGTGGAAGGCGGCCTTCATGACGTGCGGGAGCTCCTCGACGTCCTGGACGAGCCACGAGTGCTTGACGATCGGGAGCGTGATCCCGGTGGCGTCGACCTCCTGGAAGGCGTCGGTCCCGATCAGGTTGGTTCGAACCTGGCCCGTGATGCAGACGAGAGGCGTCGAGTCCATCCAGGCATCCGCGATCGGGGTGACGAGGTTCGTGGCACCCGGCCCGGAGGTTGCCATGGCGACCCCGACACGGCCTGAAGCCCGTGCGTATCCCTCGGCCATGTGGCCCGCGCCCTGCTCGTGACGAGCGAGGACGTGCCGCACGCTCGTGCCGCGGGCGATCGAGTCATACGTGGGCAGGATCGCACCGCCGGGGATCCCGAACATCACGTCCACGCCCTCCGCCTCGAGCGAGCGGAGGATGGCGTCGGAACCCAGCATCTTGGCCATCAGGCGTACGCTCGCCGGTAGAATTCGAAGTTCGTAACGCGACGTGGAAGCTCTGCAAGCAGCGCATCCATGAACTCGCGTGTCGTGGACGCCACGCCGGAGGCGACCATGTCCGGCGTGCACGCACCATCGGCGACCGCGCCGGCCACTGCCTCGGCGAGCGTCGCGGCCGCACTCGGCTCGTGCAGGCCTTCGTCGAGCATGAGCGACGCGGCGAGAAGCATCGAGCAAGGATTCGCAACGCCCTGCCCGGCTTCCTCGCTTGCGACGTCGTCACCAGGGAAGAAGACCCCGGGTCCGTGACCCAGGAGGCCGTGAGCGACAACGCAGCGTCCTCGCTCGCTCGATGCAACGATGCCGGCGAGAGCATCGCCGAGCGCCGGCATCGTGACCGCAACGTCCACAGACTCCACGTCGAAGATCAGGCGCCGGACGGCGTCGGCTACGCCCAGGTGCTCCACGAGGACGCCGTCGTACCGGGCCGAGACGCGCTCGACGAGCGAGCTCCAGCCGGAGTCCGAAGCAACCGAGACGAGGCTGGCGCTCCCTGCGACCGCGGTCTGGAAGGCACGCTCGACCGTCCACTCCGCGGCGTCGTCTGCGAGGGGCGTGAGGACGGAGACGTCTGCCTGGCCGGTCGCACGGACGCGGGTGACGCGCGTGCGAAGGTCGAGCTCGGCGACGACACCGGCGAGCGCCGGCTCCTCGGCTGCGGCGACGAGCACGGCGTCCGCGGCCACGTACGCTGCCCGCGTCTCCGCGGGAAGGTGATGCCCCGACCTGCTGAGCGCCTCGCCGCCGAACGGTACGTGCGTCTCCTCGACCGCAAAGCCGTGGTGGCGAGAGACCGCGGCGACTGCGCGACTGGCCTCGGCCATGACCTCGGGGCCGACGCCGTCCCCCGCCAGGCAGGCGACTCTGTAGTTGCGCTTCCCGCTCGGTGTCATCGGACTCCAACCTCCGTGAAGACGTCATGGACGGATACGTGCTTCTGTGTATCGGCAAGGCGCTTGAAACGCGCAAATGCGTCGTTCAACCCGTCACCTTCGAGGCGGTAGCCGAGATCGGCGCACGCGAGCGCGAAGGCGTGACGGCCCGAGTGCTTTCCGAGCGGCAGCGTCATTCGGAGACCGAGCTCCTCGGGATCCATGATCTGGTAGGTCGCCGAGTCCTTCAACATCCCGTCCTGATGGATTCCGGCCTCGTGCGCGAACGCATTCGCGCCCACGATCGCCTTGTTCCGCTGAAGCGCGTACCCCGTCAGCCGCGAGACCAGCAGCGAGGCCGCCCCGATCTCACGCGGATTCACGCCGGTCTCGACTTCGAAGGCGGACCGACGCACCTTGAGCGCCATCACGACCTCCTCGAGCGCTGCGTTCCCGGCCCGCTCGCCGAGCCCGTTCAGCGTGCACTCGATCTGTGTCGCGCCCGCTTGCACCCCGGCGAGAGAGTTCGCGACCGCGAGCCCGAGGTCGTTGTGGCAGTGGACGGAGAGCGAGACTTCACGGAGCTCGGGGCAGAGGTGCTGGACCTCGAGCAGGAAGGACGCGTGCTCCTCGGGCAGGCAGTAGCCGACCGTGTCGGGGAGGTTGATCGTGGTCGCACCCGCCCGGATCGCCTCGCGCGCGACCTGGGCCACGAAGCGCGGGTCGGAGCGGGTGGCGTCCTCGCAGGAAAACTCGACCTCGTCAGCGAGCTCCGCCGCGTAGCCGACCGCCCAGCGGGCCTGTTCGACGACCTCTGCCGGCTCCAGGCGGAGCTTTTTCTCCATGTGGATCTTGCTGGTGGCGAGGAAGACGTGGAGACGCGAGCGCTGCGCGTCCGCGAGCGCCTCGGCCGAGGCGTCGATGTCCTCCTTCCGCGTTCGGCAGAGCGACGCGACCGTGGTGCGTTCGACCACGCGCGCGACTGCCTGCACTCCTTCGAAGTCGCCCGGGGACGAGACGGCGAAGCCCGCCTCGATCACGTCGACACCGAGGCGCTCGAGCTGCTCGGCGATCTCGGCTTTCTCGTCGGGCGCGAGCGCGATCCCCGGCGACTGCTCGCCGTCGCGCAAGGTGGTATCGAAAATCGTGATCCTGCGGACTGACACTTGCTCCTCCTCGTGGTTTGAACCCCTGCACCGGAGACGCACGTCTCCCGTGATCCGGTCGGCGTGTGCGCCTGCGCGGCGCGTGGTCGTGTACTCCCCCTAGAGGGGGAGAATCACGGCGAGGAGAATGCTGTCGAGGCAGAGCGGCGCGCCGGCCGAACCGGTGCGCACAGAAAGGGTGGAATCGAGCCTCGTCACGTTGCTAGCAGTGTGGCGAGAGGTCGGTAGGTTTGTCAACCCCCGTCCGGGCAGTGCAGCTCCACGTCCGGGCGGATGCTCAGGCGCGCGCGGGAGCAGTTTGCCGCCGCCAGCTGGCCAGCGGCCGCAGGAAGAACCCGAGCGCCACGCCGAGGAACGAGAGCCAAGCAACGACCTCGAGCAGCGACGGGGCTCCGTTGTAGCCGAAGAGCGCTTTCAGGAACAGGCCGAAGTTCGAGTCCTCGCTGACGATCCCGTTCGTGTCCCAGAGGTGCTCGACGGTCACAGGCAAGAGACCGGCTTCCTGGAACTCGTGGATCCCATGCGCGAGAAGGCCCGCGGCGAACACGATCAGGAGGATTCCGGTCGCGGTGAAGAACTGGCGCAGGTTCAGCTTTCTCGACCCCATGTAGAGCGCGACGCCGAGCGAGATCGAGACGAGCAGCCCGATGACCGCGCCCACGCTGGTCGAAAGAGGCGTCGAACTCTCGCTGATCGCAAAGAGGAAGAGCGCCGTCTCCCAGCCTTCCCGTACGACCGCAAAGAAGACCACCGATGCGAGCCCGACAGCGGAACCGGCCGCGATCGCGCCCTGGAGGCGCGACTCGAGGTCACGCTTGATTCCCATCGCCTGCTTCCGCATCCAGAAGACCATCCAGGTCAGCACCGCGACGGCGGAAAGCATCGCGACGCCCTCGAAGATCTGCTGGGCCCGGCCTTCAAGTTCCCCGACCGTGAAGAAGAGCGCCGCGCCCGTCACGGCCGAGACAAGGACGGCGGCTGCGGTGCCGGCCCAGATCGTCCGGAAGTGCTGGCGGTTGTCCGTCTTCGCGAGATACGCCAGGACGATTCCGACGATGAGGGAGGCCTCGAGGCCTTCCCTGGTCGTTACGAGGGCCGCACCCAAGTCGTTCTCCTTCGTGTCGAGTTCCGCTCAGTCTTGTAAGGCGCACCTTACAACGAGGCGCACAATAGGAGTCGCGCTTCAGGGATGTCAAGCCGGAAGCGCTTTCAGCCGGCGCTACCCTTCGTCCGTGATCCCGATCCTTCTCTCAGTCGATGCCACGCCGGCGCCTGCTTCCCTCGTCTGCATCGATCCGGGGCACGCGCGAACGCCGAACCTCTCGACCGAGCCGATCGGCCCAGGCTCGTCGATCCGCAAGATCAAGGACGGTGGCGGCACCGCCGGCGAGGCCGTGGTCGTCCTCCAGATTGCGCGCAAGGTGCGCTACCTGCTCGACCGCCGCGGGCTCCGCGTCGCGATGACGCGGACGGGCGCGGAGTTCACGTACGGGGCCGGCGGGAACGTCGACCGCGCACGCTTCTGCAACCGGCGAAACGCTGCTCTCATGCTCAGGATCCACGCGGACGGGTCGGTGAATCGAGCGCGCCACGGCGTCTCGACGCTCTATCCCGCCTGGCACCTGGGTTGGACGGACGACATCTACGCCCCCAGCCTCAGGGCTGCCCGCCTCGTCCAGCGTGCACTGGTGAGCTCGACGGGAGCAGCGAACCTGGGGCTCTCGCGGCGCTCGGACCTCACCGGCTTCAACTGGGCGAACGTCCCCGTGGTGCTCGCGGAGGCGGGGTTCCTCACGAACCGGGCCGAGCGGGCGCGTCTCACGTCCGCGCCCTATCAGTGGAAAGTGGCAGGCGCACTCACGCGCGCGTCGGCCAGTTTCGTCTCGAACTAGTTGTGGGACCCACAGACCTGTGAGACGCGGCTGATTGGCGGCCGGCCGCCGAGTGAGCTGTGCGGTCGGTGTTGGTTGTACCAGCGGAGGTAGCCAGGGAGCGCTCGGGCGCGGTGGCTGCTGGTCGGGTAGGCGAAGCGGTAGGCCCACTCGCGCAGCAGGGTCTTGACGAGTGCTTCGGCTTTGCCGTTGGTCTGTGGGCGTCTGGGGCGGGTGTAGCGGCGGGCAATGCCGAGCTCGGCGCAGGCCGCTGCCCAGAGGTGTGAGCGGTAGCCGTTGCCGTTGTCTGTGAGGACGCGTTCGGTGCTGATCCCGCGTTCGCGGTACCAGCTGACGGCGCGGCGGAGGAAGGCGACGCAGTCGGCGGGGCTCTCGCTGGGCAGCAGCTCTGCGTAGGCCAGGCGCGAGTGGTCGTCGATCGCCAGGTGCAGGTACTGCCAGCCGGCGTGGCGGTTGCGGGCGAGTCGGTCGCCATGGATACGCTTGCCGACCGTCCAGAAGCGGCCGAGCTTCTTGATGTCGACGTGCACGAGCTCGCCCGGCCGCTCCCGCTCGTAGCGGACGACCGGTCCGCGGGTCGGCAGCCGCAACCGGGAGACGCCGTAGCGGCGGAGCACCTTCCAGACGGTTGAGGCCGGCAGGCCGAGCTGGCCGGCGACGATCAGCGGCCCCGCCTTCGCGTATTCGCGCGCGGCCAGGATGCGCTGCTCGAGCTCCCACGACAGCCGCCTTGGCTGGTGCTTCGGCACCGGCGGCCGGTCGGCCAACGCCGCCCAGCCACCCTCCTGGTAGCGACGCCAGAGCCGATAGCCGGTCGCGCGGCTTGCCCCACAGGCGGCCGCGGCCGCCCGCGGACTCTGACCAGCAAGAACAAGAGAAACGAGACGGCAACGCGACTCGAACGAGAACCTCATCCGTCGCGGCGGCTGCGTAGCGTTCAGCATTCCGGGCCTCCTAAGCGAGCTGGGGTATCGACAACCACCAGACTCGCCGGAGGCCCGGACGCAATCAGCCGTCTCGCAGGTGTGTAGGCAACAGA
>JBBQXP010000006.1:0-47723 GCA_038209555.1 Gaiellales bacterium
GCGGACGAAGAGGCCGGCCGCGGCCCGCTCACCGATCACGCGCTCGCCGCCGTTCAGCTTGACCGTGATCGGGCCCTCGTCCGGCTGTGACTCGCGCAGCTCGATGGTTGCGCCGGGGACGAGGCCCTCGTCGTAGTACCAGTGAAGGAGTTCGCCGTCGTGCTCGGCGAGTCGGACGATCTCGGCGCGCGTCCCGGGGGCCAGATCGGATAGGGCAGCAAGGTCGCGGTTCTCGGCCTGCTCGAATTCGGTATTGACGGGCCAGCCGTGGGGGCAACGCTCGGGGTCCCCGAGCTGTTTCGCGATCCGCTCGATCATCTCGTCCGTGAAGGTGTCGCCCAGTAGATCGGCCTGCTCGTGTGCCTCACCGGGCGTGTAGCCCATGAAGTCCGTCAGCAGGCGCTCGATGATCCTGTGGCGCCTGACTGCGCGCTCGGCGAGCTTGCGGCCCTCCGGTGTCAGGATCGCCTCCTTGTGCTCGCCCCGTTCGACGAGGCCGTCGGCTTCGAGCCGCTTCAGCATCTCGCTCGCCGAGGCGCGTGAAACGCCGAGCATGTCCGCGACCCGGACGGCTACGGTCCGGGAGCCTTTGGTGGCCGGCTGGTACTCGCCGACCGGGAAGGCGAGGAAGTAGATGGTCTCCAGGTACTCGTCCGTGGAATGTCCCTGGGCCATGCGACGATTCTACCCGTGCCCCGTTACGCATCCGTCTACCCGCTCGTCACCGCCCGCGCTCTCGCCCGGCCCTTCACGTACCTGGCCGACGGACTCCAGCGAGGGTCGATCGTCTCGATCGCATTCGGAGGCTCCAAGCGCCGCGGCGTCGTCGTCGCGCTCGAGGACGAGGTACCCGAGGACGTCGAGCCGGTCGCCGTCTCGGAGGTGCTCGGGTCGGTCCCGGAGCCGCTCGTCGACCTCGCGCTCTGGCTTGCGGATTACTACGGCTCCACTCCGGCGAGGACGCTCGCGCTCGTCGCCCCGCCGGCCCGCAAGAGGCGCGCCGGTGCAAAGCGGCGGCCGCGCGCAGAGGACCTCGTTGGCGAAGCGCGTCCCGACGCGCTCACCGAGGCTCAGGAGCGCGTGCTCGCGCAGGTGGTCGGGGCGCTTGGCCGACCGGCGCACTACCTTCTCTACGGCGAGACCGGGAGCGGGAAGACGGAGGTCTATCTGCGGGCCTGCGAGGCTGCTCTCGAACAGGGGCAGAGCGCGATCGTGCTCGTCCCCGAGATCGCCCTCACTCCACAAGCATTCGGCCGTTTCCGCGCGCGCTTCGGCGACCGCGTGGCCGTCCTGCACTCGTCTCTCACCGAGGCGGAGCGGCGTGACGAGCGCGAGCGCATCGCAGCCGGGGAGGCACGAGTGGTAGTCGGGGCCCGGTCGGCGATCTTCGCTCCGGTCGAGCGCCTCGGGCTTATCGTCGTCGACGAGGAACAGGACTCGTCCTACAAGCAGGAGTCCGACCCTCGCTACGACGCGCGCACCGTCGCGGCGAAACGCGGTGCGCTCGAGAACGCTGTCGTCCTCTACGGGACGGCGACTCCCCGGCCCGAGAGCTGGGAGCGCCTCGAGCGGCTCGAGCTAGGGAAGCGGCTCGTCGGATCGCTCCCACCGCTCAAGGTGGTCGACCTGCGCCGTGAGGCGGGATACCCGCTCTCGGCGCCGCTCCTCGCCGAGCTCGGTCTGCTCTCCGACGGTGGCGGCAAGGCAGTGCTCCTCCTGAACCGCCGCGGCGTCGCGCCGGCGATCCACTGTCGGGCCTGTGGCCAGACCTTCCGCTGCAATCAATGCGACGTCGCTCTCACCCTTCATGGCGACGGCCGGCTCCACTGCCATCACTGCGGCTTCACGGCCGAGGCGCCGGACCGCTGCCCGGCCTGCGGATCGACCGAGCTGGCCCGCCTAGGCGCCGGCACCGAGCACCTGGAAGCGGAACTGGCCGAGCAGTTTCCGGACCTCGAGTTGATCCGCCTGGACGCGGACACGGTCTCCGATCCCGCGCTTCTCCGCGACGAGCTGGCCCGGTTTGCGGCCACCGACCGCTCCGTCCTGCTCGGGACGCAAATGGTGGCGAAGGGCCACCATTTCGCCGGCGTCTCGCTTGCAGCCGTCGTCGACGCCGACACAGGGCTCGGAATGCCGGACTTCCGCGCCGAGGAGCGGACGTTCCAACTCGTCACACAGCTCGCCGGGCGGAGTGGGAGGGACGCGCCCGGGCGAGTGCTCGTACAGACCTACCAGCCGGATGCTCACCCGATCGCTCTTGCGGCGCGGCACGGCGTCGAGGAGTTCCTCGTCGGCGAGCTGGCCCGCCGGCGCGAGCTCGGCTACCCGCCATTCCGACAGCTCGTCCGGATCGTCGTGTCGGGCCCGGACCCGGCCGGGCCGCGGGCTGTCCTCGACCAGCTTCGGACGGGCCTCGAAGGGCTTCCGGATACGGACCTTCTCGGGCCCGCGACTCTGCTGCGGCTCAGGGGTCGGCACCGTGCGCAGCTCCTCGTGAAGACGGGTGCTCCGCGACCTGTGGCAAGCAGGGCGGGCCGGCTCCTGAATGCTGCAGCCGTGGCTATGCGGAGAGATAGCCTGGCCGCGGTGGTCGACGTCGACCCGCAGAGCTCGTCGTGAGGAGCGCAGTGGCTCTGTTCGCGCTCGCCGTGGCTCTGGGCGGTTGCGGTGGGGGCGGTACCGCTTCTCCCGAGGAGGTCGTGCGCAACTGGTCGGAGGCACTGAACGCCGACGACAACGACCGCGCCGCCGACCTGTTCGCCAGCGGAGCCCGGATCGTCCAGGCCGGCATGTCATATCGCCTCTCCCGGCACGACGAAGCCGTCCGGTGGAACGCCGCCTTGCCGTGTGACGGGAAGATCGTCGAGCTCGAGGTCGACGAGGACGAGGTAACCGCGGTCTTTGTCCTCTCCGACAGCAAGACGACGCCCTGCGACGCCCCAGGTGCGAAGGTGACGGCCATCTTCACGGTGCGAGACGGCAAGATCGTCCGGTGGGAGCAGCCGGGCGCCGGAGCTCCCGCCCCGGGCGACGTCGTCTAACCTGACCGGCCGTGAGCGAGGTTGAAGGACAGGTCCGGGACGAGCAGTTGGATCCGGAGCGCGAGGCGCGCCGGCAGCAGGCGCTCGCCCAGGTGCGCCAGTATCCGGACCCGGTGCTCCGGATGCGCGCCAACGAGATCGAGGAACCTGACGATTCCCTCACCGACCTCGCGAAGCGGATGGGCACGCTCATGCAAGAGGCGCGTGGAGTGGGCCTCGCAGCGCCGCAGGTGGGCATCCTCCGCCGCTTCCTCGTCTACCAGCCGGCTGACGAAGCACCGGTGCAGGCCCTGGTGAATCCCGTGATCGTTGAATCGTCCGACGTGACCGAGATCGGCCCGGAGGGATGCTTGTCACTCGGCGCCGCGTCGGTCGTCGTCGACGTCGAGCGCCCGGACTCCGTCGTCGTCGAAGCCAGGACGCCGGTGGGGGAAGACATCCGGATCGAAGCGGGAGGGCTCGAGGCTCGCGTCATCCAGCACGAGATCGACCATCTGGACGGCGTGCTGATCCTGGACAAGACGACCCCCGAGCAGCGTCGCGAGGCGCTCGGAAAGCTCCGGCCCCAGCCGCTCCTCGGCCCTTTAGATGGTTGATCGACAATTACCACACCCTCGGATGGCGGCCCAGACACGGCGCCAGGTCGCACCCTCACCCTTGTCAAGGCTTCTAGCCTTGCCTGCGGGCGATGGCACACCCTGGCTTGGTTTGGCCCGTCCCCGCGGGTATGCCAATTACCGACCAACCATCTAGAGGAGTGAAGCTCGCGGTCGCGGCGACCGCGCCGTTCGGCGCCGCCGTATTCGAAGGCCTTGCGGCAAGGCATGACGTCGAGCTCCTGCTGACCCGGCCTGACCGGCCGAAGGGACGCGGCCGCCGCGAAGGGCCGCCGCCTGCAAAGGAAGCAGCTGAGCTGCTCGGAATCCCGGTCGAGCAGCCGGAGCGGCTCGAGGCCGTGCCGGGGACGGCGGACACGATCGTGGTCGTCGCGTACGGGCTCCTGATCCCAGAGTCGCTCCTCGCTGAACGCCTCTGGCTGAACGTCCATCCGTCGCTTCTTCCCCGCTGGCGGGGCGCTGCACCTGTCGAGCGGGCGCTCATGGCCGGCGATCAGGAGACCGGCGTCACCGTCCACAGGACGGCCGCGGAGCTCGACGCAGGCCCGATCGCCGCACAGCGGAGCTTCCAGATCGGGCCGGAGGACGACGCCGGCGCCGTCTACGAGCGCTCGGCCGCACTCGCCGTCGATCTCCTGGACGAGGTGCTGCCGAACCCTTCGTTCGCCCAGCAGCCGGACGAGGGTGTCACGTACGCAGAGAAGATCCGCCCCGAAGACCGTGAGCTCGACTGGTCGCGCCCGCCGCAGGAGGTTTACGACCGGATCCGTGCGCTCTCGCCGCACATCGGGGCGCGTGGCGAGCTTCACGGCCGCCCGGTGACCATTTGGCGCGCCCAGCTGGTCGACGGGAAGGTCGTGCCGGTCGAGGTGCAGCCGGAAGGACGTCGACGGATGACATACGAGGAGTTCCTGCGCGGGCTCCGATGACGGCGCGCCAGGTCGCCTACGAGGTCGTTCGGCGCGTCTTCGAAGAGGACGCTTACGCGGACCGCGTTTTCCGCGTGGCTGCAGAAGGGCTGGACGAGCGCGACCGGGGTTTCGCGATGCAACTCGCCTACGGGACCGTGCAACACGTCCGGACCGTGGATCATGCGATCGAGACGCTGGGGAAGCGGCCGGTCCGGAAGCTCGACCCGGCGGTGCGCGCCGCTCTGCGCCTCGGTGCGTACCAGCTCGCGTTCATGGACTCGGTGCCGGTGCACGCCGCCGTGAACGAGTCCGTCGAGCTCGTTCGGCGTGCCCAGCTCGAGCGGGCCGTGCCGTTCACGAACGCGGTCATGCGGAGGCTCTCCGAGGGGCTGGAAGGGCTCCTCGCCGGTCTCGGCGAGGCGGCTCCCGGCGAGGCGGCTCTTCGCCATTCCTATCCCGACTGGGTCGCGGAGACGTGGTGGCGGGAGTGGGGGGCGGAGGACGCGGTCGGTCTGATGCGGGCCCAGAACGAGCCACAGGAGACCGCCGTCCGGACGCGCGAAGGCGCGCGCGTCGTCGACCGGATTCCCGAAGAGTGGCTCGAGACGGGCTACGCGTGGCCCCAGAGCCGTGGCTCGCAGCTGGCGGGAAGCGCGGTTGGGGCCGAGCCGGGTGACCGCGTCCTCGACCTCTGCGCGGCCCCCGGGGGCAAGACTGTTCAGCTCGCGGAGGTCGCGGGCGAGGTGGTCGCAGTCGAGAAGCACCGTGGCCGGGCGCACGAGCTCGTAGAGAACGTCGAGCGGCTCGGGGCCCGGAACGTCCGGGTGGTGAACGCGGATGCGCTGGCCCTCCCCGACGACCTCGGTGTCTTCGATCGGGTCCTCGTCGACGCACCCTGCTCGGGGCTCGGCGTGCTCGCCTCGCGTCCAGACCTCCGCTGGCGTGCGAAGCCGCTCCCCGACCTTCAGCTGGAGCTGCTGCGCGCGGCCGTTCCACTCGTACGGCCGGGCGGAACGCTCACATATTCGGTCTGCACGATCCACGAGGCGGAGAACGAGGCGGTGATCGATGCACTCGGGCTCTCCTTTGACGACCTGGGTGACGAGTGGCCCGACTTCCGCCACCCGCGACGGCCCGAGTTCCTGCTGACGCTGCCGCACCGCCATGGGACCTCGGGGTTCTTCGTCGCCCGCCTGCGAACGTAGGATCGATCCATGGCCTGGCGTGAGTGGGTGCAGGACTTCGAGATCGAGCCGTCGATCTACGCGGCGAACTTCGCCGCCCTCGGAGCAGACCTACGGCGAGCTCTCGACGCGGGCGCCCGCATCTTCCACTTCGATGTCGGCGACGGTCACTTCGTCGAGCCGATCACGATCGGACCGATCGTCCTCGAATCGATCGCGCCGCTCGTGCACGCGCACGGCGCCGTGCTCGACTGCCACCTGATGGTGGACAACCCCGAGCATCACTTCGCGCAGATCGCGAAGGCCGGTGGAGACAGCGTCACGTTCCACCACGAGGTCGTATCCGACGTCCCCGCGACGGCGGCGAAGGCCCGGGAGCTCGGCCTCGGCGTCGGACTCGCGTTCAACCCGGAGTCCGAGGTCGCGGACGTCGTGGGGCGCGTCGAGGGCGTCGACCTCGTCCTCTGTATGAGCATTCACCCGGGCTACTCCGGGCAGCCGTTCATGCCCGAGGCTCTCGATCGGATCCGGGAGCTTCGGGCGGCGCTTGCGGACGATGTCTACGTTCAGGTCGACGGTGGCATCAAGGCGGAGAACGCTCGGGCAGCGCGCCAAGCCGGAGCTGAGCTCCTGGTTGCCGGGAGCGCGGTCTTCGACGGCGTCGATCCGGGCGCGGCTTACCGCCGGCTGGTCGACGCAGCAGCGTGACGGACCCGCTAGAGAGGGCGCTCGAGCTCGCGGAACGGGGGCGCGGCACCACCCGTCCGAACCCGATGGTCGGAGCTGTCGTCGTGCACGACGGCGAGGTGGTCGGCGAGGGCTGGCACGAGCGGCCGGGGGAGCCGCACGCAGAGGCGATGGCGCTCGAGGCGTCGGGGGAGCGCGCCAGAGGCGCGACGCTCTACGTGACGCTCGAGCCGTGTGCGCATCATGGGCGGACGCCGCCCTGCGCCGATGCGGTGGTTGCAGCCGGGATCGCCAGGGTCGTCGCGGCCGCCGGCGATCCGGATCCCCGGACGAACGGGCGGGGCTTCGCGCGGCTTCGAGCGGCGGGAATCGAGGTGGATCTCGCCGAGGGCGACCTCGCCAGGCGGGCACGTCGCCAGAACGAAGCCTTTCGGACCTGGGTAGCCAAGGGGCGTCCCTTTGTCACCTACAAGGCTGCGATGACCCTCGACGGGCGGCTCGCTGCGGCAGGAGGCGACGCGCGCTGGATCACCGGCGAGGAGAGCCGCCGCCGGGTCCACGAGCTCCGCGCGGCCTCCGACGCCGTCGCGGTCGGGATGGGCACGGCTCGCGCAGACGCGCCGCGCCTCGACGCCCGCGACGTCGACGCGGTCACCCAGCCCCGTCGGCTCGTCTTCGGTCAGGGTCCGCTTCCGGACGCGTCGGACCTCGAGCTGGTCTCCGGCCCCCTCGACGAGGCGCTGGCCCGCCTGGCGGGGGAGGAGGTCCAGTCCCTCCTCCTCGAGGGTGGCCCGACCCTCGCCGGCGCCTTCCTGTGGGCCGAGCTGATCGACAAGCTCCTGCTCTTCGTCGCCCCGAAGCTCGTCGGCGGAGACGATGCGCCGCCGCTCTTCGCCGGCCCCGGCGCCCGTTCCCTGGCGGAGGCGATCCCCGTCGGAGAGCTCGAGGTGGAGCAGGTGGGCGACGACCTCCTGTTGACCGCGTACCTCAACGAGCCCTGAGCCAGCCGTAAGCTCTGTCCATGCCGGTCTGTCCCGCCTGCGGTCAGGAGAATCCCGAGGGTTTTCGCTTCTGCGGCTCGTGCGCCACGCCTCTTGGAGACGAGACACGGCGCCCGCGGGAGGAGCGCAAGGTCGTCACGGTGCTCTTCGCAGACCTGGTCGGGTTCACGGGCCAGGCCGAGCAGCTGGATCCGGAGGATGTCCGCGCGATGCTCTCGCCGTACTACGCCCGGCTCCGCAGCGAACTGGAGCGGCGCGGGGGGACCGTCGAGAAGTTCATCGGCGACGCAGTCATGGCCGTCTTCGGCGCGCCGGTCGCCCACGAGGACGACCCTGAGCGTGGCGTTCGGGCTGCGCTTGCGATCCGGGACGCGATTCGCGACGAGGACGCTGGACTTCAAGTTCGGATCGCCGTCAACACCGGCGAGGCGCTCGTCTCCCTCGACGCGAGGCCGAGCGCAGGCGAGGGCATGGCAGCCGGAGACGTGGTCAACACGACGGCCAGGCTGCAGTCGGCCGCCCCCGTGAACGGGATCCTGGTAGGCGAGAGCACGTACCGCGCCACCCGCCACGCGATCGAGTATCGGGAGGCGGCACCGGTGGAGGCAAAGGGGAAAGTCGAACCCGTCCAGGTGTGGGAGGTCGTCCAGGCCTACTCGAGGATCGCGGTAGAGACTTTGGAAACCGGGGCGCCGCTGGTCGGTCGCCGCCGTGAGCTCGCTGTGCTCACGGGCGCCCTCGACCGAGCTCGACAGGAGCGCACGCCCCAGCTCGTCACCCTCGTCGGTGTGCCCGGAATTGGCAAGAGCCGGCTCGTCTACGAGCTCTTCAAGGCGATCGAGGCGGAGCCGGATCTCGTCTTCTGGCGCCAGGGGCGTGCGCTTCCGTACGGCGAAGGCGTCACGTACTGGGCGCTCGCCGAGATGGTGAAGGCGCACGCCGGAGTGCTCGAGACGGACTCGCTCGCCGGCGTGGGGCAGAAGCTGACGCAGGCGGTCTCCGTAATCCTCGGCGATTCGCCCGAGGCGGAATGGGTCGAGCTTCACCTCCGTCTCCTCCTGGGGCTCACGACAAGCTCGGACATGTCGGGCGACCGCCGTGCCGAGAGCTTTGCGGCCTGGCGGCGCTTCTTCGAGGCCCTTGCCGAGCAGAACCCGCTCGTCCTGGTCTTCGACGACCTCCACTGGGCCGACCACGACCTGCTCGACTTCGTCGACCACCTGGTCGACTGGGCAAGCAGCGTCCCGATCCTCGTCGTTTGTGCCGCCCGTCCGGAGCTGCTCGACCGGCGCCCGGCCTGGGGTGGCGGAAAGCTCAACGCCGCCACCGTCTCGGTGACGCCGCTCAGCGACGAGGAGACGGCGGAGCTCATCGGCGCGCTGCTCGAGCGGATTCTGCTTCCGGCCGAGATCCAGGTGGCCCTCCTTGCGCACGCGGGCGGCAACCCGCTCTACGCGGAACAGTTCGTCCGCATGCATCTCGAGCGCGCCGACGACGCGCCGGCGCTGCCCGAGACCGTGCAAGGCATCATCGCGGCCAGGCTCGACATCCTTCCCGCGGCCGAGAAGGCGCTCCTCCAGGATGCCGCAGTCATGGGAAAGGTCTTCTGGCTTGGCGCCGCTGCCGCAATCGGCGAGATCGGCCCCGATGCCGTCGAGACGCTCCTCCACGCGCTCGAGCGCAAGGACTTCATCCGCAGAGAGCGGCGCTCCTCCGTCGCCGGCGAGACCGAGTACTCGTTCCGCCACGTTCTGGTGCAAGACGTTGCGTATGCCCAGATTCCCCGGGCCGCGCGCGCCGAGAAGCACCGCCTTGCCGCCGGCTGGATCGAGTCGCTCTCGGACGACCGGGCGGACGAGCGGGCGGAGATGCTTGCGCACCACTATCTGGCGGCGCTCGAGTTCGCCCGCGCAGCCGGTAGCGAGACCGACGACCTTCGGGAGCGGGCCCGACTTGCCCTGCGCGTCGCTGCGGAACGCGCCATGGCGCTGAGTGCATTCGCGGCGGCGGCTCGCTTCTTCGAGAGCGCTCTAGAGCTCTGGCCGGCCGACGATACCGAGCGGCCAAAGCTCCTGCTTCGGTGTGCCGAAGCTCTCGCAGAGACGGGCCGCGGCTCGGCCGTCGACTTCCTCGAAGAGGCAAGGGATGCGTCGCTTGGCGCCGGGCTGGTCGAGGAGGCTGCCGAGGCAGTGGCTCTGCTCGGGCAATTTCGCGTTGACCAGGGGCTCCCCAACGAGTCTCTCGACGATATGGATCGAGCCGTCGCTCTCGTACAGGATCGGGGCGCCTCGGCGGCCAAGGCGCGCGTGTACGCGCAGGCCGCGCGCCGTAACGCAGTCGCCGGCCGTCTCGCGGAGGCCATCAGGCTGAGTGAGGTGGCGCTCGGCCTGGCCGAGGAGCTCGAGCTCCCCGACACGCGCGGGTACACCCTGAACACGCGCGGGATGGTCAGGGTCGTCGGCGGCGACCTGGGCGGGATCGAGGATGTCGAGGCGAGCATTGAGATCGCGGGCGAGCGACGGACGGCCGACCTGGCGCGGGCGTACGGGAATCTTGCGTCGATTCAGGTCGATCTGGGAGATCTCCGACGGGCACGCGGTCTTCATGAGTGCGGGCTCGAGGCCGCCTCGCGAATGGGGCAGGAGAACGATGTCCGCTGGCTCGACGGCGAGCTTTCTGTCGACCGCTACCTCCTGGGCGAATGGAGCGAAGCGCTTCACGGCTTCGATCGGCGGATCGCGGAGTCGGTGACCATCCCTTTCTTCATGGAGGCGCCGTGCCGCCAGCTCCGGGCGCTCATCAGGGTCGCACGAGGCAATTTCGCCGGGGCGCTCGAGGACTCCGAACGGGGCCTCGCGCTGGCCGAGTCCAGCGGTGGCGATCCGCAGATGCTCCTCCCGGCTCTCGCTACAGCCGCCCTTTGCGGCCTGGAGATCGGTGATGAGGGCCGGGCTGCAAGCCTCGCAGACCGGCTGCTAGGTGATATGAGAAGCAGCAAGTTGCTCGCACACTGGTGGTTCCTCAAGTTCGCCTTCGTGCTGGTGGGCCTCGGCCGCTCCGCGGAGGTCGGCCCGGCGGCCGCTGGATTCCCGACGCCGACCCGGTGGCTCGAAGCCGCAACCTCGTATGCGGCCGGGGACCTGTCGGCGGCCGGGGAGACGCTCTCCACCATGGGCGCCCGTCCATTCGAGGCATACGTTCGTCTGCGGGCCGCCGAGGAGCTCCTGGGCCGCGGGCTTCGCTCGGTGGCGGACGAGGAGCTTCGAAGAGCGCTCGACTTCTGGCACGAGGTCGGGGCAAGCACGTACGTGCGCCGAGGTGAGGCGCTGCTTCCCGCCTCTGCATAGCTCCTCGTCCAGGTTCGATCTTTATCGTGACACTGTGTTCACAGGAATCGTTCGCGAGCTCGGGCGGGTCGAGAGCCTGAACGGAGAGCCCGCAGGGATGCGGCTTCGCGTCGCTGCGCCGGTGACGGCGAGCTCGACCAACGCCGGCGATTCGGTTGCGGTAAATGGCGTGTGCCTGACGGCCGTCGAGGTCGGGGGCGGCGTCCTGGCCTTCGACGCAGTGCCGGAGACTCTCCGCCGGAGCTCGCTCTCGCGTTTGGCCGAGGGGGGCTCCGTGAACGTCGAGCCTGCTGTGCGCGCCGGCGAGCCTCTTGGAGGGCACATCGTCCAGGGGCACGTGGACGGTGCGGGGCGCGTTCTTCGACTCGAGCCCGAGGGGGAGGGCGCCAGGCTGACCGTCGAGGCGCCCCCGGAGCTCCTGCGCTACGTCGTAGAGAAGGGATCGGTGACCGTCGAGGGCGTCAGTCTCACAATCGCGGCGCTCGCGCCGGACAGCTTCGAGATCGCCCTCGTCCCGCATACGCTCACGGCCACCACGCTCGGCTCGCTCGCGCCCGGCGACGAGGTCAACCTCGAGGTCGACGTGCTCGCCAGGTACGTCGAGCGGCTCTTGGGAGCCCGGAATGCGCCTTGAGCCGCTCTACCGTGTCAGGTTCAGCTATCCCGAGGCGTGGTTCGTCGAGCTGGAAGGGGAGCGGGGGACGGAGAGCCAGCACTTCTTCATCGCCGAGGGGCGCTGCGAAGGCAAGATCTCCGGCCGCTTCCGGGGCGCGAACCACCCGCGCCGCCGCACGGACCTGACCTACCTCCCCGACTTTCAGGGCGTGATCGAGACGGACGACGGTGCCAAGGTGATGTTCGACTACCGCGGCTACGGACGCGCCTACCCGGAGGAGCGCCGCCCGGTCGTCGGCACGGGGACACACGTCTCCGGGGACGAGCCCTATAGCCGTCTGAACGATGTCGTCTGCGTGATCTGCGGCGAGGCGCGCCCGCTTCCCGAGGGGCCGGGCTTCTCGATCGTGCTCGATGTCGAGGAGCTCGTCTGGGAGCCACCCGGCGACTAGCCCTCTGCCGCCGGATACGATTTCCGCATGGCACAACACGCGCCCGAGCTCGAGACGGCCTCTCCGTTCGCCACGATCGAAGAGGCGATCGAGGACATCCGCGCCGGCAAGTTCGTCGTCGTCGTCGATGCGCCCGACCGGGAGAACGAGGGCGACCTCACGATCGCGGCCGAGCACATCACGCCTGCCGCGATCAACTTCATGGCCACGCACGCTCGTGGCCTTATCTGTCTCTGCCTGACCGAGGAGCGCTGTGATGAGCTAGGCCTCCGGCCGATGACCTACAACAACCAGACGCCGTTCGAGACGGCCTTTACCGTTGCGATCGAGGCCCGCGAGGGCGTCACCACGGGAATCTCGGCTGCAGACCGCGCGCACACGATCAAAGTCGCCATCGACCCCTCGAAGGGGCCCGACGACCTCGTCCAGCCCGGCCACATTTTTCCGCTTCGAGCCCGCCCGGGGGGCGTCCTCCAGCGCACCGGCCAGACGGAGGCATCCATCGACCTCGCACGCCTGGCCGGTCTGAACCCGGCCGGGGTCGTCTGCGAGATCGCGAACGAGGACGGCTCGATGGCGCGGGTCCCTGATCTCGTTCCTTACTGCGAGCAGCACGGGCTCAAGATGATCACGGTCTCCGACCTGATCGAATACCGCCGGCGGCACGAGAAGCTGGTCGAGCGGATGACGAGCGTGCGCCTCCCGACCGCCTACGGTGAGTTCACCGCCGCGGCGTTCCGCGAGACGCTGACCGGGAAGCACCACGTCGCGCTCGTGAAAGGCGAGGTCGAAGGCCGCGAGAACGTGCTCGTTCGCGTCCATTCAGAATGCCTGACCGGCGACGTGTTCCACTCGCTTCGCTGCGACTGTGGTGAGCAACTCGAGCAGGCCCTCGCGCGAATCGGTGATGAGGAAACGGGCGTTCTCCTCTACATGGCGCAGGAGGGCAGGGGCATCGGCCTCCTGAACAAGCTGAAGGCGTACGAGCTCCAGGAGAACGGACTCGACACCGTCGAGGCGAACCTCGAGCTCGGCTTCCCTGCGGACGGCCGCGAGTACGGGATCGGCTCGCAAATCCTCCACGACCTCGGGCTGACCACGATCCGCATCCTCACGAACAACCCGAAGAAGATCACCGGGATCGAGGCCTTCGGCCTGAAAGTCGTCGAGCAGGTACCGATCGAGGTGGCTCCGAACATCGAGAACCGTGGTTACCTGGAGGCAAAGCGTTCCAAGCTCGGGCACCGGCTGCACCACCAGGATCTGCGATACGAGGAGCCTCCGGAGGAGTGACTGAGCCGATCGACCGCGCGCTCCAAGTCGAGCCGCAGGCTCCGGAGTCTCCGCTGACCGAAGCCGCGAGCCCCGAGCACGCAGCGGGCGGGCTTGCGATCCCGGCCGGCGTCGTCGTGCTCGAGGGGACGGCCAACGGAGACAGGCGGTCGGTCGCCATCGCGGTCAGTCGCTTCAACGGCGAGATCACGTCGAAGCTCCTGGACGGAGCGCTGGAGGCTCTCGAGGAGGCCGGGGTCAGCCGTGATGCAATCGAGGTGATGCCGGTTCCCGGGGCGTTCGAGCTCCCGCTGGCGGCGATGGCGCTCGCACGGACGAGGCGCTATGCCTGCGTGCTCGCGCTCGGTTGCGTGATCCGGGGCGACACGCCGCACTTCGAGTTCATCGCCGCCGAGGCGGCGAGCGGGCTCCAGCTCGCGGGCCTCGAGACCGGCATACCCGTCTCCTTCGGTGTCCTGACCTGCGACACCCGAAAGCAGGCTGAAGACCGGGCCGGCGGGCCACACGGGAACAAGGGCACGGACGCCGCACTCGCCGGTCTCGAGATGGCCGACGTCTTCTCGCAGCTCCGGAATAGCGTCGTCCAGTAGCTATACTCCGCCGCCGATGTCCAAGGTCTGCGCAGTGTGTGGAAAGGGCCCGTCGTTCGGCCATAACCGCAGCCATTCGATGGTTGCGACGAACCGACGCTTCAATCCGAACCTTCAGCGCGTGCGCATTCTCGTGAACGGGGTCGCGCGCCGGAGCTACGTCTGCACGCGGTGCCTGAAGGCCGGCAAGGTCCAGAAGGCGCTCTAACCTTCGCGCGGGAGCTCGTTGGCGCCGCCCTCGCTTCGCTCGCGGCCAGCCGGGAGCGGATCGACAACCTGAACGTCTTTCCCGTGCCGGACGGCGACACGGGGACGAACATGACCCTGACCGTCAGGGCGGTCCAGGACGCACTCGCGGCCTCAAACGGGACGGAGGCTGGGGACGTGGCCCGCGAGGCCATCCGCGCCTGTCTCATGGGCGCACGAGGCAACTCAGGCGTCATCCTCTCCCAGATCTTTCGAGGGGCCGCGGAGGCCCTGGCGGCCGGAAAGGATGAGGCGGCCGCGTTCCGCGCGGCGAGCGATGCCGGCTACGCGTCTGTGCGCGAGCCGCAGGAGGGAACCATCCTGACGGTGGCGCGCGCGCTCGCTGATCGGGCGGAGCAGGCGCGGGCCGAGGGACTCGACACCGGAGAGGCACTGGCCAGGATCGTCGACGCGGGTGA
Source organism: Gaiellales bacterium (assembly GCA_038209555.1). Taxonomy (GTDB): domain Bacteria; phylum Actinomycetota; class Thermoleophilia; order Gaiellales; family Gaiellaceae; genus DASQGA01. Next base: position 14,407 of record JBBQXP010000006.1, read on the forward strand.
CCAGGCGCTCGCGCGGACGCCCGAGCAGCTTCCCATCCTCCGGCACGCCGGCGTGGTCGACGCGGGTGGTGCGGGCCTCCTGGAGCTCGTCCGCGGGATCGGGCTCCACGTCCGCGGTGAGCCGCTTCCCGAGACCGCGGCGGGGCCCGAACGCTTGCCGCTCGAGTCTGTGCACCTCGAGCCCTCGGCGTTTCGGTACTGCACGAGCTTCTTCCTCGAAGGGGATGGGGCCGATCCGGACTTGCTCGAGCGCGAGTTCCAGTCACACGGCGACTCGCTCCTCGTCGTCGGCTCGCGGGGAGCCGTGAAGGTGCACCTCCACACGAACGACCCCGGACAGGTCCTCTCGCTTGCGACCGGGATCGGCATGGTCGACGAGGTCGATATCAAGAACATGCATGTCCAGATTGCCGACCGCACCGAGCGGATCCTTTCCGTCCCCGCAAAATCCGAGGTCGTTGCCGTGGTGGCGGGGAGCGGCAACGTGCGGCTCTTCCGGAGCCTCGGAGCCGCCGGGATCGTGGAGGGAGGACAGTCGATGAACCCGGCTGCTTCCGCCATCCTCGCGGCTGCCTCCGAGGTCGAAGCCCCAGAGGCGATCGTCCTCCCGAACAACCCCAATGTCCTACTCACCGCCAGGCAGGCAGCGGCGTTGTCAGACTTGCCCCTTGTGGTCGTACCAACCGAGTCGCTCCAGGCCGGCCTCGCCGCCATGGTCGCCTACGACCCCTCCCGCTCGGCAGCGGAGAACGCCGAAGCCATGGAAACCGCCGCAAAGGAGGCGCGAACGGGAAGTGTCACCCGGGCCTCCCGCTCGACGAGGCTCGGGGCGCTCGATGTCGACGAGGGCTCGTTCCTTGGACTCGTCGAAGGGGAGCCGGTGGCGAGCGGCCCCGTGCTCGAGTCGGTCGCCCGCGAGGTGGTCGAGAGACTGCTCGACGAGGGGTTCGATGTCCTCACCGTGCTCGTCGGAGAGGGAGCAGAGCACCCTGACGGCCTCCGTAAAGAGCTCGAGGCGACATATCCCGAGCTCGAGATCGAGGTGCACGACGGCGGCCAGCCGCACTATCCCCTTCTGTTCTCGGCCGAATAACCCGATACTGGGAACCGTGGCCGACGACGTCATCGAGGTGGTCCTCGTGGAGGACAACGACGTGTTCAGGGAGACGCTCGAGCTTCTGCTCGATGTGACGCCGGACATGCGCGTGGTCGCGTCGGTGGCCGACGGTCGCTCGGCGCTCGAGGTCTCGTCCGATCTCGTTCCGGACGTCGTCCTGATGGACTACCGCCTGCCGGAGCTCGACGGAGTCGAGGCCACTGCCGCGATCCGGAAGGCATGTCCGAGCGCGGCCGTCGTCGTCCTGACCGCATCCGTCGAGCCCGAGGAGTATGACGCGCTGCTCGAGGCGGGGGCCGTGGCCTGCGTGACCAAGGATCGGGAGTTCGAGGAGATCGTCGGCGCGATCCGAGACGCCGCCGGGCACGGTGCGCCTCTCCGCTGAGACGACGGCGGTCGTCCTCGACTCGACGGCCGACCTGCCGGATCCCGCCGCTCGGCATCCGAACTGGCGCCTCGTGCCGCTTTACGTTCGCTTCGGCGACGAGACGCTGCGCGATCATGTCGATCTGACGGCCGCCGAGTTCTACGAGCGGTTGCGCCTCACGAGCGTGCCACCGGCCACCTCCCAGCCGACCCCGGGCGACTTCCAGGAGGCCTTCGAAGCGCTGGCGGAGTTCGAGCGCATCATCTGCATCACGGTCTCGGCGAAGCTCTCGGGGACCTTCGAGTCCGCACGGCTCGCAGCGGAGGCGGTTGGGGGCGACAAGGTCCTGCTCGTCGACTCGGCGAGCGCCTCGGCCGGGATCGTGATCCTCGCGGAGTCGATCCAGCGCCGGCTCGCGCCGGGAACAAGCGACGACGAGGTCGAATCCGTCACCGAGCGCTTCCGCCGGGAGGCCGACCTGCGGTTCACCGTCAGCACGCTCGACTATCTGGTCCGCGGCGGCCGCATCGGCAAGGCAGCCGGGCTCGTAGGCCAGCTCCTGAACGTGAAGCCGATCCTCACGATCCGGGAGGGAGAAGTAGAACCCGTGAAGCGAGTGCGCGGGCGCGCGAAGGCGTTCGCCGAGTTCGAGCAGGCGCTGGTCTCGGGCAGCGAGGACGACCCTTCCTGGCACCTGGCCGTCGCACATGCCGATGCGCAGGCCGACGCCGACCGCATCGTCGCAATGATCGAGCGCGTCCGGCCGAACGCCACGCTTGACCTGGTGACCACGCTCGGCCCGGTCGTAGGAACGCATGGCGGCCCTGGCACGCTCGGGCTCTTCTGGTTCAGGGACTGAGGGCGGCGCACCACCTGTGGGATCATGCGCCGGTGTCCCCACGCGAAGACCCTCCTTCCGGCTGGCGAGCTGAGGTCGAATCCAGACCATGCCAGCGACGCCGGGCGGCGTCGGCTCCGGTTGAGACAGCGAGGATAGAGCCATGAAACACGTAGCCCACTGGGACGAGGTCGATAGCGAGCTCCAGGAAGCTGGCCCGCTCTCAGGCCGCTGGAGTGACCTGGGCGAGGCGGCCGGAAGCGAGGACGTCGGCGTCTGCCGCATCCAGGTGACCCCGGGCAAGCGGTCGACGCCGCTCCACCTCGAGCTGGTAGAGGAGGAGATCTTCTTCGTGCTGGGCGGCTCCGGGCTCTCGTGGCAGTGGGAGGGCGAGGACCCACTCGTCTACGAGGTCGCGGAGGGCGACTGCCTCGTCCATCTGGCCGGCGAGGCTGCGCACACGCTCGTGGCGGGACCCGACGGGCTCGACGTGCTTGCCTTCGGCATGCGCGTTCCGGCGACCGGGACCTGGCTCCCGCGGGCCGGCGTCGTCCGCATCCCGCCCACCTGGGTGGAGACCCCGGGGGGCAAGCACCCCTGGGAGCGGGAGGCCGAAGCGGGAGACGAGGAGCTGCCGAACGCCTCGCCGAGCCCGGCCAGCATCGTGAACATCGGCCAGACCGAGGCGCGGGAGATCTCGCACGGAGAGTCCGTCTTCGTCGAGCGGGAGCTGGCGCGGGTCGCGAAGCGGACAGGGCTGAACCACCACTCGATCCGACCCCACAAGTGGAACTGGCCCTTCCACACTCACACTGCCGAGGAGGAGATCTTCGTTGTGCTCGAGGGAGAGGGGGTCTGCCGCCTCGGCGAGCGGCAAATCCCGGTCCGGCGCGGTTCCGTGGTCGCGCGGCCGGCCGGCACGGGGGTGGCACATGCGTTCCAGGCGGGTGCCGACAGGCTCGAGCTCCTGGCCTATGGCACGCGGGACGGGCGAGACATCGCCTGGTATCCGGACTCGAAGAAGGTCAACTTCCGCGCCTTCGGCTTCACTGCTCGAGTCGAGCCGCTCGGCTACTGGGAGAACTAGAGCTAGTCGACGGCGCGAAGCCAGGGTCGGCTCGACGCGACGAGGAAGAGGAGCGCCGAGAGGATGGCTCCGCCGCCGATCAGCTCCGCCGGCCCGGCGAAGCCGGAGACCCCGGCCGAAAGCGCCAGGCCGACCGGCATGAGCCCGTAGCTGCCGAAGTAGTCGAGGCTGACCACGCGGGAGAGGAGCCGGTCGGGGACGAGCTCCATCATCATCGTCTCCCAGAGCGCGACGCCGAAGCCGATCAGAAAGCCGCGAACGACGCTCAGCCCCGCCGCGGCCGCGAACCACGGGACGAAGGCCACCCCGGCCAGGCACAGGCTGTTCACGACCCAGATCCAGTAGGAGAGCACGCCCCTTCGGCCGCACGGCTGTAGCTGGCCGAACGAGAGCGTCCCGAGGACCGTGCCGAGGCCGAGCATCGAGGTCAGGAACCCGAAAGCTCCGACCCCGCGGTCGAAGTGGTCGCGGACGAGTTCGGGGAGGAGCACCTGCTGCGGCGCAAGCTGCAGCATGAGCACGACCGCGAAGAGCGTGATCGTGACCCAGAGCCAGGGGACTCCCGCCACGTAGCGGACACCGGCCCCGATCTCCCGGAGTGTTCCCTCGCTCGCCGCGGTATCGACCACGCGCGGCCGGGCGAGGTACAAGAGGGCGGCCGATAGGACGAATGTGCCGGCGTCTACGGCGAACACCGTCGCCGACCCGGTGGCGTGGTAGAGCCCCGCTGCGAGCGCAGGGCCGACCAGGAGGCTCGTCCAGCGCGAGACGCCGATCAGGCTGTTCGCGGACGAGATCCGGCTCGGGTCGACGACGAGTGGCACGATGCCTCCGAACGCCGGGTAGAAGAGCCCGTCACCGAGGCCGACGAGCGTCGCGAGGACGATGAGCAGCTCGAAGCTCAGGTGCCCGGTCGCGTCGGCCCCGGCCAGGACGGCGACCGCTCCGAACCGCCAGAAGTCGGAGGCGATCATGAGCGCCTTCCGCGACAGTCGATCGCCGAGGGCGCCGCCGATCAAGAGCGTCGTCAGGAGCCCGATCGCGTTGCAGAGGAGGACGACGCCGAGGCGGCTCGAGCCGGCGATCGTGAACGTCTTCCAGCCGAGGGCGGTAAGGAAGGCGCCGTCGCCGATCAGGGAAACGGTCTGGCCGGTCCAGAGGAGTCGGAAGTCCCTATGGTGGAGCGCCTCGAGCGCCCGGAATCCCCTCAGGTCGCGTCCGTTCGGAGCCCGGGCCATGGACGGCGCACGCTAGTCGTTCGCATCGTCCGGGGACGGGCCTATACTCGATTCGTCCTGGCCCTCGAGACAAGCACGCGCCCTGTGCTGGCCAGCTTTGCTGGCGTGGACCAACACGTGCTGATGGCGGGGCGAAGGGTGGACGCGGATGCGTCCGTCGAGTCGCTCCGCGGCGTCGGGCCGAAGGTGGCGGAGCAATTGGCGCGCATGGGGCTCCGGACGATTCGCGACCTCGTGGAGCACATCCCGCGCGACTATCTCGACTGGCGGGAGGCGGACGGGTTCGGTCAGCTCCTGGCGGGGCAGGAAGCCACGGTCGCCTGCACCGTGGAACGCGTCTCCGTACGGCCGACGCGCCGCCGGAACCTGAAGATCGTGCAGGCCTCGGTCGTCGACGCCTCGGGAACGAGGGTGAGCGCGCTCTGGTTCAACCAGGCCTGGCTCGCCGAGCGGCTCGCGGCTGGTACCAGGCTTCTCCTCCACGGGCATCTCGAGACCGGCTCAGGCGCGGCGACCTTCCGCGTCGCCCGGCACGAAATCGCTTCCGAAAGCGCAGGGCTTCACACGGTCGGGCTCGTGCCGGTGTACCCAGCGAGCGAGGACGTTTCTTCGTTCAAGCTTCGTGAGCTGACCCAGCAGGCACTCAGGCTGGCGCGCTGGTTCCCGGACCCGCTGCCGGCGCGAGTGCGGGCGGCGGAGACAGCGCCCCTGCGAGCAGACGCCATCGGGGCGGCGCATCGACCGCGGACGGCGGCCGAGGCGGAGGCGGCACGGTCCCGCCTGGCCTTCGACGAGCTCCTCTTGCTCCAGATCGGCCTTCTGCGGAGGCGGCGGGCCCTCGAGGAGGGTGCCGTCGCGCCCGGTCTCGGCACCGACGGAGACCTCATCGGCCGCTACTACGCGGTCTTGCCTTTCGACCTGACGCCGGAGCAGCAGTCGGCAATCACGGAGATCGGGCACGACCTCGCAGGTGTGAAGCCCATGCAGCGTCTCCTCCAAGGGGACGTCGGCTCGGGCAAGACGGTTGTGGCTCTGTACGCGCTTCTACGGGCGGTCGAACGCGGGCATCAGGGAGCGCTGATGGCGCCGACCGAGACCCTCGCGGAGCAGCACTTCCTGACCCTGGAGGGAATCTGCGCGGAGCTCGGGGTGCCGGTCGTCCTGCTCACGAGCTCGCTTCCGGCCCGGGAGCATGCCGCTGCCCGTGCCGCGCTCGCGTCGGGTGAGGCGGCGATCGCCGTCGGAACGCATGCGCTGATCCAGGAGCAGGTCGCCTTCCGGTCGCTGGCGGTGGCGGTTGTCGACGAGCAACACCGGTTCGGGGTGGAGCAGCGCCGGGCCCTCGGCTCGCAGTCTCCGCACGTCCTCCACATGACCGCCACGCCGATCCCGCGGACGCTCGCGCAGACCGTCTACGGCGACCTCGACGTCACCGAGATCGCTCGTCCGCCCAGGTCGCGGAAGCCCGTCGTCACCTCGTGGGTGACGGAGGAGCGGAGCGCAGAGGCCTACACCCGGCTCCAGCGCCATCTCTCCGAAGGCCGGCAGGCCTACGTCGTTTGCCCGCTGGTAAGCGAGTCCGAGGCCATCGAGGCGCGCGCTGCCGAGCAGGAGGCCGAACGCCTGCAGCGCGCGGAGCTCCGCGAGTTTCGGGTCGGTTGCCTCCACGGCAGGCTCCGTCCGTTCGAGCGCCGCGTTGTCATGGACGCGTTCAAGCGCGGCGAGCTCGACGTCCTCGTCGCGACGACCGTGATCGAGGTGGGCGTAGACATCCCGAATGCCACGATCATGATCGTCCAGGAGGCCGATAGGTTCGGCCTCGCGCAGCTCCACCAGCTCCGAGGCCGCGTGGGGCGGGGAGCCGAGCAGTCCTACTGCCTGCTCGTGTCGCGGGCCCGTGACGAGCTCTCCGAGACCGCCCGAAGGCGTCTCGAAGCGCTCGTCGAGACCTCCGACGGGTTCCGTCTCGCCGAGGTCGACCTCGAGCTGCGTGGAGAAGGCCAGCTGCTCGGAACGAGGCAATCGGGACTGCCCGATCTTCGCTTCGCGAGCTTGACGCGAGATCGCGGGCTCCTCGTTCGCGCCCGCCGGTGGGCCGCCGAACTCGTGGATGAGGAGGGGCCGCTGGCGGACGAGGTCGACCGGCTCTTCGCCGATGCGGATCATCGCGGGTTCGCGTAAGGGCGCCCGAATCTTCGCTCCGGGCGGGAGCGAGACCCGCCCGACTGGGGACCGGGTGCGCGAAGCAGCCTTCAACCTGATCGGCCCGGTCGACGGCATGCAGGTGCTCGACCTGTTCGCCGGCTCCGGTGCGATGGGCCTCGAGGCACTTTCGCGTGGTGCGGCGCACGCGACCTTCGTCGAGAGCGATCGCGCAGCGGCCCAGACCATTGTCCGGAACCTCGAGAAGCTCGACTTCGCAGACGCCATCGTCCTGCGGCTGGACGTTGGTCGTAAGCTCGCCGCGGACGCGACGGCCGGGAGGCGGTACGATCTCGTGCTGATCGACCCGCCCTACCGCATGTTGACAGGGGTTCTCCCCGTGCTCGAGGCACATCTCCCAGCTGTTGTCGCGCCCGAGGGCATGGTCATCGTCGAGTCCGATGCCCGCGAGGAGCCGGAACTCCCCCTTCTTAAGCGGACCAGCCGCCGCTATGGTTCCGCCCGGGTTACGGTCTTCGAAGGGCCGGCGTGACCGTCGCTCCACACGCTCAGAGGCCCAGGGTTGGCTTATGAGCAACCTGAGCCCCGTCACCGCGATCTGCCCTGGGGCATACGACCCAGTCACGAACGGGCACCTGGACATCATCACGCGTGCCGCCACGATCTTCGAGCGAGTTGTGGTCGGGGTCGTTCGCGACCCGCAGCACAAGCGGACGATGTTCTCGGTCGAGGAGCGCGTGGAATTCCTCCAGGCAGCACTCGCTACAACCGAGAACGTCGAAGTCGAGGTCTTCTCCGAGCTCGTGGTCGAATTCGCGCGGCGCTGGAAGGCCCGGACGATGGTGAAGGGCCTACGCGCGATCTCGGATTTCGAGTGGGAGTTCCAGATGCACCACCTGAACAGGAAGCTCGCGCCGGAGGTCGAAACGATGTACCTCATGTCGAGTCCGCAGTACAGCTTCCTTTCCTCGAGTGGCGTCAAGGAGATCGCCTCGTTCGGCGCCACCGTCGAGGATCTGGTCCCGGCCCAGGTGGCGCGCCGGTTCGAGGAGATGTTCCCACGCGCCAAGCCTGGTGCGCCCGTCAGTCCTCGCGAGTAGACTGAGGCCAGAATGGACGTACTCGTGCTGATCGACAAGCTCGACGACCTCGTGCACAACGCGAAGGCCGTCCCCCTGACCGACCAGGTCCGGATCGACCGCGAGGAGATCTACGACATCCTCGATCAGATGAGGGCGACGATCCCCGAGGAGATCAAGCAGGCGCGTTGGATCGTCAAGGAACGACAGGAGATGCTGGCCGAGGCGAAGCGGGAAAGCGACCGCATCCTCGGCGAGGCTCGTGAGCAGGCAGTCCGTGAGGCGTCGCAGACGGAGATCGTGAAGCTCGCCGAGCGCCAGGCCCAGGACATCGTGGAAGAGGCGCGTCGCCAGGCGCGCGAGACCCGGCTCGAGATGGAGGACTGGGCAGACTCGATCCTGTCGACGCTCGAGGTCAATCTCGACAAGTTCCTCGGGGCGGTGCGCCGCGGGCGCGAGCGCCTGCATGAGCGCTCCCAGGAATCGGTGATGGCTGGCATCACCGACGAAACGAACCTGTAGCCCCGCGGGCGGCCTACTTCTACCCGCGCCCGAGTTCTTCCCCCCGGGGACCCCCTTGTTAGTCGTTCCCCCGCGTCGAGCCTAGCTCGCCCGGCCGCGCGTGTGTGACGCGGCATGTGCCGAGGCCGAGTCGCTTCGGCGCGCTCGAAGCTCGACGTCGGGCGTTTCGGGGTCGCAACCTGGGACGCTACTCTGAGCTCGTGACCATCCTCGATCTTCGAACCATCAAGATCCGCTCGGGCGAACAGTTTCGCGACCTCCGCGAGGTCGAGCTCGAGCCCCTCCAGCTGGCTGGTCAGCGCTACATCCCACTGCCCGAGACACCGGAGGTGGAGATCGCCGTCTCGCGGGTCACGTCAGGGCGGCTCTTCGAGCTCGCGTTCCGGGCCCGGCTCGTGGGCCCCTGTATGCGGTGTCTCGCCGACGCGGCTCTCGAGCTGCCTGTCCGGGCTCGGGAGTACCACGCCACGAATCCGGGGGACTCCGACGAGCTCACTACTCCGTACATCGAGGACGACAAGCTCGACCTCTCTGCCTGGGCTCGGGACAGCCTCGTACTTGATCTTCCCGACAAGATCCTTTGTCGTGATGACTGCGCAGGGTTGTGCCCCGGCTGCGGTGCGGACCTGAACCACGAAGCCTGCACCTGCGGCCCGGAGGAGCCGGACACGCGCTGGGCGGCGCTCTCGGAGCTTCGAGACCGCCTGTAGCCGGAAGCCCCGATTCCTAGCGCCGCTATACTTCGCCGCCGCGATGGCCGTCCCCAAGCGAAAAACCTCGAAGTCCCGCCGCGACAAGCGGCGAGCGACGCACAAGCTCACGGCTCCCTCTCTCGTGGAGTGCCCGCAGTGCCACCAGCCCAAGCGAGCACACCGCGTCTGCCCGACTTGCGGCACGTACCGGGGCCGCGAGGTCGAGCCGCTCCGCCTTCCCGCTCCTTAGATGGTTGATCGGCACTTACCGCATTCGCGGATGGCGATCCAGATGCGGCGCCAGGCCGCACCCTCGCCCTTGCCAGGGCTTCTAGCCTTGCCTGCGGGCGATGGCACATGCTGGCTTGGTCTGGCTCGTCCCCGCGGACACGCCAAGTACCAACCAACCATCTAGATGTCCGGGCGGACATCGGGGCGCTCCTCGGGAAAGACCGCTCGGGGTGGATATCGCGTTCGTCGGTCGGGCGACTAGGTGTCTCCGGTTCGCATTGCTGTCGACGCGATGGGCGGCGACCGCGCTCCCGAGGAGATTGTCGCCGGCGCGCTCGAGGCCCGTTCCGAGCGGGTCGAACCCATCCTCTTCGGCCGCCCGGACGTCCTGACGCCCCTGGCCGGCGGGCTCGAGGTGATCCGCGCTGAGCAGGTCGTCGCCATGGACGAGAAGCCTTCGGACGCCGCACGCACGAAGCGCGACAGCTCCATGTTCGCGGCGTGCCGCGCGGTCGGAGCAGGGGAAGCCGACGCGGTCGTCTCCGCGGGGAACACCGGTGCGCTCCTGGCCGCCTGCCTGCTCGAGATCCGCCGGCTCCCCGCCGTACGCCGCCCCGCTATCGCAGCGCCTCTTCCTGCAGCCCGCGGGCCTGCGGTCCTCGTCGATGCAGGCGCGAACGCCGACGCGCGGCCCGAGCACCTTCTCCAGTTCGCCCACATGGGCGCCACCTTCGCAGAGGAAGTCCTGGGCATCGCGGAGCCGAAAGTCGGGATCCTTTCAATCGGCGAGGAGCCGGATAAGGGCAACCGCCTCGTCAGGGAGGCGTACGCGCTTCTGTTGGGGAGCACCCTGCGGTTCGTCGGGAACGTCGAGTCCCGCGAGCTTTTGAACGAGCCGCCGGACGTCATCGTGTGCGACGGCTTCACCGGCAACGTCGCCTTGAAAGCCCTCGAGGGCGCGATCAGATCCACATTCGACAGCCTTCGGGCGGACGTCGTGTCGTCGACACGCGGCAAGCTCGGCGCTCTCCTGATCCGGCCCGCCGCCCGCCGGCTGTGGCAGCGGCTCGATCCGGACACGTACGGCGGCGCCTACCTGCTCGGCCTGCGCGGCCTCGCCGTAGGCGCACATGGGAACTCGTCGAGGACTGCGGTGGCCAACGCGATCCGGCTCGCTTCCCGCGGTGCCGAAGGCCGCGTGGTGGAGCGGGTCGCAACCCGCCTGGCCGAGGAACCAACGCCCGTGACCCGTGCGTGAATCCTCGGGCCTTGGCGTGGTAGCATCCTGCGTCCGCTGAGCCCAAAGACCAAGAGAGGCAGGTAGCAGAACGGATGGCAGCGTCCCGCGAGGAGATCTACGAGCAGATCAAGGACGTCCTGGTCGAGCAGCTCGGCGCCGAGGAGAGCGAAATCACCGACGAGGCCTCTTTCCAGGAGGATCTCGACGCTGATTCACTCGACCTTGTGGAGCTGATCATGGAGCTCGAGGACCAGTTCGGGGTCAAGATCTCCGATGAGGACGCTCAGGGAATTCAGACCGTCGGCCAAGCCGTCGACTACATCTCGTCGCACCAGTAGGTTCCAAACCTGAAACCGAGCTTCTCGCGCTGATCGACGCGCTGCCGGAGGCGCGTCTCCGCTACGCCTTCACGCATACGTCCTGGGCATCAGACCGCTCGGAGTCCTACGAACGGCTCGAGTTTCTCGGTGACAGCGTCTTGGGCCTCGCGATCGCCCGTGAGCTCTACGAGCGCTTTCCCGACTACCAGGAAGGGGACCTCGCAAAAATCCGCGCGCACGTTGTCTCGCGCCAGAGCTGTGCCGTTGTCGGCAGGCGTCTCGGATTTGGTGACCGGCTCCTCGCACACGGGCGCGGGTCGATCCCCGACGATGAGCTCGAAAAGCTCTCGAAGAACCAGAACGTCGTCTCGGCGCTAGTCGAGGCAGCTTTCGGCGCGCTCTATCTCGAGCACGGCTTCGAGGCGATCCGTGGACCGATCCTCGATGCGTTCCGCGAGCAGATCGAGTACGCGCTTACCAGCTACGTCGACTACAAGACGGTGCTGCAGGAAGAGGCGGCCCGCCGGGGGTCGAGCGTCTCCTACTCGGTGATCGAGGTGGACGGTCCGCCGCATGAGCGCTCGTTCACGTGTGCGGCAGTCATCGACGGCGAGCAAGCTGGCGTGGGGAAGGGCGACTCCAAGAAGGCTGCCGAGCAGAACGCGGCGCGGGAGGCCCTCGCAGGGTTTTCAGCGACTGCCTCGTAGCTCTCGTATGGCGCCGCCTGCCATCCGCGCGGATCGTCATGCTACGAGCGCGTGTTTCTGCGCTCTATCAAGCTGCGCGGCTTCAAGTCGTTCCCCGACCAGGTGGAGGTCAGGCTCGAGCCTGGCGTCGCCGTCGTTGTCGGGCCGAACGGGTCGGGAAAGTCGAACGTCGCCGATGCGATCGTCTGGGCGGCCGGAAGCCTGAGCCCGTCTGAGCTCCGCGCCGAGAAGCCGGACGATGTCATCTATTCGGGGTCGGCCGGCCGAGCCGGCGCAGACTCCTGCCAGGTCGAGCTGATCTTCGACAACGCGGACGGGACCGGTCAGCTTCCGTATTCCGAGCTTTCGATCACGCGGCGGCTGCATCGCGGCGGCGAAGGGCAGTACCTCGTGAACGGAGCATCCGTCCGACGCACTGATCTCGTCGAGATCCTCGCGGACATCGGGCTGGGCGGCGAGATGCACTCGATCATCGGCCAGGGCCGCGTCGAGCAGATTCTCGGCTCCAAGCCGGCAGAGCGCCGCGCGCTCGTCGAGGAAGCCGCTGGACTCGGGAAGTTCAAGCGCCGGCGGCACCGCGCCGAGCTGAAACTCGCTCGGGTGGCGATCCAAGTTGATCGCGCTCGTGACCTCGAGGACGAAGTCCGGAAAAGGCTCCGTCCCCTTGCACTCCAGGCGAGTGCCGCTTCGCGTGCAGACAAGCTGGCCCATGAGCTCACTCGCCTCCGGAGCAGGGTCGCCGCGGGTGAGCTCGAGCGCGCCACCGTGCGGCTCGCCGAGGTGGAGGAGCGGCGTGCCGAGGCGGGACACACCAAGCGGGCTCTCGACGCGAAACTCGAGGGTCTGCTCGCCGAACGGCACCGCGTGGAAGAAGAGCTGGGCGAAGCTGCCACAAGCCACGAGCGCGCGACCGCGGCCCTGTACCGGCTTCGTTCCGCCTTCGAACGGCTGGATTTGAGGCGGGAGCGCGCTGACGAGGCTGCGGCAGAGCTTCAAGCGGTGGCCCAGCGAGCTAGTGGGCTCGCCGCCGGTCCTTTCGACGACAAACCGCAGCAAGAGCTTGCAGCGGCAGAAATAGCTGTGGAGAAAGCCGGCGAGTACGCCAGAGCGACGATCGCAGAGCGAGAGGTGCTCGTCACGCAGGCGCGCCTCGCCACGGACCGCTTGGAGGCGCTGGAGCGAAGCCTCGCCGAACGTGAGGGGTTGCCTCCTGCAGCTCGCGCGCTCGCAGACGCGGGAGAGCGGCTCGCCCTCGGCTCGCTCGAGATCGAGCCAGGCTACGAACGGGCTGTCGGCGCGGCACTTGGATGGCGTGCGGCGTCGATCCTGGCCAGCGACCTCGGCCGTGGGCTCGAGTTGGTCGAGGAGGTTCGGAGCGGAGGTCTCGGCGGTATCTCGGTGTTGCTCGAGCTGGAGGAGTCTGTCGGAGCTGCCGAATCCCCGGTCGCGGGTGCGGAGCCGCTCGTCCGCTTCGCGCGACCCGCGACCGGCGCAGAAAGGATTGGCGAGCTCCTCCAGAATGTCTGGGTCACGGCTGTAGACGACTTTGCCGCTGCCCGGCACGGCATTCTCGTCACCCGGGAAGGACATGGCTACGACCCGGCCCGCGGAGAGCTCTGGTTCGCGGGCGAGGCCGCCGAAAGCGTCCTCCTCGCCTTGCATGCCCGACGCAGCTCCATCGCTGAAGAGGCCGCGGAGCTGGAGCGGGCTGCGGTCGACGCCGCCGGCCGTGCGGCCACGGCGACCGAGGAGGAGCGCGAGGCGCGGGAGCGCCGGGACCATGCTCGCCGGGACGTCGAGCGGATGCCCGCGCGCGTCGACCCGAGGGAGGCGGAGCGCCTGGAGGCCCTCGCCGCCGTGCAGGAGCGTCTCGCCGATGTCCTGGGAGCCACGCGTGACGTCTCAGGCCGATTTGAGGCCCCGCTCCGAGCGCAGGTCGACGCGGGTGGCACCCGGTCTGCGGAGCTCGGCGAGGAGCTTCGGCGCCTCGGCGGGAGCGAGGCCGAGCTCCGGCGCTCAGCCGGAGAGGCGGGCGAGCGCTTCGCGGCGATCGCGGTCGAAGGTGCCCGCCTCGAATCCGAGGTCGCGGAGCTCCGAGGGCGACTCCGAGGGGAGACTGAGCCGGAGGAGCTCTCAGAAGCCGAGCGCGAGGAACTGCTCCAGACCATCGAGCGCCTGGACCGGCGGCGGGAGGCTCTCGGCCAGGTCAATCCACTTGCGGCGGAGGAGCACGCCCAGGAGTCCGAACGCCTCGCAGAGCTCCGGGAGCAGCGCGAGGACCTCGAGCGCTCGCTCACTGAGCTCGAGCGGATTCGGGACGACCTTACGCAAACGGTCGAGCGGCGCTTCGCAGACACATACGCCGCCGTCGAGCAGCATTTCGCCGAGGTCGCCTCGACGCTCTTCCCGGGTGGGCATGGCCGCCTGGTCGCGATCGAAGGCGAGGACGGAGACGAACCGGGCATCGAGATCAAGCTCCAGCCCGCCGGCAAGAAGGTCACGCGCCTGTCCCTCCTTTCCGGCGGCGAGAAGTCGCTCGGAGCGATTTCGTTCCTGTTCGCGCTGTTCCTGGCGCGGCCGTGCCCCTTCTATCTCCTGGACGAGGTCGAGGCCGCCCTCGACGACGCGAACATCGGTCGCTTCGTGGGGCTTCTGCGGGGCTTCGCCGAACGGGCCCAGTTCATCGTGGTCACTCACCAGAAACGCACGATGGAGGCCGCGGATATCCTCTATGGCGTCACGATGGGCGCTGATGGGGTCTCGCAGATCGTCTCCAAGCGGCTTGTGCCTGAGGCCACGCACGCGCTCAGCGCGTGAGTCGCACCTGGGCCGAGTTCCTGGGCCGCGAGAATGGCGAGGCCCAGCCGGACGAGGACTCGGGCGGCTGGTTCTCCCACCTCCGCGATTCCCTTGCTACCAGCCGCCAGGCGCTGACCCGCGAGCTCTCGACCGCCGTCTTCGATCCGGGGGACGACGAAGCCTGGGAGCGCATCGAGGAGGCACTGCTTGCGGCCGACTGTGGAGTCCCGGCGACTGTCGAGATCGTACGGCGCCTCGAGGCCCGTGAGCCCGTGACGGAGGTCGAGCTCCTGGCAGCGCTCGAGGAGGTGATCGTCGAGCTCGTGGCGCCTGCCGGCGAAGCGCGGCTCCACCTCGACGGCGCGCCGACCGTGATTCTCGTGGTGGGCGTGAACGGGACCGGGAAGACGACGACGATCGGCAAGCTGGCGAGCCGCCTTGCCGAGGCAGGTCTCGAGGTTGTGCTCGCGGCCGCCGACACGTTCAGGGCCGCAGCCGAGGAGCAACTCGAGATCTGGTCGAAGCGAGCACAGGCTGACTTCGTCGGCTCGGAGCGGGGCGGCGACCCCGCCGCAGTCGCGTACGACGCGATCGAGGCAGCCCAGGCGCGGGGGAGAGACGTGGTCATCGTGGACACGGCCGGACGGCTGCACACACAGTCGAATCTCATGGAGGAGCTCGCGAAGATCGGGCGAGTGATCGGCCAGCGACTTCCGGGGGCGCCGCACGAGACGCTCCTGGTCGTGGACGCGACGACCGGGCAGAACGGACTCCAGCAGGCCCGCCTGTTCGGCCAGGCGGTAGAGGTCACGGGCGTGGCGCTCACGAAGCTCGACGGCAGCGCGAAGGGCGGCATCGCGGTCGGGATCGCGCACGAACTCGGTCTCCCCGTGAAGCTGATAGGGGTCGGCGAGAGTCTCGACGACCTGCAACCGTTCGACGCGCGGGACTTCGCACGCGCCCTGGTGTCGGGCTCGCCCTAGTCGGTTGATCGACTATCACGGCACCCGCGCCCACCGGCACGCGAACGATCAACCCAACCGTCTAGTCCGGCGCACTTCCGGTACGAGTCGCGCACCACACGCGCGCTTTCCAGCGATAGGCTTTGAGCCGGTGGGTGGACTGGGGGCGGCCCCAGAGCGGGAGCGGCTCGCGCACCCGCTACGAGCCAATGGCTGACCCCGTGTTCCTCATCACCGGCGCGTCCAGTGGTATCGGTGCGGCGACGGCCCGGCGTGCGGCCGAGTTCGGCTATCGCCTCGTGCTCGCCGCTCGATCCACCGACAAGCTGGAGGCTCTGGCAAGCGAGCTTGGCGGCGAGGAGAGGGCGCTCGCCGTACGCTGCGACGTCACCGAGTGGTCAGACCAGGAGGCGATGGTCGCGACGGCGCTTGAGCGCTTCGGTCGCGTCGACGTCTCCTTCGCGAACGCGGGCTTCGGAGCGAAGCGGGGCTTCCTGGAAGAGACCGTCGAGCACTGGCGCAGGATGGTGCTGACGAACGTCCTGGGTGCCGCCCTGACCGTGCGGGCGACGCTGCCGGCGCTCAAGGAGTCTCGCGGCCATCTGCTCCTAACCGGTTCGGTGGCCGGCCGGCGCGCGCTTGCAGGCTCTCTCTACTCCTGCACGAAATGGGCGGTCACCGCGATGGGCGAGGCGGCACGGCTGGAAGTCGACGGAACCGGGATCAGGGTGAGCTTGATCGAGCCCGGCATGGTGAATACGCCGTTCTTCGACAGCCCGCCCACGGATGCGCTCGAGCCGGACGACATCGCGCGGGCCGTTATGTATGCCGTTGGGCAGCCGCCGCACGTGGACGTGAACGAGATCCTCGTGCGGCCGACCGCCCAGTCGAGTTAAGGCCTGATGTGAAGGTCCGCCGGGCCTGATGACGCCACAGACGCGCGGACCGCTCACGGCACGTAGCGCTGCTACACACCGCGACCGGCCGCCGTGCCGAGCGTGGTCCGGTATGCCCCGGCGGCCGATCTCACCTCAACCTCTGAGCCCGCTACCTCTCGACCGCGAAGGCAATATTCACCGTAGTTCGATACATGGTGATCTGGTCGCCCTCAACCTCGCAGCTCATGCTGACGACGTCGGCACCCGTGATCCCACGCAGCGTCTTCGAAGCCTCCGAAACAGCGACCTGAGCCGCCTGCGCGAAGCTCTCCGGTGAGTTCCCGATGATCGTAATCACCTTGGCGATAGCTGCCATGCCTGCCTCCTGGGGTTGGGGAAAGTGCGTCGCTACACTTCCCGGCTGCCAATGTTTGACACGCTTTCAGACAAGCTGCAAGCCTCGTTAGGCGATCTGCGGGGACGCGGACGCCTGTCCGAGGAGGATCTTTCCCGCGCGATGCGCGAGATTCGCCTGGCGCTGCTCGAGGCCGACGTGAACTTCAAGGTCGTCAAGGAGTTCGTCGCCAAGGTGAAGGAACGGGCGCTCGGCTCCGATGTCACGAAGAGCCTTACGCCTGGCCAGGAGGTCGTGAAGATCGTCCACGACGAGCTGACGACGCTCATGGGTGCCGGCAGCTCGAAGCTCGCGTTCGCCGGGCGGCCGCCGACGGTGATCCTGCTCGCAGGCCTCCAGGGCTCGGGCAAGACGACCGCGGCCGCCAAGCTCGCGCTCCTCCTGCGCCGCGAAGGCAAAGCCCCGGCGCTCGTGGCCGCCGACTTGCAGCGCCCGGCGGCGGTCGACCAGCTCGACCAGCTTGGAAAGCAAGTCCAGATCCCCGTCTACCGCCGGGATGACACGAAGGACGCTGTCGCGGTGGCCCGCTACGGGTTGGAGCAGGCGAAAGCACAGGGTCGGGACGTCGTGATCGTGGACACCGCGGGACGCCTCCAGATCGACGAGTCGCTAATGGACGAGCTGGCTGCTGTTCGTAAGGAAGTGAAGCCGCACAATGTTCTCCTCGTCCTGGACGCGATGACCGGCCAGGAAGCAGTGGCCGTGGCCGAGGGCTTCCAGGAACGAATCGCATTCGACGGAGTAGTCCTCACCAAGCTCGACGGCGATGCACGCGGCGGCGCGGCTCTCTCCGTCAACGCGGTCACAGGCAAGCCGATCAAGCTCGTCTCGACCGGGGAGAAGCTCGACCAGATCGAGTACTTCCACCCGGATCGGATGGCGTCGCGCATCCTCGGGATGGGCGACGTTTTGACACTGATCGAGCGGGCCGAGGCTGCTGCGGACGAGGACGACCAGGCGGCGATGGAGAAGCGCCTGCGCGCGGGCCAGTTCACGTTCGACGACTTCCTCCAGGCCCAGCGAATGATGCGAAAGATGGGTCCGCTCAAGAATGTCGTCTCCATGATTCCCGGGCTCGGGAAGCACATGCAGGGGGTGGATATCGACGACCGCGAGCTCGGCCGGGTCGAGGCCATCGTCCTCTCGATGACCTCTGACGAGCGCAAGCGGCCCGAGATCATCAACGGCTCGCGTCGGGCACGAATCGCGCTCGGCAGCGGTACCTCGGTGCAGCAGGTGAACAAGCTGCTCCAAGCGCGGAAGCAAATGCAGAAGATGATGAAGCAGATGGGTCAGGGCAAGATGCCGAACCTGCAGTCGCTGGCGGCCCAGAACCGACGATAGGAGACAGAGTGGCAGCACGAATCAGACTGGCCCGAGTGGGCTCCAAGAAGAACCCGATCTATCGGGTGGTCGTTGCGGACGCCCGCTCGCCGCGCGACGGGAAGTTCATCGAGATCGTCGGCCAGTACAACCCCCAGACGGATCCGTCGACGATCAACCTCGACGAGGAGCGCGTCCGCGACTGGATCGGGAAGGGCGCCCAGCCGAGCAACTCCGTCAAGCGCCTGCTCAAAGCCAAGGGCATCTAGATGGTCTACATCAATTACCCACCAACCATCTGACCCGTGGAGGATCTCCTCGAGTACCTGGCCAAGTGCCTGGTCGACAAGCCCGAGGAGGTCTCGGTAACGCGAAGGGAAGAGGATGGCGCCGTCATTCTCGAGCTTCGTGTCGCTCCGGACGAGGTAGGGAAGGTAATCGGTAAGGGCGGGCGCGTCGCCCGCGCGCTGCGAACTCTCGTACGGGCGAGCGCAGCCCGGGGCGGCGAGCGCGTCGTGCTTCAGATTGCCGACCGGTGATCCTGCCGCAGGCTGGGTTTTGGTCGGCCGGGTCGGACGCGCACACGGCATCGACGGATCGTTCGTCGTCGAGCGCCCGAGCGAGGACCCGAACCGCTTCGAGGTCGGCGCTCGCGTCTACGTCGAGCGCGAGCCCGCTCGTATCGAAGCGTCCAAGCGAGCGGGAGGTCGCCGGCTCGTGATCCGCCTCGACCGATCGGTGACACGAGGCGCTGCAATCGAAGTTCCGATCGCGGAGCTCCCGCCGCCTGCGGATGGCGCGTACTACGTCTTCCAGCTCGTCGGCTTGGTCGCCGAAGACGAGGCCGGGACGGCGCTCGGCAGCGTTGTCGACGTGGCTCCCGGGGTTGCGAACGACGTGCTGGAGCTCGATTCGGGGCTGATGCTCCCGCTTGTGGCGGCGTGCATCCGGGCAGTTGACGTCGAGGGTGGGCGCATCGTGATCGCGCCGGAGTTCGCCGACCCTGGCTAATCTCAGGCGGCTCTGCAACTCGATGTCTTCACCTTGCTTCCCCACGCGTTTGCCTGGCTTACCGAGCACCGGCCGCTCGCTGCCGTCCTCGGGTCGGAGCTCGACCTACGACTCTGGAGCTACCGCGACTTCACACCCCTCACCGGCGGCCAGGTCGACGACGAGCCCTACGGGGGCGGCGCCGGGATGGTGCTCCGGGTCGACGTGGTCTACGCCGCGCTCGAGGCCGTCTACGGTGACGTGGGCGGACGGCGCGTAGTGGCACTCACACCGCAAGGGCGCCAGCTCGACCAGGCGCTCGTGGAGGAACTCGCAGCGGAGGACGAGCTGACGGTGCTCTCGGCGCGCTTCGAGGGCTTCGACGAGCGGATCGTGGAGCACGTCGCCACGGACTCCGTCTCGATCGGCCCCTATGTGCTCTCGGGCGGTGAGCTTCCAGCCATGGTTCTCGTCGACGCGATCGGCCGGCGTTTGCCCGGAGCGCTGCGTGAGGAGAGCGGTGCCGTCGAGAGCTTTTCCGAGGCGCTCGAGGGTGGCGTTGAGTTCCCCCATTACACCCGGCCGGCCGAATTTCGTGGGTGGTGCGTCCCGGATGTGCTCCTCTCCGGAGACCACGCGCGCATCGCGGATTGGCGGCGCGACGCGAGTCGGGCGAGATCGGCGGGATGAGGGGCCCGATCGACAGGCTGACAGCCGGCCTCCCAGGCCATTGGCGGACGACGGCCGACTGGGTGATCACGATCGTGGTCGCCGTAGGAGCCGTCCTCGCGATCAAGCAGTGGGTCGTGAACCCGTATCGGATTCCGTCTTCCTCGATGGAGCCCACCTTGCACTGCGCCGAGCCGGCCGACGGGTGCCAGTCCCGGTTCTCGGACCGCGTCCTCGCGAACCGCTTCATCTACCACCTGCGGGACCCGGAGCGCGGCGAGATCGTGGTCTTCGAGACGCCACCGGCCGCGCGGGAGCGCTGTGGCGCAGGTGGCACGTTCGTGAAACGCCTGATCGGGCTACCAGGCGAGGTGATCTCGGAGCGGGAGGGAACGGTCTACATCGACGGCAAGCCTCTGAAGGAGCCGTACCTGAAGCCTGGTCAGCGCGACCAGCAGACCTTCCAGGCGCGGCAAATCAGCAAGGACCACTACTTCATGATGGGCGACAACCGCTCCCAGTCCTGCGACAGCCGGGTGTGGGGCGCTGTTCCGCGCAGCAATCTGATCGGCGAGGTCTTCGCGGTCTACTGGCCGCCGCAGCGAATCGGCTTTCGCTAGCATTGCCCGGCCGGTTGGGCCGGTCCTCCGTATGGCGAACATGATCGACATCCTCGAGCGCAAACAGCTGCGCGACGATCTCCCGGACTTCAAGGCCGGCGACACCGTCCGCGTCCACTTCCAGGTGATCGAGGGCCAGCGCCGGCGAGTCCAGGTCTTCGAGGGGGTTGTCATCAAGCGGCAGGGCGCGGGTGTTCGCGAGACCTTCACCGTCAGGAAGAACTCTTTTGGTGTCGGCGTCGAGCGGACGTTCCCCCTCCACTCGCCGAAGATCGAGCGAATCGAGGTCGGAGCCATCGGCGACGTGAGTCGCGCAAAGCTCTACTACCTCCGCGGCAAGGTCGGGAAGAAGGCCCGCGTCCGCGAAAAGCAGCGCTCTTGAACCGACGCGAGTTCGGCAGCCGCGCTGCGGCTGCCATGACGACTCGCGTCTGGTCTTTCTGAGTCCGTGAGTCAACTAGCTGCGCCGGGCCGAGCCCGCCGCAGCGAGACCGTCACGGTTCTGATCCGGAAACGTGCCATGAGCGTCACGTACGCGAGCTGTCCGACGACGACGTCTATTCTCGGGTGGTGCGCCGAACCGGCCAGAAGCTGCTCGCTTTCGACCGACGCCTCGGTGCGCGGTTCGTTGCGGGTGCGGATGAGGCCGGTCGCGGGAGCCTCGCCGGGCCGCTGGTCGTCGCGGGTGTTCTCTTCGACTACGAGCAGTTGCGCGACCACCGCGTTCGCCCACTCGCCCTCCTGAACGACTCGAAGCAGGTGCCCGAAGAGGGCCGTGAGGTGCTCTTCCGCGCCATCGCGGGCTGCGCGACACGAATCGCGGTCCGCGTCATCCCCTCCCGGGCGATCGACCGCGACGGGTTGCACAAGTCGAACCTGCGGGGGCTCCGTGAGGCGCTCGCCACCCTCTGCCCGCCCGCTGAGGCCTGCCTTGTAGACGGTTTTCGGCTCGGACCGCTGGCGCCCGAGCACGAGGCGGTCGTGGACGGCGACGAGCGAAGCGCCGCAATCGCCGCCGCATCGATCGTCGCGAAGGTCGTTCGCGACCGGGCCATGCGTCGCCTGGACGCCCTCTATCCGCACTACGGCTTCGCGTCGCACGTCGGCTACATCACGCCCGGCCATTCGGCGATCGTCCGGACGAGAGGCCCCTGTGAGATCCACCGCCGTTCGTTCCAGGCGCTCTGCTATTCCGAGCTCGAGGACAGTGAGCCGCTCGTGGCCGCCGAGCCAGCTCGGGCGTGACGCCGAGGGGCGCGTCCGCCGCCATTACCGGCTGCGCGGCTACCGCATCCTCGCGACGAACGCACGGGCGGGCGGGAACGAGCTGGACATCATCGCCCGGCGCGGTGGCCGCCTGATCTTCTGTGAGGTGAAGGCGCGTGCGGGCCCGGGCTACGGGCACCCCTTCGAATCAGTAGGGCCAGAGAAGACGCGGCGCCTGCGTCGTGCGGCCGAGGCGTGGCTCGCAGCGCGTCCCGAGCTTGGCCAGCTCGAAGTGGTCTTCGAGGTGGCTGCGGTACGCGACGGTGCGATCGAACGGGCTTCGCTCGGCTAGCTCGCAAAGACGACTCGAGCTTGCAGCAGAGTCGGAACGAAACGCGCAGGTCGCGTGCGCCGTCGCGGCCTACGGTGGACGTAGTGCTGGCTCGCGTCGTCACCCATGCCCTCGTGGGGCTCGAGGCCCGCCCGGTCGAGGTGGAGGCTCATCTGCAGCGTGGCGTGCCCGCGTTCGTGATCGTCGGGCTGCCGGACAAGGCCTGCCAGGAAGCCAAGGAGCGCGTCAGGAGCGGGATCGGGAGCGCTGAGCTCGAGTGGCCGCTGAGGCGCATCACAGTCAACCTCGCTCCCGCCGGTCTCCGCAAGGAGGGGTCAGGCTTCGATCTGCCGATCGCGCTCGCGGTGCTCGCCGCGTCGCGCCAGGTCCCTCCGGAGCGCCTAGCCGAGCACGCCGCGGTGGGGGAGCTGGCCCTCGACGGGAGACTCCGTCCCGTTCCCGGTGTGCTCGTCGCCGCGGAAGCCGCCCGCCGGGCCGGGCTGGATCGGCTCATCTGCCCGATGGAGTCTGCGGCCGAGGCCGCCCTTGCGGGTGTCGTACCCGTGCCTGTGCGCCATCTCGTCGAGGCGGGCGAATATCTGCGGGGCCGCTTCACGCCAGAACCGGTCGTCGAGCGCCCACCTCTCCTGAGGCGGACGCATCCCGATCTCCGTGATGTTCGCGGCCAGGAGCGCGCCCGACGTGCCCTCGAGGTCGCCGCAGCGGGTCGTCACAACCTCCTCCTCGCAGGTCCTCCCGGCACGGGCAAGACGATGCTCGCGCGTCGCCTGCCCGGCATCCTCCCGTCGCTGACCAGGGAGGAAGCGCTCGAGGTGACGCGGATCCACTCCGTCGCCGGCCTCCTGGCTCCGGGGAGTGGGATCGTGGACGAGCCGCCGTTCCGCGCCCCGCATCACACCGCATCCGCGCCGGCGATCGTGGGAGGTGGAGTCGGACCCCGGCCGGGCGAGGCGAGCCTCGCGCATCACGGCGTGCTCCTGCTCGACGAGCTTGGAGAGTTCGTTCGGCCCGCGATCGAATCCCTACGCCAGCCGCTCGAGGACGGCGCGGTCGCCGTGGCCCGCGTTACCGGTCGGGTCGTCTTTCCTGCCCGCTTTGTTCTCGTAGGAACGATGAATCTGTGCCCTTGTGGAGCACGGGGAGATCCGGGTGTCGAGTGTGGCTGCTCGCCGCAGCGGCTCTCCGCCTACCGAGAAAAGGTGTCTCGCGCGCTTCTCGATCGCTTCGACCTCGTGGTGCATCTCCCGCGTGCTCCGGCGCGGGAGTTCGAGCACGGACGCGGCGAGTCCTCGGCGGACGTCCGGGCGCGGGTCGAGGAGGCTGCGGCCCGCTTGGCGGAGAGACGTCCGCGCTTCCAGCCTGCGTCCGAAGAGCTCCTCGCACGCGCGGTTGACACGCTTCCTCTCTCCGCCCGTGGTCGTTCGCGGGTCCGCCGTGTCGCACGGACCGTCGCCGCGCTCGCAGGAGATGACGAGGTGGCGCCGGCACACCTCGCAGAGGCTCTGTCATACAGGACACCCACGGAGCTCGCGGTCGCGGCGTGAGCGCGGTCTCGATCAACCGACGGAGCCCGGCGTACCCGGCGCTCCTCCGCGAGCTCACGGACGCGCCCTCCCACCTGTACCTGCGAAACGGTGAGCCCGAGCTCCTGTCACGCCCTTCGGTCGCGATCGTCGGCGCCCGGAGCTGCTCCGCCTACGGCGCTCAGGTCGCCCGGATGCTGGGTCGCGAGCTCGCTGCGGCGGGCCTCGTGGTCGTCAGCGGGCTCGCCCGTGGCATAGACGGCGAGGCACACCGAGGTGCCCTCGCAGCCGGAGGGGTGACGGTGGCAGTCCTCGGGTGCGGAGTCGACCGGGACTACCCCGCGCGTCACGCGCAGCTAGCCGCTCGCATCGTGGAGACCGGCGAGATCGTCTCCGAGTACGAGCCCGGGGTGGAGCCCGCCCCGTGGCGCTTTCCGGCCAGGAACAGGATCGTCGCAGGGCTGACGCTCGCGACCGTGGTCGTCGAGGCGCGCACGAAGTCGGGCGCCCTGATCACTGCCGACTTCGCCTTGGAGCTCCACCGAGAGGTCTTCGCTGTTCCCGGCGAAATCACGTCCGCCCTCTCGGCCGGCACCAACGACCTCCTGAGGCAGGGCGCGGTTCCGCTTCTCTCAGCGCGGGACGTACTCGACGTGCTGGGTCTCGAGCTGGCGTCCCGGCCACCCTCCGGCACCGCAGTCTCCTCGGCTGCCTCAGCGGTGCTGCGGCTGCTCGCGGACGGCGCGCGCGGTACGGACGACCTAACGCGGAAGTCGGGACGCGAGAGTGGGGAAGTTGCGGCAGCCCTCGTGGAACTCGAGCTGGCGGGGCTGGCGGCGCAAGCGGATGGTGTTTACCGGGTGGTGGGGACGGTGTAACGATCACCCACAGCACGAGGTGTCAGCCCGGAAAGCTGTCCGGATCCTTCACGGCCCGCCGGTGGAGCTGCTCGTCGATGTTCCTTCCGGTCACGACGAGCACCACCGGGCCGTCGAGCTCCTCGATCTGGCCGAGCGAGGCCAGGCCTGCCGCCGGGGACCCCTCGACGCGAATCCCGGCGCGGTCGAAGGCTCCGACGGCTCTCGCGATCGCTCGCTCCGAGACGAGGAGCATGCGGCTTGCTACCTCGCCGAGAACCGAGACCGCGAACGGGATCGCGACCCGCACCGCCATCCCGTCCGCGAACGTGGCGGAGCGGTCCGACTCGACGGGGCCACCGGCCTCCCAGCTCTCGGCCATGACCGGCGCCTCCTTCGCGGCCACTCCGATCCTGAGCGTCTGCGGGCACGTCCGGCAGAGCTCGATGCCGATCCCGCCCAGAAGGGCGCCGTTCCCCACCGGCACGACGACGGCGGCCGGGGGTGCTTCCAGCTGCTCCAGGATCCCGGCTCCGATCGCGCCGTAGCCCTCGTACTGGGACTGCTCGGCCCCGTCCTCAAAGAAAGGCAGGTCGTTCTCGGCCGCGTACTGCGTGCCTGCCAGCTTGGCCTGGTCGAGATCGCTGCCTGTAGCGCGTACGTCGGCACCGAAGCACTCGATGATCCCAAGCTTTTCGCGACTCGCCGACGCTGGCACATAGACGATCGCGCGCAATCCGAGCCTTTCCGCCGCCCAGGCCGTCGCGGCGCCGTGGTTCCCGGTCGAGGCGGTAACGACGGTTTTCGCGCCGCTCTCCCGGTACTCCTCGAGTGTGGGGAGGGCCCCGCGCCACTTGAACGCTCCGAGCTCATGTACGTCCTCGCGCTTCAGGAAGAGCTCCCGGCCGGGGGCGAGGCTCTCGGGCGCCCGCTCGAGCGGCGTCGGGCTCACCCGAAGAGGGCCGTCGGGTTCTCGGTCATGACCACGTCTTTGAGAGCATCACCGAACCCGGCGAGGGCCTGCAACGTGGGCCGGGAGTCGACTACAGGCACATCGCTTCCGTACAGAAGCTGGCCGACGCCGTACGTCGCGAGACAGAGCTCGAGCGCCCGGTGGCCGTACGACGCCGTTTCGAGGAAGAAGCTCGGATCGAGGCTCTCCGCGTCCGGCCCGCCCCGCCCGCGGAGCCGCTCGAGCTGGATCGGCGAGCCGCCCGCGAGGATGGAGAAGACGATCGGCACGCCGTGTGTCGCCCCAGGGCCTTGGGTGATCCACCACGCGAACGCAGCCTGCATCTGCGCCGTGTAGTCGACAATTGCTGCCCACCAGGGTGGTGCGTCGACCGGGGCGGGCTCGGGCGGGCCGGGATGGACGAAGAGGGCCTGGCCCGCCTCGGCCAGCTCCGATGCGAGCCCGTTCACGCCCGCGATCAGCCGCCGGCCGGAGATGCACGCGCCCGCATATCCCGGACGGCACTCGCCGCAGGCGAATGCACGCAGGCGCCCCTGGGACTCTCCGACGAGGCGTTCGATCCCCTCGTGGTAGGCGACGGCGAGCTCGCGCGCCGCCTCCCAGCACATGGTGGGCGGGAGGGAAATGATCGCCACGTCGACGCCGTCCCGGTCGAGCTGCTCGAGTCGCCGGTCGAGCCGGTGGACGTCCAGATCGACCTCGAAACGGCCCTCGTCCAGCTCCAGCATCGAGCCCCGAATCCGGGGGATCTCGCGGCGGTTCGCGAGCGCAGCCAGCAGCTCTTCCGGCCACAGGTGCTGGTGGACGTCGAAGCTAGGCATCTGCGAGGTTGATTCCGAGACCGGGCGCCGCCGGGACGGCCAGGCAACCGTCCGCATCCGGGACGATCGGCTCGGCGAGCATGAAGTCTCGCCGCTCCGGCGTCCAGCCGGGCGGGTCGTAGGGGAACTCGAGATAGGGGCCGCCACCGATCCCGGCGGAAAGGTGCAGGTTCGCGAGCAGCCCGATCCCGTTCGTCCAGGTGTGAGGAGTGAACGAGAGCCCACGTTCGAGCACGCGTCGCCCGAGGTCACGCGCGCGCGAGACCCCGACGGCCAGGACGGCGTCCGGCTGGTAGACGTCGAGCGCGTCTGCCTCGAGATAGGCGTCGAGGAGGGCCGGAGTGCGCGCCATCTCGCCGCCCGCGACGGGGACTTCGGACTCCCGGCGCAATCGCGCCAGGCCGGCCACATCATCGCCTGCAAGGGGCTCCTCGAGCCAGCGCACGCCGTGCGCACCGAGCTCGTCCGCGAAGGAGCGGACGGTGTCGTAGGGGATCGGGTCGCGAACGTCACCGGGCATGCGCCAGCCCTGGTTCAGGTCGACCATGATCTCCATCGTGTCTCCTACGGCGTCGCGCACCGCTGTCACGGAGGCGACACCCTCCTGAAGGCGATCCGGCTCGACGCGGATCTTAAGCGCCCGGAAGCCCTCCTCCCGAAGGCGCAGGGCGAGCTCGGCGCGCTCCCCCGGCGTGCGGATCGCACCGGTCGACGCGTAGAGCGGGAGGCGATCCGCGTTTCCCCCGAGGAGCCTGGCGACGGGCTCGCCCCGCGCCTTGCCCAGGAGATCCCAGAGAGCCGCCTCCACCGGCCAGTAGCGGCCCGCGTGGAAGGCGATCGTCTCGAGGACGCGGGCGTGGTGCTCGACATCGAGGGGATCGCGGCCGACGAAGAGGTGCTCGTACGCCTCGAAGCCGTCCATGGTGTCGCCGGAGCCGATCCCCGTGAGCCCCTCGTCCGTCTCCACCTGGACGATGGTCGCGTCGAACCGGCGGCGGGGAACCGGATCCCACGCGGCGGTGAACGGCGGGTCGAGCTCGTGCGTGACCCGCCGCAGCCGGATGGCCGTGATAACCATCTAGATGGTTGGTCGGTAATTGGCGCGCGCGCGGGGACGGGTCAGACAAAGCCAGGGTGTGCCATCGCCCGCAGGCAAGGCTAGCCTTGACAAGGGCGAGGGTGCGGCCTGGCGCCGCGTCTGGGCCGCCATTCGTGGGTCTGGCAATTGTCGATCAACCATCTACGGGCGGAAGAACGCATTCCAGGGCTCGCCGGCCCCGAGGACGTCATCCACGTGGGGGAGCCCGCGCGCGCCGGCCTCCAGGGCGAGGCGCGTCGCTTCCGCATTGTTCTCGTAGACGAGAGCCTCCTCGTCCGCCTCCCAGTTCACCCAGACGGCCGCGATCAGGAGGAGCGCGTCAGCCTCGCCGGCCGGGATGGTGCCGTCCGAGACGGCCCTGGTGACGCCGCGGGCGACTCCCGCCTGTGCCGCTCCCCACGTGAGCTCGGCGTGACGGTCGCCGCGAATGTCGGCCTTGTTCACGAAGAGAGTGGCCGGCTTCACGGCGAGGCCCGGCTGGTGTGCGACGACGAACGCTGCGTGCCCCTGGCGGGGGGTGGCGAGCGCAGTGGCCCACGCCGTCTCGACAGGACCGCCCTTGCGTCCGAGCACGGTGTTGAGGTGAGCCGCATTCGCTCCCTCGCCCACGAACGCCTCCCCGATCTGTGTCTCGCCGTTCAGAGCGCGATCACGCCCCGAGCTACCTCGCCTGCGTTCATGGCGGCGACGGCCTCGTTGACCTCGTCGAGCCCGTACGTCCGCGTCACGAGCCGGTCGAGGTCGAGCCGTCCGGCCATGTAGAGGTCAAGTACCAGCGGCATGTCGATGTGAGGCCGGCACGAGCCGTAGAGGCTCCCCATGACGACCTTCTCCTCCCGCGGGAGCCGCGAGGCCGGAAGCCGTGCCTCGGCGTCCTCCGGCGGTATTCCGACCGCCACCACCGTTCCGCCGGGCCGCACCGAGTCGTACGCAGTCGCCACGAGCCCGGGGACGCCTGCAGTGTCGAAGGCATAGTCCGCACCGCGCCCGCCGGCGAGCCGCCGGATCTCGGATGCGACCTCGCCGGCTGGGGGGTCGAGCGTGTGCGTGGCGCCGAGCTCCCCGGCGAGCTCGCGCTTGAAGGGAATCGGGTCGACCGCGACGATCGTGCCTGCTCCGGCGAGTCCCGCACCGAGGATCGCCGAGAGGCCGACCCCGCCCGCGCCGAACACCGCCACGAAGCTCCCCGGCTCCACACGCGCCCGGTTGATGACCGCGCCGACGCCCGTCATGACCGCGCACCCCACAAGCGCCGCGACGGCAAGCGGCGCGTCCTCACGGATCGGTATGCAGCTCGCCTCGGGGACGACGCATCGCTCCGCAAAGGTCGAGAGGAAGGAGTAGTGGTGGTGCCGGTCGCCGTTCGACGAGAGGCGGGTGGTGCCGTCGGGCATCGTCCCGGCGAGCATCGCGGGGGTCGACCACTCGCAGAGAACGGGCCTCCCGATCGAGCAGTAGAAGCAGCGGCCGCAGGAGGGAAGCCACGAGAGGACCACGTGGTCGCCCTCGGCGAGGGTCGTCACGCCCTCGCCGGTCTCCTCGACGATGCCGGCCCCCTCGTGGCCGAGGACGACCGGGAGCGGATTCGGGGTAGCACCCGAGATCACGTTCCAGTCCGAGTGGCAGACTCCGCTCGCTGCGAGCCGGATGCTCACCTCACCCGGCCCCGGCGGCGCGAGGTCTAGATCCTCGATCGCGAGGGGCTCGTTGACGGCCCTGAGGACAGCAGCTCTCACCGCGCGATTGTATGCCGCATGCGTTGTAGGCTCGTCGCAGTGAAGACGAGAGCCGCAGTGCTCTGGCAGCCCGGTGAGCCGGTCGAGATCCTCGAGATCGATCTCGCCCGGCCGAAGGAGCAGGAGATCCTCGTGCGGATCGCGGCGTGCGGCGTCTGCGCGAGCGACCTGCACGTGGTCGACGGCGACTTGCCCGAGCCCCTACCCCTCGTCCTCGGCCACGAGGCGTCCGGCGTCGTCGTCGAGACCGGCCCGGGCGTCGAGCTGCTCGACGCCGGAGATCACGTCGTGCTCGCACTCGTGCCGTCGTGCGGGGTCTGCAGGCCTTGCAGGGAAGGTCGGAGAAACTTCTGCCGGCTCGCAGGGCAGATGTCCGCGACGGGAACGCTTGCCGACGGGACGAGTCGCGTCTCCCTGAACGGGACGCAGCTGCACCACTTCAACTCGATCTCGTCGTTCGCCGAGCACGCTGTGGTCCCGGTCTCGGCCGCGGTTCGGATCCGCCGCGACGTCCCCCTCGAGGTGGCGGCTCTCTGCGGATGTGCAGTCATCACGGGCTACGGAGCGGTCGTTCACACGGCCCAGGTCGAGCCAACGGCGAGCGTCGCCGTGTGGGGCTGCGGTGGCGTCGGGCTGAACGTCGTTCAGGGTGCGCGCCTGGCCAAAGCCGCGACGATCGTGGCCGTGGATACGCGCGCCGAGAAGCTCGAGCTCGCGGGCAGGCTCGGCGCCACCGAGACCGTTCAGGCCGGCCCGGGCGTCGACACGGCGGCAGCCGTCCGCGACCTGACGGATGGGGGTGCCGACTACGCCTTCGAGGCGATCGGTCTCGAGCCGGCGATCCAGGCTGCCTGGGAGGCGGTTCGCCCCGGGGGGACCGTGGTCGTCCTCGGTCTCATGTCGAAGGGAAGCACGCTCACGATCGACCCCTGGGGCTTCATCAACGAGAAGACGATCAAGGGGTCGTTCCTCGGGTCGGCCCGGATCGACGTCGACATCCCTCGCCTCCTCGACTACTACGCGGAGGGCAGCCTCGAGCTCGACGAGCTCGTCAGCCGTCGATTGACCCTGGACGAGCTGCCGGACGCTTTCGACCGCCTGCGAGCGGGAGGCGTCGGCCGCCAGCTCGTGGTCTTCGCCCCGGACTAGCGGGCCCGGATGCTTGACCACATAAAGCTCTTCGTATCCGACGTCGACCGGAGCAAGGCGTTTTACGAGCTCGCGTTGCAACCGCTCGGATATCGCGTCCTGCTCGAGCCGACTCCAGGAGTCGTGGGCATGGGCCGCGATTTCCCGAACTTCTGGCTGGCGCAGGCGGAGGGATCTCCAACGACGGCACACGTGGCAATTCGAGCCGACACGAGGAGCGTGGTGGACGCGTTCCACGCAGCCGCCCTGGCCGGGGGCGGCACCGACAACGGTCCTCCAGGGCCCCGGCCGCAGTATCACCCGAGCTACTACGGTGCGTTCGTCCACGACCCCGACGGCAACAACGTCGAGGCCGTGTGCCACGAGCCGCCGGACTAGCTCTCGCCGCAGTAGCGGAGTGCGGTAACGGCCAGCGCCTGCGACCCGGCGATCAGGTCTGCGACCGACACGCTCTCGTCGATCGTGTGTGCCTGCCCGAGCTCCCCGGGGCCGAAGCAGATCGAGGGGGTCGAGCCGAAGCGCGTGAAGGTGGCGCCGTCGTGCCAAGAGTCCATCCCCGTCACCCGGCCGGGTCTTCCGACATCGGCGCCGGCAGCGAGCGCCGTCTCGACGATCGGGTGGTCCGGGGCAACCTCGGACGAAGGTACTTCGGGAGCCCACTCGAGCATGAGCGGGTTTTCGGCGAGCCAGTCGTCGTCCCGCGCTGTGCGCTCGAGCCATTCCACGATCTCGCGCTCCACCTTCGTGCCCCAGCCCTGCTCGTCGGCGTGCACGGGCAGGTAGGCGACGTGGTAGACGATGCGGCAGGAGCTCGGGTAGCTCACCATCCACTCCCCGCCCGAGATCACGGTCGGGACGACGTCGCCGGGGGAAAGGTGGGGATGGTGGTGGTCGGGGCGCGCGCGCCACTCCTCCTCGAATCGCCGCAGCGCGTCCATGACGACCTGGGCCTTCTCGATCGCGTTCACGGCGCCCCCCTCGCGCCAGTGCGGCTGTCCGATGCCGGCATGTCCCGGCCTGCCTGGCACTGTGATCGTCGGCATGAGGCTGCCGCGGCAGGCGACCCAGGCGTCCAGGCCCGAGGGCTCCGTGACGATCCCAGCATCGGCGCGGACCCCATGGGCAACAGCCGCGAGCCCGCCGATCCCGGTCGATTCCTCGTCCGTGACCGTGCAGACGGTCACGTCGCCCGCGAGTTGCAGCCCGAGCGACGCGAGGATCTCCGCGGCGAAGGTCATTGCCGCGACACCGCCTTTCATGTCGCACGAGCCTCGGCCGTAGAGCCTGCCGTCCCGCACCTCGGCTCGGTGCGGGTCCGCGGTCCAGCGCTCGCGCGGCTCGACGGAGACGACGTCGATGTGACCGTTCAGGAGGAGGCTTCGGCCTCCGCCTGTACCGGGAAACCGGGCCATGAGTTGCGGCCGCCTGTCGAAGCGAACGTCCGGAGGGGCCAGCGGGCTGCCGGCAACGTCGTCGGGGGCAGGCTCCCAGACCTCGACCTCGGCGCCTGCCTTGCGCAGGCGCGTGGCGAGGTACTCCTGGAGGAGCGCCTCGTCCCGGGCCGGCACCTCGGGCTCGCGTGCGGTCGTGTCGAAGCTGATCAGGTCACTCGTCAGCTTCACGAGCTCGTCCGAGCGCCGCTCGATCTCCTCGACCGCGCGCCGCTCGTTCTCGCTCAGGCTCACGCTATGAGCCGGCCACAGCGATCGCCCTGCGCCGGGCAGCGTCCACGACCTCCGAGGGCGAGCCGTCGGAACCGACTTCGTCGTAAACCCCACGCGCTGCCTCGTAGAGAGGTTGCGTCCCTGCTCCGAGCTGCGGGAGCTCGTCAAGCTGATCGAGAGCTTTCGTCGCGGCGAGCGCCTCCATCGCGAGCACGGTCTCGAGCTGGCGGAGCGAGCGGCGGGCATAGAGAACGGCCGTCGGCGCCAGCGTATGGTGATCCTCGACCCCGAAGATCGAAGGGCATTCGAGCGTCACGGGCGCCGCGAGGTGCCTGAGCTCGACGAGCGCGAGAATCGGGGTGACGAACGTGACGTTGGGCAGCCGGTCGAGTGGGGAGGAGCTGGCGGCCTTCTCGGCTGTGGACTCGAAGTCCGGGCTGGCTTGGCGGCCCGGTGCGAAGACGTGCCGGATGCGTCGCTCCGAGATCATGCCCGTGTGAGCGAGGCCGACCCTGAGCGCCTCGAAGGCCATGGCGAGGACCATCGGGTGAAAGTTGCCGTTCGAGAGCATCGTGTCTTGGTCGACCGAGGCGAGCGGGTTGTCGTCGATCGCGTTCAGCTCGATCTCGACCGCTTGTCTCGCGTATGCGATCTGGTCGCGCAGCGCTCCGTGCACCTGCGCGACGACCCTGAAGGAGAGCGGATCCTGAACGGACAGCGCTGTGTCGGGATCCTCCAGAAAGCTGCCGGAGAGAAGCTCCCGAACGTGCCGCGCGGCCTCGATCTGTCCCGGAAACGGCTTCGCTCGCGCAACCTCGTCGTCGAACGGGCTGAGGTTGCCGGAGGCGGCCTCGAGCGCGAGCGCCGCCGTTATGTCGGCGAGCCTGACGACTCGCTCCGCCTCGAGCACCGTCAGAGCGCCGACCCCGATCGACGCCCCGTTTGCGCTGACCATCGCGAGCCCGTCCTTTGGCTGGAGTTCGTAGGGCTCGATTCCCGCTCGCGCGAGGGCTTCGGCGCCCGGCAGGATCTGCCCATCTACGCGGGCCCGACCTCGCCCGATCACAACGTCGGCGATCATGGCCATGTGGCCGATGTCGGAGGCGCCGATCGATCCGTTCTCGCCTACGATCGGATGCACTCCCGCGTTCAGCATCCGGACGAGCTGTTCGAGGGCCCCCGGAGTCGCCCCGGAGCCACCCTGGGCTAGACCGGCCACACGAGTGAACATGAGCGCGCGAACCTGCTCGTCGGGCAATGGCGGACCTGTCGCACCTGCCCGCTCGAAGACGATGCGACGTTGGTAGTCGATCAGGGTGTCGAGCGGAGCCGCCTGATCCTTCCAGGGGCCGAGGCCGGTGTTAAGCCCGTAGACGGGCTTTCCGCGCTCGAGCGCCCGTTCCACGACTGCGCGGCTGGCTCGAACCCGTGCCCATACGGAGTCGTCGACCTCGACCTCGGCCCGCTCGAGAGCTACCCGCGCGAGATCCTCGACGGTGACCGGGTCGGAGGTGAGAGCGACGCGCTGGGCGCTCAACTGGGAGTGGAGATCCTCACGCAGCGCTCGTGGGTACGGGTTCCGTCGGGGCGCGCTGCGGAGGTGGAGCGACCTGCAGGCGGCGAAGCTCGTCGATCGGGATATGGCAGCGCATGAAGTGCCCCGGCTCGACCTCCGCGAGC
>JBBQXP010000007.1:0-47606 GCA_038209555.1 Gaiellales bacterium
GCCTTGCCCTCCGGAGCCGTAGTGGTCGCCCCCGTTCCGGACGGTTCGTCGGAGCCCCCGCATGCAGCCGCAAGCCACCCGACGACCGGAATCGACAATCCCATGATGGTGCCGCGCCGAACGAACTCGCGCCGGCTTATCCTTCCCGTCGAGTACTCGTCGATGAGATGGTTTTCGCGCTCGCCGTGCTCGCGCCGGAAGGCATCGACCTCTCGCTGCCCCTCACCCATGTCTCACACCTCTCCTTTTGTCGAGTGGCGTCGATTCACGACGCCGTGACCGTCGTTATACGCCTGTCGCGGGAGACGGTCAAACGGCGACCCCGCTTGCATCTTCCCGTTTTGACGTGCTCTGGCCAGGCTTGTTGGGGCCGTCCCGAGAGACCGACCTGCCGCGTCTCCTATCCTTGACGACATGGTCAGACCTGCACCGTGGGAGAGCGAGTGGATCGAGAGCCCGCGCCGGGTAAGTGTCAGCTTCGGCGGCGCACAGCTGGCCTCCTCGACGCGCATGATGCTCTTGCGTCAGCACGGCTTCCTGCCCGTCTACTACTTCCCGGCCGAGGACGTCCGTGTGGATCTGCTCGTCCCGACCGACTACGTCACGGAGTCGCCTTACAAAGGCATCGCGACGTACTGGGACGCCGTCGTCGGCGACCGTGTTGCTCCATGCGCGGCCTGGAGCTACCTCGACCCGAAGCCGGGATCGCCGGACACGCGCGGCTACTACTCCTTCGACTGGCACTCGATGGACGCCTGGGACGAGGAGACCGAGCGCCTCTACGTGCACGCGCGCGACCCTTACCTGCGCGCCGACGCCCTCCCGAGCCGACGGCATGTGCAGATCGAGGTGGGTGGAACCCTGGTCGCCGACACCCGGCGACCGGTGCTCCTCTTCGAGACGGGACTTGTGACTCGGTATTACGTGCGGCCCGAGGACGTTCGGATGGATCTCCTGCAGCCGAGTGAGACGTTCACTCTGTGCCCGTACAAGGGCCGGGCCGGCTACTACCACGTGTCCAGTAACGACGAGCGCTACGAGGACGCGGCCTGGCAATACCTTCAACCCCTTCCGGACGTCGCCGCCGTGGCAGGCCATCTTTGCTTCTGGAACGAGCGGGCCGACACGACGATCGTGGTGGACGGCGAGCAGCTCGAGCCGACGCCGATGCGGCGCTTCTTCGCCGTCCCGGCGCCGGAGAGCGCGCGGCGTGGGCGCCCCGGCGAGCGCCAGCACGACTTCTCGCGGCCGAACGGCCGCGCCGAGGGCCCACCCGACACCGTCGTGGACCTCGCCGTCGAGCGGGCCGGCGGGCGCACCGAGGATTGGGTGACGCTCTAGATGTCTGCCTCGGAGCGCTCGTTCACCACCTGGGGCGACGCAGAGACCTCGCTGGCTTTCGAGGCGAGCCCCCGCTCGGTACGGGCGGTGCTCGCGGACGAGGTGGTGGCGGGTTCGAAGCACGCCATGTTGCTGCACGAGTCGGGTTACGCCCCGGTCTACTACTTCCCGCTCGAGGATGTTCGCACCGACCTCCTGGAGGAGAGCGAGCACGAGACGACCTGTCCTTACAAAGGAGAGGCGAGGTACTGGACGGTGGCTGTACGCGACCGGCGGGCGGAGAACGCGGCCTGGAGCTATCCGCGGCCCGCTCCCGGCACGCCCGACCTGGGCGGGTACCTGGCGTTCAGATGGGAGGCGATGGACGAGTGGTACGAGGAGGACGATCGGCTGGTCGGCGGGGCGCGGGACCCGTACCATCGAGTTGATGCCGTGTGGAGCGACCGGCACGTCCGCGTTCTCCTGGGCGGGGTAGTGGTGGCCGAGACGCGGAGGCCGTGCCTCGTCTTCGAGACCGAGGCTCCGACTCGCTATTACCTCTCTCCCGACGATGTGCGCACCGAGCTATTGGCGCCGAGCGGAACCAGCACAGCGTGCCCGTACAAGGGCATGGCCTCGTACTGGTCGGCGACCGTCGGCGACCGGACCGTGGAGGACGTCGCCTGGAGCTACGAGGCACCACCTCCCGAACAGCCCAAGCTCGCGGGCCTCCTGTGCTTCTGGCCCGAACGGGTGGACGTGATCGAGATCGACGGCCGGCCGGCGCCCTAGCGATACCTGAGCGTCGTGCCGATGCCTCGCTCGACTGCTCGCTCGTAGAGCGCGTGGCCGACCGCGATGTCCGTGGTCGCGAGCCCACGGTGCCAGAAGAGGATCGTCTCGTCGTCGCTCTCTCGCCCCGGCTTCTTGCCCGCGACGATCTCCCCCAGTTCCGCATGCAGGCTCTCCTCACTTAGGAGGCCCTCGTCGACGTGTGCTCGGAGGCTGCCGAACCGTCCTTGCTGGCATTGGCCCCAGTCGTCCACGACGACCTTGTCCATGATCGACGTGAGCGAGAGGTCGACGGCGCTCATCGTCCCGTAGGGCACGACGAGAGCACCCGGCTTGATCCACTCGGTGCGGAGGAGCGGCGCCGGCTCGGCGAGCCGGGTCGCCTCGACGACGATGTCCGCGCCCTCGACCACCTCCTGCCAAGTCTCGACAACGCGCACCGGCTTGCCAAGCGCCTGCTCGAGCGCCGATCCGAATGCCTCCCGCGACTCTGGGCGGGCGCTCGTGACCCGGATCTCCTCGAAGCGGAACAGGTGATCGAGCATGGTCACGTTGGAAAAGGCCGTCCCACGGGCTCCGATGTGCCCCAGGATCCGCGCTCCCGGCCTGGCCAGATGGCGGGCTCCGAGCGCTGTCATCGCGCCGGTCCGCCGCTCGGTGACCTCGGTCGCGTCGAGGATAGCCCGCGGCACGCCGGTGCGCGGGTCATAGAGCGTGAGCAAGGCGAGCTCCGAGGGAAGGCCGAGCTTCCAGTTGTCGACGTAGTCGCCGACGACCTTCACGCCGGCGACGCCAAGGGGGGCGATGTATGCCCTGAGGAGGTTGAAGTGGCCTCGGAAAGCCGGGTCCGGCACGAGGTGCTCCCGGCGCTCGAGGACGACCTCGCCTTCGCTCTGGGCGTGCAGGCTCGCCTCGACCGCAGCGACCACCTCAGCGCTCGTGAGAGCGAGCTCGTCGACGTCCTCACCTGAGAGGAAGAGGATCTCGATCACTGCGACGACTCCGGGAGCGGGACGCCAGCGGCTCGTCGCAGCAGCGCCGGCACCGCCCAGGCGGCTAGGGCGAGTGCCGTCAGTCCGACGCCGAGGTAGAGCGCGCGCAGCGGCACGAAGACGGCCAGCCCGCTCGCCATGAGGCTCCCGACCATCATCGATCCGAGTGCGATTGCCCGGCCGGTGATCCCGACTCGCGCCTGCAGATGATCGGGCGCGAGCCGCTGTCGCTCCCCGATCAGCGACGTGACGCTCACCCAGATCGAGAGGTTGAGGGCCGCGTACGCGACGAGGGCACCCCAGAACCCGGGTGCGCCGGCAAGCCCGATGACCGCGAGCGCGCTGACGACGATGCTGGCTGCGATCAACCGCAGGCCGCCGAAGCGCTCTTCGAGGGCGCTGACGAAGAACCCGGCGGAGAGACCCATCGCCGCCCCGACTCCGAGGATCCAACCGGTCTGCCGGGCGCCGAGATCCAGGTCTTCCCGGAGGAAGGGGACGATCAGCGCCAGCGCCCCGATCACGCTCAGGTACCACAGGAGCTGTACAGACGTGAGCAGGCGCAGGAGCGGTGTGCGCAGGATCACTGCGATTCCCTCTCGCGCAGCGTCCCGGATTCGACCCTCGCGCTCGTGCCTGGGGGCTGCGAGCGGACGGCGGATGCGCCAGACGAGAACGGTCGCAATGGCGAACAACGCGCTTTCCGCCGCGACCGCCGCTGCGGCTCCGAAGGCGGCGACCAAGACACCGCCGAGAAATGGGCCCGCGATCGAGCCGGCCGCCCACGCCGTGGAGGGGGCGGCCTGGGCCTGCACGAAGTTGGCTGATCCGACCAGATCCGCCACAGCTCCGAAAGAGGCCGCGTCGGCGTACGTGCGGCCGGTGCCGACCGCAAAGGCGCTGGCGAGGACGAGGGCCACGGGCGGGTGCGAAGCCAGCGCCCAGAGAGGGACGGCCGCCGCGCACGCCATTTGCAGGGCGTGCGCTCCGACCATGACCCGCTTGCGAGACCTCCGGTCGCCGGTGACTCCGGCCAGCAGCCCGAAGAGCACGTACGGAAGCGTGCCAACGGCGAAGACGAGCCCGGCCAGAGCCGGCCCACCGCCGCCGTCCAGGACGATCCAGGGAAGTGCCACGAACGCGAGGCCGATGGCGAAGTGATCGCAGAACTGCGCTCCCACGAGGAAACGGCCGTCGGCCATACGGAGCAGCGGGTTGACCTTCTCCAGGCGCACCTGACCGCGAGCTTACGCATCGGCTACCTTCCGCCCGAAGATGGACGACCCGGTCACGTTGGTCCTCACCGAGCACAGCTCGTTCCTCGATGCGGACCGCAAGCAGCGGTATGAGGCAATCCGGGTCACGCTCGAGGAGATCGCGGGCAAGCCGGTCCGCTCGATCCACTACCCGGACATCCACCGGCTCGGGCCGGGCCCTGTCGTCCTGAGCGGCTCCGGAGCGCCGTGGGACCGGCACGACCCGGCGGAGCTCGAGCGACTCGGCCACGCTGTTCGCGCAGCGGAGGCGCCTGTGCTCGGGATCTGCGCCGGGCTCCAGCTCTTGACCGGTTTCGCGGGCGGCCGCGTCGAGCCGATGGCCGTGAGCGGTCGCCCGCCGGAGCGAGGGTATCTCCCGCTCGAGGTGCTCGACGACGGCGACCTCCTCGCCGGGCTCCTGGCGCGAGCCACCGTATTCCAGGACCACCTGGACGAGATCGCGGAGCTGCCCGAGGATTTCCGCGTCCTCGCGCGAACGGCGGGTTGCGAGATCCAGGCGATCGCGGCGCCGGAACGGCGCTGGTGGGGCACCCAGTTCCATCCGGAGCGCTTCGACCAAGATCATCTGGACGGGCAGCGCGTCATCGCCAACTTCTTCGAGCTGGCAGGTCGAGCCGGCCCGGTCGACTAGCCGAATCCGTTGGAGCCTGGGTCGCTCACGCTCTGGAACGCGCGCCTACTCGACGGGCGAGGCACACCGGCCCGCGACGGAGTCACGGTCACCGTGACCGGCGGTCGCATCGCCGAGATCGGCGAGGCGCGCGGGGGGCCACCCTCCGGCGCGCTCGACCTTGCCGGGCGGACGCTGATGCCAGGGCTGATCGATGCTCACGTCCATCTCTCGAGCAACGTCAGCCGTAGCCCGGGCTTCGGGCCGCCAGAGCCGCTGAAGGGCGAAGCGCCCCGTCCGCGCGAGCTCGGCTACTTCGTGCTCGCAAAGGCAGCCGGCGCGTTTCTCCGGGCGGGCATCACGACGGTGCGCGACGTCGGGAGCTTCGACTACGAGGGGATCGTGCTTCGCCAGGCTGTCGAGCTGGGCCTCCTCGACGGCCCTCGGATCCTCTCCTGTGGGCGCATCATCTCGGCGACCGCGCCCGGCGGGCGGGTCTTCGAGACCATGTACCGGGAGGCGGACGGTCCGTGGGAGATGCGGGCGGCGGTGCGCGAGCAGATCGCAGCCGGGGCCGACTTCGTGAAGTTGATGGCGACCGGCGCCCGCTCGGTCGAGTGGGAGGATCCCGAGCCGGCGCAGATGACTCCTGAGGAACTGGGGGCGATCGTCGACGAAGCGCACCGCATGGGGCTGCGCGTCGCTGCTCACGCGGAGGGGCTTGCCGGCGCCCGGCTCGCGATCGAGGCGAGCGTCGATACCGTCGAACACGGGCTGTCGCTGCACCGAGAGCCAGAGCTGCTCGCTCGCATGGCCGAGCGCAGCATGGTCCTCGTCCCAACGCTGACGACCTTCCACGACCTCGCTGAGCGCTTCTCCTCCGAGTTCGTGCCGGCGCTCGTCGAGCAGGCGGAACGTCAGCGTGCCGAGGCGTATCGGACGCTCGTAGCCGCCCGCGAGGCCGGCGTGACGCTTGCGATGGGCTACGACAGTGGCCCACCCGGCGCCAACGTGCTCGAGCTCGTTCGGATGGCCGAGGGTGGGCTCGGCGCGTCGGAAGCGATCAGAGCTGCGACGGAAGGCTCCGCCAGGGCGCTCGGGCTGACGGAGGTCGGGACGGTCGAGCCGGCCAAGCTGGCAGACCTCGTGGTGATCGACGGCGATCCGCTGGCCGATGTTCGCGTGCTGGCAGACTCCGACCGCATCTGGCTCGTCCTGAAGGAAGGGCGCGTCGTCGCGGGCACGGCCACCGAAGCCGGACCGCTCGCCGGCCCCTAGAGCTTTTCGGCGTAGGCCTGGTTCTGCGCCTTGAGGCTCGGGTCCGAGCCGAGGAACGCATGCTTCGACATGTCAGCCGTGTACCGGCTGGCGGCCGGTTGGCGGCCGAGCGCCTCCGCGAGGCTGCGGATGTGATGCGGGCCGGCGCCGCAGCAGACTCCGAGGTAGCGGATGCCGAGCTCGTAGGCCTCCTGGCCGAACTCCGCGAGCTCGTAGCGGTTGCATGTGAAGGGGTCGAGGGCCGTGGGAAAGGGTCGGTCGTCAGGCAGGCAACCGCAATCTGGGTCGCGGAGGGACTGGAAGCTCGGCTGCTCGTCTGTCGTCCGGTACGGGACCGGAAGTGCGGCGACATGGCCCTCGACCGTGCCTCGGATCCGCTCCAGGAGCGGCAGCATCGTGCGGGGCCCGCGGATGCAGTTCAGCCCCACAACGGCGGCGCCGGCGTCCTCGAGGCGCTTGCAGGCGTCCTCCGGCGTCCACCCATCTCGTGTTTCGGGCTCCTGGTGGATCGCGAGCGTGATCACCGCCGGCACCCCTGCCTCCCTGATGACGTCGAGCGCGATCAGCGCCTCCTCTCCCCACGAGAAGGTCTCGCCGATCACGAAGTCGACGCCTGCCTCGACCGCCCAGCCGACCTGCTCCTCGAACATGGCCCGGACCGCGGCGCGCGACTCGTCGTCTGCTGTGAACACGTTCGTGTTGCAGATGTCGCCGGCGAAGAGCGTGCCGCACTCGTCGGCGACCTCCTGCGCGAGGGCGAGTGCCTGGCGGTTCATCGGCTCGAGGAGCTCCTCCTTCCCGAGGATCCGAAGCTTCTCGCGGTGGGCGTAGTAGGTGAACGCCTCGACGACGTCCGAGCCTGCATGCACGAACTCGCGATGGAGCCCCGTGACGAGCTCAGGATGGTCGAGCACCACCTCGGGGACGAACGCCCCCGCCTGGAGGTAGCCGCGGCGCTCGAACTCGAACAGGTAGCCCTCGGCGCAGATGACGGCTCCCTGGTCGAGGCGCTCCAGTAGTCCGGGGCCACGGGTCGAGGCGCTCTCAGCCATCCGGGCCACGATACAAGCCGCCGTTTCGCTCGGCGCTTGGAGTCGCTTGGCTCAGGCCGCGCGCGCGGGGTCGAAGGGCAGGAGCTCCGGGGCGGCGCGCTCCTCCAGCACGAGCGGTGCGAGGGCCGCAGCCGACGCGGGGGCGAGCGTGACGCCGAGCATCCCGTGACCCGTTGCGACATAGGCGTTGTCGAGCGCCGGTGCGCGCCCGATGAGTGGTAGCCCGTCGGCTGTCATCGGCCGGAGACCTGCCCACTCGAGCAGCGCCGGCTCCGAGCCTGGACGCCAGTCTTCGAAGTACGGGTCGACGGTCGAGAGCATCGCCGCAAGCCGTCGCCGGTCGACCCGGTCGCTCGAGGAGCCGAGCTCGAAGACGCCCGCGATCCGGACCGAATCGTTGTAGGAACTGATGCCGACCTTCGCCTCGGCGAGGTAGAGGGCATGGTTCGGGCGGGTGTCACCGCCTGCCAACGTTACGCTGTACCCCCGCGCGCCGACAAGCGGCATGCGGACGCCGAGCCGCGCCAAAAGCGGACTCGAAGTGGCTCCGGCAGCGACGACGACGCGGTCGGCTTTCACCGGCCCGGCGCCCGTCGTGATGCGGATGCCCCCATTGGCGGCCGCGATGTCGAGGACCTCGATCTCCTCCCGCATGTCGACGCCGTGCTCCGCGAGATAGCTGGAGAGCCCGTGAGTGAGACTTTCGGGCCGGACGTACCGGTCGATGACGGCGCGCACGCCGCCGACAAGGCCTCCGGCGGCCAGCTCTGGCTCGAGCGCGCGCGCCTCCTTCGGCCCGAGCTCGACGATCTCGCCCGTGAAGCCGATCGATCGGAGCCGGCGGAAGAGGTCGGTGTACGAGGTGAGGCCGGCCGATGTCGTCGCGACGAGCAGGAGTCCCGAGCGATGCATCTCGAACCGGACGCCGTCGTCCGCATAGACGTCGAAGAGCTCTAGCGTGCGGGCATTGAGGGCGAGAAGCGCCCGCACTCCGTGCTCCCACCGCTCGCGCGTCGCGCTCCGGCGGAACCCGAGGAGCCAACGCAGGAACGTCGGATCCAGGCTCGGGTGAATGACGAGCGGTCCCCCGCCTCGGAGCATTCCTCGCAGCCCCTCGCCGATGATCCCGGGCGCCGGGAGTGGGTAGGTGAAGCTCGGGCAGACCCAGCCCGTGTTGCCACGCGAGGCGCCTTGACCCAGGCGTCCGCGCTCGAGCACACAGACATCGGCCCCGCCGCGGCTGAGCTCGTACGCGCAGCAGAGCCCGACTACGCCTGAGCCGATCACCACTACCTTCACACCCCCACCGTATCCCGCTCCGCCGGGCCGCTGTCCGGGCACGGCAATGTCCGCGACTTACTCGTCAGAGCTCGCGGGCGAACTCCCGGTTCGACTCCTTCAGTCGCTCGTCGCTTCCGAAGTACGCGTGCTTGGACATGTCGGGGCTGTACCGGCTTGCCGGCGGGGTGCGGCCGAGCGCCTCGGCGAGACTGCGGGTGTAGTGCGGGGCGTTCCCACAGCAGACGCCCAGGTAGCGGACACCGAGCTCGAACGCCGCCCGCCCGAACTCCGCGATCTCGTAGCGGTTGCACGCGAGCGGGTCGAGTGCCGTTGGGAACGGCATGTCGTTGGGTAGGTCCTGCGCGCCAGGATCCCGGAGAGCCTGGAACGTCGGCTCGTCCTTGTGTGTCCGGTACGGCACGGGTAGTGCCGCGATGTGCCCGTCGACGGCGTCCCGAATCGGCCCGAGTAGCGACAGCATGGTCCTCGGGCCCCGGATGCAGTTCACACCGACGACGTCGGCGCCTGCGTCCTCGAGACGCTTGCACGCTTCTGCAATCGTGCAGCCGTCACGGGTGATCGGGTCGCGATGTACCGCCATCGTGACGACGGCCGGCAGTCCGGCGGCCTTGATCGTCTCGAGCGCAAGCAGGGCTTCTCCGACGTGCGAGATCGTCTCGGCGATCACGAAGTCGACGCCGGCCTCGACGGCCCACCCGACCTGCTCTTCGAACATCATCCGCACGGCGCGAATGGAGTCGTCGTCATCCGGCTCGAAGACGTTGGTGTTGCAGATGTCGCCGGCGACGAGGGTTCCCGTCTCGTCAGCGACCTCCTTTGCGAGCATGAGCGCCTGCCGGTTCAGGGGCTCGAGCAGCTCCTCCTTGCCAATGATCCGCAGCTTCTCGCGGTGGCCGTAATACGTGAACGCCTCGACGACGTCCGAGCCGGCATGGACGAACTCCCGGTGGAGCTGAGCGACCAGCTCCGGGTGCTCGAGGACGACCTCCGGTACGAACGCACCGGCCTGAAGGTAGCCGCGCCGCTCGAACTCGAAGAGGTACCCCTCGGCGCAGATGACCGGGCCCTGCTCGAGTCGCTCGAGGAGGCCGGGTCCAGCGGCACGTCGATCTGCGGCCATGAGACTACGATAACGACCGGCGTCGGGGGCCGAGCCGTGAGCGATCCCTAGCCGGGCCGCAAGTGCTCCACGACTACGAAGCCGAGCCGTTCGTAAAGTCGTTGCGCTCCGTATGGGTTCTCGGACTCGACCTTCAGCTCGACCCCCGCCGCATCGCGACGCCGGAATTCGCCCAGAACGTGGTGGACGAGCGCCGTTCCCAGCCCGCGCCCGCGCCACGACTCGTGAACCACGAGATCCTTGAGAAACGCGCTGGTCCAGCAGAGGGCGGCACCGGCGAGTGAGCCGCCCTCGGCCTGGGCCAGGAACCAGAGCTCCGGATCGAACTCCGGATCCGACGTCATCGCCGGAAGCCACGTCTCGAACGGGTCGACAGAGCCGCCGCCGCGGTATGCGTGCTCGAGGAGCGCGTGGATCGCCGGCGCGTCCTCGGGACGAAAGTTCCGGACGCCAATCCCTTCGGGCCAGGCCGGTGTCGGCGGAGCGTCCTCCAGCGGGCGGCGCATCCGCCAGATCTCGGCGGGCGTTGGGCTGCGCGCGTCGTTCACCGAGTCAGCTCGGCGAAGCGGCCCGACCGGATCGCGTCACGGACGGCGCCGAGGTCGGGCGGTACGGGGTCGCCGCGGCCGGAAAAGGCGATCCCTTCGCGGACGATCTCCCGCGCCCGGCGCGTGCCTTTGCCAAGCCTGCCCCCACGGAGGTCGACTGCCTGGGCGGCCACCACCAGCTCGATCGTCGCGATGCGCTCACCCAGCTCGACCATCTCGCGGAGCCGGCGTGCGCCGAGCGGCGCCATCGTCATCCGGTCCTCGATTCCCTCGGCATGCGACGTGCTCGCCACCTCGAACGACACCGGCAGCGCCAGGAGCCGCGCCTCCGCGGTGAGCGCCTGGCTCGACACGCCGAATTCCGCCAACGAGTCTTCGGCAAGACCACGTTCGGTCGCGAGTCCTTCGGGAAGCCCCGACAGCGGATACTCGAGCAGCTTCACGAGGCGCTCGTTCGCGGCCGTCAGAACCGAAGCGAGCGTGAGCCGCAGGAAATCAACGGCGGCGGCGAGTGGCAGGACGTCGAAGTTCCCGACCGAGACGATCCGGTCCTCGTCGGGGACGATGAGCGGGTTTTCCTGCGAGGCGTTCAGCTCGATCGCGATCTGCCCCTCGACGAAATGGAGTGCGTCGCGGCCGGCACCGTGGACCTGCGGGACGCATCGGAACGTGAGCGGATCCT
This sequence comes from Gaiellales bacterium, assembly GCA_038209555.1. Taxonomy (GTDB): domain Bacteria; phylum Actinomycetota; class Thermoleophilia; order Gaiellales; family Gaiellaceae; genus DASQGA01. Next base: position 10,974 of record JBBQXP010000007.1, read on the forward strand.
GGAGGTTCCGCGCCGCGCCCTCGTCCCAGAGGTAGCTGTCCAAGAGCAGCGCGCGCAGCCGCTCGATCGTCTCCCGGAGGCCGGGGTACGGTCGCACCTCACCGATTCTCGGGTTGAGTATGGTCAGGTTGGCGGCAAAGGCCTCGAGATCCAGCGCCCCCGCGACGTCGAGCGTGTCGAGGAGCCTGCGCGTGTCGGAGACGGCGAGCGTCGCAATCGCGGTCGAGAAGGAATTGCTGTTCAGGAGAGCGAGGCCTTCCTTTGCCGCGGGCTGGAACCCGTCGAGGAGCCCGTGCGCGAGGTCGGCCATGGAGGCGAGGTCGGCCTGCCCGATGGAGCCGAGCATGCGAACCGGGGGAGCAGCGCCGTCGTTCAGCCTCGCGACGACATGCTCGGCGAGCTCGGACCGGACGCCGGCGGACCCGCGCGCGAAGCCGTTCACAAGATGGAGCATGGCGCCACGGACGACCTCCTCGGGGGCGTAAGGGCCGGAGGCGACCAGGTGATTCAGGATCAGCTTGCGGTTGAACTCGTCGAGGTCCTCCGCGTCCACCAGGACGCGCTTTCGGACGCCGACTCCCGTCGTGAGGCCGTAGACCTTGTCCCCGCGCTCGATCACCCGCTCGACGAGCTCGCGCGCGGAGCGCATGCCCACCACCGCCGCGGAGGCGAGCTCGACCGGCTCCCGTTCGCGTGCAACCCGAACGAGCTCGTCGGCTGTCAGGCTCGATCCGTCGAGGACGACGGTCACCCCCAGACCACCCTGGCCGTCTCGGCGATCGTGCGGAGCTTCCTGCGCTCGTCGTCCTCGGAGATCGCGTTCCCGACCACCGACGTGGCGAACCCGCATTGCGGTGACAGGGCCAGGCGTTCGAGCGGGACGAAGCGCGAAGCCTCCCCGATCCGTTTCGCAAGCTCGTCGGCAGTCTCCAGCCTCGGCGTCTTCGTCGTCACGAGCCCGAGCACGACGATCTTGTCCTCGGGAACCGCGGCGAGTGGCTCGAAGCCCCCGGAACGCTCGTCGTCGTACTCGAGCAGGAGCCGCCCTGCATGCACGGCGGGGAAGATGCGCTCGGCGAGCCAGTCGTATCCGCCCGAGACGAGCCAACGGCTTGCCTGGTTGCCGCGGCAAAGGTGGAATCCGAAGGTGACGCCGGGCCGGTCGGCAATCACGTGGTTGTCGAGCTCGAGGCCGAGCTCGAGCCATCGCTCGGCGGGCCAGCCCCGGCTTTCGTAGAAGGCCTTGTAGCCCTCGTCCACGAGCAGGGGGTACTGCGGCGCGTCGAGCTGCAGATACGTGGCGCCGAGCGCGGCGAGCTCATCTGCCTCCTCGCGCAGGATCTCGGCCACGTCGCCGAGGAACTCCTCGAGCGTCGCGTAGGCCGACGTGGAGCGCTCGGGGTCCCAGAAGTTTGCGAAGAGGCTAGGGCTGGGGAGCGTGACCTTGAGTGCCTTCGTCGTCCGCCCCCGTGCGTAAACAAGCTCCTCGCCCGAGAGAGATCGGCGCCGGCGGAGCTTTTCGACCACCGCGATCGGCGGGCGTTCGACGTTCATCGGGCCGAGCTCATCGCTCTGCCAGTTACCCCAGAGGAAGGCGTCGAGGCCCCACTCGGCGAATCCGTCGACGGCCGCCGTGAGCTGGCTCTGGAAGGACAGCCGGCGAACCTCGCCGTCCGTGACGACGTCCATCCCCGCTTCTTCCTGGAGCGCGAGCACGTGGTCGACGGCGGCGTCCTCAACCGTCTTGAACTCCGGTACCCCCAGCTCTCCGCGCTCCATGCGCTCACGAGCCTGGAGCAGCTCGGGCGGGCGCAGGAGGCTGCCGACGACGTCCGCGCGCGCCTCGATCACGGGCGCAATCTACGTTCTTGGCCCGCGCAGCGGCGCAGGACCCTTCGGGTACGATTTGCGCTCCGCCGCTCGGGGACGGACCTCATGAAAGACATTCTTGTCGTCTGCCCGCAGGAGCGGGACATCAGGAACATCGAAGCTGCTGAACTCGAGCGGCGCTTCCGCGTGCGCTACGTCGGATCGGATCTCGATCAGCTCGAGACCTTCGATCCGGAGGCGTTCCTCGACGAGTGGGCCCGGGTACCCGCGGACGGAATCGTGGCGACCAAGGACCAGTCCGCGCTCCTGGCAGCCCTGCTGGCCGAGCGTCGAGGGCTCGCCGGACCGAGCTCAGCTGCGCTCATCGCCTGTCAGCACAAGCCAATTTCCCGTGCCATTCAGGAGCGCGCGGCGCCGGAGTCGACTCCTCGTTTCGCCATTCTCGACGGCCGGGTCCCGTTCCCACTGCCGGTGTTCGTGAAGCCCGTCGTCGGGCGGCTCTCGCAGAACGCGTACCGGATCGACGAGCCGGACGACCTCTTGCAGCTGCACGAGGCGGACCGCTACACGAACCGGTACGCAGAGATCGCCGCGCTCGCGGGTGCGACTAGGGAATCGGCACACGGCTTCCTCGTCGAGGAGCTCCTGACCGGGGATGAGGTGACGCTGGAGGGCTACGTCCATAACGGGCGGGTTGTCACCATCGGTGTCACCGACTCGGTCAAGTATCCGGGCACGCTCTCGTTCGAGCGCTTCGAATATCCGAGCATCCTTTCGCCGGAGCGGCAGACCGAGCTGTCCGACATCGCCGAGCGAGTGTTACCGGCGCTCGGGTTCGACACGGCCTTCTTCAATGTTGAGTTCTTCGTGCCGGAGTCGGGCCCGGCACAGATCATCGAGGTGAACGGGCGCCTCGCCTCGCAGTTCGCTCCTCTGGTCGCTGGGCTTCACGGGCGGTCAACGTACGACGCGCTCTTCGAGCTCGCGGCTGGGGCGGACCCACGCTGGCAGACCGGCATTCCCGACGGAGTCGGTGTCAGCTGGTGCGTGCGAGTCTTCACGGACGCGTTCGTCGAGAGCGTGCCGGACCCGGAAGAGGACGTGGAGCTCCTCGTCCGCCCAGGGCTTCTCCTCTCGGAGCAGGGCGTCAACGACGCCCAGAGCTACCGTCTGGCGATTCTCCACGGGTTCGGGGAGACCCGCGAGGAAGCCGTCGAGCGCTGCCGGCGGCGTGCTGCGGCGCTTAGCTTCCGGCTGGCGCCGGTGCCTGTTCGCTGAGCTCGCCGCGCGCCTCCCGATCCGAGATCCAGAGCGCCGCGACGGCCGCACCGGCGAACGCGAGTCCCGCTGCCAGCAGCATTCCGATGTGGAACGCGTTAATGGACGCGTCGCGAAGCGCCTCGTCGGCCTGGCCCCGCGCCAGGGGCACCGCGCCGGTGTCTCCGACGCGGTGCTCGAAGACGAGGGAGATGACCAGCCCGATGACCGCCACGGTGAGGAGGCTGCCCAGCCGTGAGACCGTCGAGTTGACCCCCGAGGCGATCCCGGCGACCTCCTGCGGAGCAGACTTCAGCGCTGTCGCCGTGATCGGCGCGACCAGCATCGCGAGCCCGAAGGCGAACAGGAGGAGCGACGGAACGCCCGCGTACCAGAACTCCGCCTTGCTTCCCACGAACTGGAGGAGGAGGAGTGAGCAGCCGAGCAGCGTCGGCCCGGCGGTCAGGTAGAGACGCGGCCCCTGCCGGTCGGCCAGCGCCCCGAAGCGTGCGGCCAGCAGGATCATGATTGCGCTCGCCGGGATCGTGAAGAGCGACGCCTCGAAGGGGCTGAAGCCCAGGAACTGCAGGAAGAGCTGGAGGTACACCAACTGCCCGTAGAGGGCGCCGTAGACGAGGAACGTCTCGAGGTTCGCGGCTGCGAAGTTCCGCCGGCGGAAGAGGTTGAAGTCCAGCATCGGCTCCGCGACCCGGCGCTCCACCCAGGCGAAGCAACCGAGCGCGGCCGCCGCGAGCACAGCCGCCCACCAGACGGTCGAGAACCCCTTGTCCGCCCCCTCCACCAGGGCATAGGTGAGCGCCCCGAACCCGACTGCGGACAGGGCGGCGCCCGGAAGGTCAAGCCGCCCCTCGCGCCGCATGCTTCGCTCGTCGCAGCGACCTGCTACCGCCGCCGCGAGCGTCAGTGCCGCAACGGGTAGGTTCAGGAAGAAGATCCAGCGCCACGACGTCCACTCGACGAGCGCGCCGCCCGCCGGCGGGCCGAGGATCGTCGCCACGCTCGTGAACGAGGTCCAGAGGCCGATCGCCCGCCCCGCGTTCTCGGCGTAGACGGCTCGCAGGAGGGCCAGCGAGTTCGTGGTCAGGAAGGCGCCCGCGATGCCCTGGAGGACGCGAGCCGCGATCAGTGTCGCTCCGTTCGGCGCGGCCCCGGCAAGCACCGAGGCGGCCGCAAAGCCGATGACTCCCCAGAAGAAGACTCGCCGGCGTCCGAAGCGGTCGCCCAGGGCGCCGCCCACCAGGTAGAGCGCCGCAAGAGCGAGGGAGTAGGCGAGGAAGATCCACTGCTCCCCGGTCAGGCCGAGGTCGAGATCCCGCTCGATCGTGGGCAGCGCCACAATGACCACGCTCGTGTCGATGAAAGCGAGGGACGACCCGAGGATCGTCGCCGCCAGGGTCAGGCGCCGCCGCGTCTCGAGGCTTAGCGTGGCCACCCGGCGAGCATAGTGTGATTGCGATGCGGCGAGGAATGATTCCGGGCATTGCCGCAGCCGCTGTCTGGGCCACGGCTGAGCCGCTCGTCGGCCGCGCGCTTGGCGTTGCCTGGTATTCGGATGCGAGGCTCCTCGGCCGGACGCTCACGAAAGGGCGGCTCTGGCGCCCGCTCGGGATCGCTGTCCACCTGGCAAACGGCGCTACGTTCGGAGCGGTCTTCGCGAGGCTGGGAGGGCGGGGCTGGAAGCAGGGCGTGCTCGCCGCGGAGGCCGAGAGCGCCCTCCTCTGGCCTGGCATGGCCGTGATCGACCGGATCCATCCCGACCGGCGGAGGGCTGAGTGGCCGCCCCTGCTCTTCAACGGCCGCGTGTTCGCCTACGAGATGGTCGTGCACGCCATCTTCGGAGCGGTGCTGGGCACGCTCCTGTCCGAGGCCGACTAGCCGACCGAGCCGGCGCAGGCGATGGGCGCCGCGGCCCATTGCAGCAGTCCGGTGTGCGTGCTTGACTCCTTGCATACGTGCCGAGCTTCGGGGTCAGATTCGAAGCTGCCGGTCTGCCGCGATCAGGAGGGGCCGATTGAGTCCGAGAAGGAAGCTTGGTCCGAAGGTGCGCGCCCGCGGCATGCGCCTCATCGTCTTCGGTGGTCTCGCGAGCATCGCTTTCCTCCTCGCGACCACGGTCAGCGCGCAGACAGAGGACAGCCCCGTCAAGGAGCGCCATGAGGACGCGCACGAGACGCCCCTCGAGCAGGCACGCGAGGAAGCTGGGGCGGAGGAGGATCGTTTGCCTACTCGCTTCGACGTCTCGGGCGGCGAGCTTCGGCTGTCCACCTCCGAGCTCGTGGCGGCCAGCTTGGAGCGGCTCGCGCTCTCCGTGACGCTCAGCCGCGATGTGCGCAGCGCGACCCTCACGATCACGCTCCCCGAGCGGTGGATTGAACGATCGACGATCAGCGGGCTGCGCTTTGCCGACGTGCCCAAGACCGGTCGCGGTACTCCTGGACGCGCAGCCGCGAGTCGGCAGGACAGGCATGTGCAGTTGTCCTTCTCAAACGCACGCGCCGGCGACTCGGCGAGCTTCGCGATCCGCGACGTCGGCCTCCCCGCGGGCACGTAGGAGCTGCCCTACAGCTGGCGAGTGGACGGGACCGCCAAGGAGAAAGGCATCGTCAAGGTGATCTTCTATGCCCCGGTCCGAGAAGGCGGCGAGCCCGTCTCGGCTTTGTCCAGGCTGGCCGCTCCCGGGCTCGAGTTCAACGTCACCAACGACGGCGCCACCGAGTCGGAGACGTTCATCAGCCTGGTCCCGGGCAACAAGAACCGCTTCCTCGTCGGCGCCAACGGCGGCGGCTACAACGCCTGGGTCACGAACAACGGCGGCCAGACCTTCACCAAGGCGCCGATGCCCTCGACGCTCGACTCTCCGGGCGAGGTCGCAGCAGAGCCCGGTGTCCTCTGCTGCGATCCGATGTCCGTCGCCGACACCGCGGGAAACATCTGGTATGGGGGGCTCTCGGTCGCGAACGGGTCGGGGAACCCAAGCCGGATCGTGGTCAACCGCATCGCGCCCGGGCTGACGACATTCCAGCCGCAGACGGTCGGGCTGCGGCAGCGCACGGCGGGAACGCAGGACAAGCCGATGATGACCATCGATAACGCGCCGGGCAGCGGGGCCTTCGGGCGCCTCTATGTCATCTGGGACGAGCCGTCCGGCGGCGGCATCAACATCGTGATGTCGCAGTGCGACACCCGTCCGGGCGGCGTTCTCAACGCGGCGAATTGCGACAACGCCGACAACTGGACGGCTCCGGTGTCCGTGACTCCGTCCACTGGCAGCTACATCTACGCCGACGTCGCCGTCGGTCCCGACGGAAGGGTCTATGCGGTCTGGTGGGACTACTCGACCGCGAACGCGATTCGCGGTGACGTGTGCGCGCCCCCCACCAATTGCGCGACCGCGGCAGGCTGGGGCACACCCCAGACCATCGCCACGCTCGATGCCACCGGCGGCCTGCCCGTCCCGTTCGCCTGCCCCATCCTCGCGCAGCCCGGTGGACGCGCCTCAACTTCGCCACAGGTCGACGTCGACCGCTCCATCGGCCCCCAAAACGGGCGGGTCTACGTGACCTGGAGCGATCTGCGGACGGGTAGCGGAGCGACACGGTGTGCAAGCTCGACTACACCTGCGAGCACGCACCTGACCTGGGACAGCTTCGTCGCCTCAGCGGCGAGCGCGCTTCCTGGAAGCGCGAACCCGTCGTCGAATGTGGGGACGCGGCTCCTGACCGACGGCGAGGGCGGCGGAGCGGCGAACTCCGACGACTGGTTCGCCTGGCTCGCCGTGGATCAGACGACCGGACAGGCGTGGGGGACTTCTACTCCACCCGTGACGATGCCACGCGCGACAAGACGAACTTCTACGTACGAACGGTCACTCCCGCCGGGAGCGGCCACACGCTCGGTACGCTGAACAAGGTGTCGAGCCAGCCGTCCGACTACAGCAACAAACCGTGTTGCGCCTTCGGCAACGACTACGGCGACTACACGGGAATCGATGCCACGGAGGGCGTTGCGATCCCCGTCTGGTCGGACAAGCGTGACCCGGGAGACGGAGAGGCCTACGCCTTCGTGGAGGCGGACCCCACGACCCGAATTCTCACCGTCGCCAAGACCGGCTCCGGCTCAGGAACGGTGACCGGGCCAGGAATCTCCTGCGGCGGCGACTGCAGCGAGCCCTACGCAAATGGCGCATCCGTGACCCTGGCGGCGACGCCGGCGGCCAACTCGGCCTTCGCCGGCTGGTCGGGAGCCTGCAGCGGCATCGGCTCGTGTGTCGTGACCATGAGCGCCGCCAGGTTTGTCATAGCCACGTTCGGGCTCCTGCCTTCCGCGACCCGAATTCTCACCGTCGCCAAGGCCGGCTCCGGCTCAGGAACGGTGACGGGGCCCGGAATCTCCTGCGGCTCCGACTGCAGCGAAGGGTACGCCGACGGCACGACCGTGGCCCTGACGGCAACACGCGCGGCCAACTCGATCTTCGCGGGCTGGTCGGGAGCGTGCAGCGGAACTGGCTCTTGTGTCGTGACGATGAGCGCCGACACGTTTGCCACAGCCACGTTCAGGCTCCGGCCTGCGCTCCGCGTGAGCGATGCTGTCGTTACCGAGGGCAACTTCGGATCGAAGCTCGCGGTCTTCAAGGTGAGGCTCAACCGGGTGAGCGGCAAGAGGATCACGGTTCGCTACGCGACGGCGAACGGCACTGCGCTGGCGCCCCCAGACTACGCGGCCAAGAGCGGCAGGCTCACCTTCCTTCCTGGTCAGGTGCTGAAGAAGGTCTCCGTCATCGTCAAGGGCGACCGCCGAAACGAGGCGAATGAGACCTTCTTCCTGAGGCTCTCGAGGGCTGTCAACGCGGCAATCGTCGACGCGAGGGGCAAGGGAAGGATCGTCGACAACGACTAGTCGTCAGTTTTCCGGCGGCCTGGCGCTAGAAGAAACGCCACCCTTCGGCGCGCTCGGGCTGACCGCGTACGATGGGACGGCAATGCAGGACTCGTCGCTTACCGTCAAGCCGGGCGCTCTCGAGCAGCGACTCGAGCAGCATCGGTCCGAGCTGAACGCTTACTGCTACCGGATGCTCGGCTCGCCGTTCGAGGCCGAGGACGCGGTGCAGGACACGTTCGTCCGCGCCTGGCGGAGCTTCGACCGCTTTGAGGGCCGCGCGGCGATCCGCTCGTGGCTCTACCGCATCGCGACGAACGTCTGCTTCGACATGCTGAACGGGAGGGAGCGTCGCGCACGTCCGATGGATCTCGGGCCTGCGTGGAATCCCGACGGCCCGATCGGCCGCACGCTCCCGGAGGTGACGTGGATCGAGCCCGCGCCCGACGGTCTCGTCGTGCCGGCGGACGGCGACCCGGCAGAGGTAGCCGTCTCGCGCGAGACGATCCGCCTCGCGTTCGTCGCCGCCCTCCAACATCTTCCGCCAAGGCAGCGCGCCGTCCTGATCCTCTGCGAGGTCCTGCGCTGGAAAGCGACGGAGGTCGCCGAGCTCCTCGACACAACGGTGGCGTCCGTGAACAGGGCGCTCCAGCGCGCACGCGCCACGCTCGAGGCGAGCGACGTCAGCTCGACCGGTCCGACGCCGACCATGGACGAGTCCCAGCGGGAGCTTCTCAAGCGCTACGTGGAGGCGTTCGAGCGCTACGACATGGACGCGCTCACGTCGCTGATCCAGGAGGACGCGACACAGTCGATGCCGCCGTACGAGCTGTGGCTGAGCGGGCGCGAGAACATCCTCCGCTGGTGGGTCGGGCCGGGCGCCGGCTGTCGCGGCTCGCGCGTTGTCCCGACGGTGGCCGCGAACGGGTCGCCGGCGTTCGGGCAGTACAAGCCGGGCGTCTCGGGCAGCGGCTACGACCCGTGGGCGCTGCAGGTGCTGGAGATCGCCGACGGCCGGATCGTCGAGCTCACCTTCTTCCTCGACACGGAGCGGGTATTTCCGCTCTTCGGCCTACCCGCCCGGCTCGAGTCGTAGCAACGGCCCGCAGGCGGCGGAACCGGTGGGCTCCGCCCCCTGCGTCGGATTTCGTCAGTGCCGGCCGACCGGCTCGGCGGAGCGCTCGACGTCGATCGTGAGCGCGCTCTCGCGCTCGTGCGGCGACTCGATCGTGATGTTCGGGAGCAGGCGGTCGAGCCAGCGCGGGATGTACCACGACCTCTCGCCCAGGAGGGTAAGGAACGCAGGCACGAGCGTCATCCGCACGATCAGCGCGTCGGTGAGAATCGCTACCGCGAGCAGCAGCCCGAATTCCTTCGGGATGCGATCGGCGCTGAGGATGAAGGCTGCGAAGACCGTGCCCATGATCAGCGCCGCGGCGACGACGACCCGGCCGATCGCCGAGATGCCGTGCTCGACCGCAGCCCGGGTCCGCAGGCCGTGGACGTGCTCTTCCCTGATGCGGCTCATGAGGAAGACCTCGTAGTCCATCGAGAGCCCGAACAGGATCGCAAAGGCAATCGGTGGGACGAAGGTCTCGATCGGGCCCGTCTGATCCAACCCGGTTAGGCCGAGCAGATGGCCTTGCTGCACGACCAGCCCGAGCACGCCGAAGCCGACGAACGCTGAGAGCAGCGTCGTGATGGCGGCCTTGATCGAGATCACGATCGACCTGAACGCCATCGCCAGCACGATGAACGTGACGCCGATGATGTAGAGCAGGAAGAACGGCATCCGCCGGATGATCTGATCGGCGATGTCCTTGAACGCCGCGGTCTGACCCGAGACGTAGGCGACCGCATCACCTCCCGCGGTAGCTGCCGGCACGACGTCGTTTCGCAACCGGTCGACGAGCTTGTCGGTCGCCTCGTCCTGCGGTGCGGACTCCGGGGTCACGAAGACGATCGCAACGGTGCGCTCGTCGTTGAACTGCGGCTTGCCTACGGATGCCACGCCTGGAAGGCGCTGCACGCGGTCGCGGATCTTCTGCGGCGCCTGCTTGTCACCGTTCACGTCCACGACGATGGGAATGGGACCGTTGAAGCCGGGTCCGAACCCCTCAGCCAGCAGGTCATAGGCCCTACGGCTGGTCTGCTCCTTGGGCTGCGTGCCCTGGTCGGCTGCGCCGAGGCGCACCAGCGTCGTGGTCGATGCCAGGACCACGATCGCCAGCAGCACGACCGGGAACACGATCTTCGCGTTCGCGGCCACGAACCGACCCCAGCGGGCGACAAGGGTGTTCTCCCGGCCCACATCCGAATCGTCCACCCGGCGGAGGAAAGGCACTTTCAGCCGGTCGATCTTATGGCCGAGGAGCGCCAGCACTGCCAGCAGCAGCGAGTTCGCGATCAACACCGTGGTCAGTACGCCGAGGGCGCTGCCGATCCCGAGCTTGGTCACGAAGTCCAGGCCGATCAGGGCCAGCCCGCTCACCGAGATGGCCACCGTCAGGCCGGCGAAGAGCACGGCACGCCCGGCGGAAGCGCCGGCCTCGGAGGCGGCGTCCTGCGGGGAGAGCCCCTCGTGGAGCAGCTGTCTGAAGCGGGTGACGATGAACAGTGAGTAGTCGATGCCGACACCCAGCCCGATCATCGAGACCAGGATGGGCGTGATCGTGTTGATGTCGGTCAAGCCGGCGAGGATGAACAACAGCAGGAACGCCGTCGCCAACGCCGTGATCGCCAGCATGATCGGGATGATCATCGCCACGAAGGTGCGGAACACGAGGAGGAGGACGATGATCGCGGCGAGCAGACCGAGTGCCTCCGACGTGCCCTGCTCGACCGGCGGGAATTCGGCTTCGCCGTTGAACTCGACCGTCACCCCGGCCGGTTCGACAGTCTCGCGGACGGCATCCTCCACGGCGACAACGGCGTCGCGGTCCTCTGTCTCGATCGTCTGATCGAACTGCGCTTCGGTGTACGCGATGCGGCCGTCGTCGGAGACGGTGTCCGCGCTGAACGGATCCCCGACGCTCTCGACGCCTGCCTTGCCGGCTTTGGGCTTGAACTGCGGCGACTTGAGGCGCGCGATCGCCTTCTCGATCGCCGCTTTGCGCTCGGGTGTGTCGAGCCGTTGGCCCGCCGGCGCCGCGAAGACGATGTTCAGCACGGCACCCTGCTCGGACGCGAACTCGGACTTGATCAGGTCGGTCGCCTTCTGCGTCTCCGACCCCGGAATCTCAAACTCGTCTCGCAGCGAACCACCGATTGTCGCGACCAGGACGACCAGAAGGACGACGAGCCCGATCCAGCCGAAGACAACGCGCCACGGATGTGTGGCGCAGGCTCGCGTCCAGCGCGCCAGCGAGCCGGTGGAGAGACGCTCGTGGGCTGCTCGCCGCTGGAATGCAGGGCGTGCCGCTGAAGGCGCGTCTTCGGGTTTTCGATCCCTGTCAGGTCCTCCGTCGTGCTCCGTCATCGTTCGCCCCTTCTGTCGCTTCGATTTTCAGTAGGACTAGCTGAAATTCCAGAACTCATGGGTCCGCTGATCCATTCCCGGGCGGCTCGCACCCTACTTGGCTGCTGGATCGCGGTTGGATACACCGGGTTCACTCCGGCACCACCTCGCGAAGTCCCATGAAGGCAAGCAGGTCGAGCAGCTCGCTCGAAGCATGACGGAGCCGTACCTGGCACCCGTAGCGCTGGGCGGCGAGCTGGAGTCGGGCGAGCGCATCGACCGTCACTGCGTCGGGCTCGACTCCGGCCACGTCACAGAGAGCGACGTCGGGGCGGCTGCTATCCAGCAACCTGCACACCCGCTCGCAAAGCCCTGGCAGGTCGGACCGCGCGATCGGGCCCGTGACCGCCAAGGAGATCGTCTGCGGCGCGGGGGAGGCCATCTGGGGATAGACCGTCGGGACGGCAGAAACTCATCGGCGGCGCGACCGATGAATTCGTGCCGCTGAGCGGTCTAAGCCCTCGAAACGATCTCGAACACCGAAAGGAACTCACCGATGACCATCACCGACACTCGCACCCGCTGGCTCGCGCTGATCGTCCTCTGCCTGGGCGACCTGATGATCGTTCTCGATACGACGATCGTGAACGTCGCGCTGCCGTCGATCCGGGCTGATCTCGGCTTCTCCGAGACTTCGCTTGCCTGGGTCGTGAACGCGTACCTGCTTACCTTCGGCGGCTTCCTCTCGCTCGGTGGGCGACTGGGTGACCTCTTCGGCCACCGCCGGCTCTTCCTGGTCGGGATCGGGCTCTTCACGGCGGCCTCGCTCGCCTGCGGCCTGGCGAGCTCGCAGGCTTTCCTCGTCGGGGCGCGGGCGGTACAGGGCCTCGGCGGCGCCGTCGTGGCAGTGGTCGCCCTCTCGCTGATCATGACCCTGTTTACCGAGCCGGCTGAGCGGGCGAAGGCGATGGGAGTGATCGGCTTCGTCGCCGCCGGCGGCGGGAGCATTGGGGTGCTGCTCGGTGGCGTTCTCACCGATGTGCTCAGCTGGCACTGGATCTTCCTCGTCAACCTGCCGGTCGGCGTCGTGGTCTTTGCGCTCTGCCTCGCCCTGCTTCCCGGCGGCGGCCGCCAGGGAGCCGCGGGGCGTCTCGACGTAGCCGGCGCTGTGACGGTGACGACGTCGTTGATGCTCGCGGTTTACGCGATCGCGAACGGCAAGCAGGCAGGCTGGACCTCCGTTCAGACGCTCGGCCTGCTCGGCGCGGCGGCTGTGCTGCTCGCGCTCTTCCTCGGGATCGAGACTCGGGCTCGCTCCCCGCTCATGCCGCTCGGGCTCTTCCGCCTTCGCAATGTCGCGACTGCCAACGTGGTCGGCGTCCTGTGGGCAGCGGCCATGTTCGCCTGGTTCTTCCTCTCCGCGCTCTATCTCCAGCTGGTGCTCGGGTACAGCCCACTGCAGGTCGGCCTCGGTTTCCTCCCGGCCAACCTGATCATGGCCGCGTTCTCACTCGGCCTCTCCGCCAAGCTCGTCATGCGGTTCGGCTTCAGGACGCCGTTGGCAACGGGCCTCCTGCTGTCTGCAGTCGGGCTGGTCCTCTTCGCGCGGGCTCCGGTCGACGGGAGCTTCGCCGTCGATGTTCTCCCAAGCATGATCCTGCTCGGCTTCGGCGCCGGCATGGCGTTCAACCCAATGCTGCTTGCGGCGATGAGCGGCGTCGAGCAGAGCGAGGCCGGGCTCGCCTCGGGGTCGTCAACACCGCATTCATGATGGGCGGGGCGCTCGGGCTCGCAGTCCTCGCCAGCCTCGCCGCCTCCCGCTCGGACAGCCTGCTCGCCTCGGGCGACAATGCGCCCGTCGCGTTGAACGGCGGCTACCACGCCGCCTTCCTCATCGCCGCTGTGTTCGCCGTTGCGGCGGCCGTTGGCCTGCGTTCCTGGGCGATTCTGCACCGGAGCATGGAACCGCACGGGATTCACTTGGGGGGTCGTTTCACGTGAACGCATCGCCACGAGCTCTGAACTGGGGATGCGGCATGTACCCCGAGGCTGGATGGATCAACTCCGACATCAAGCACGGACCTGGTATCGACCTCAGCTGCGACATTCGGGACGGCCTGCCGCTGGAGGCCGAGAGCATCGACTACGCAGTAAGCATTCACGCGTTACCAGAGATCTCATACGTGGACCTCGGACCCGTACTGGGGGAGCTGAGGCGGGTGTTGAAGCCCGAAGGAGTCCTCCGCTTGGCGCTTCCCAGCCTAGAAAAGGCCGTCGACGCATATAAGCGAGGCGAACGCGATTACTTCTTGATCCCCGACGAGGATGCGCGGACACTGGGCGGCAAACTTGCCACCCAGGTCGTCTGGTATGGGCATTCGCGAAGTGTGTTCGTGCCCGAGTTCGTGGACGAGCTCTTGGAGCAGGCGGGCTACTCCGCGATCCATCACGTCAGCTTCGGCGAAACCGCCAGCCGCTACCCGGAGATCGTGTCGCTGGACAACCGACCTGCGGAGAGCTTCTTCATTGAGGGAGTGCGGTAAGTGGCCCGATTCCTCACGCAAACGATGGCGGCGCGTCACCCTGAGCTGTTTTTTGGATCCAGCGCCTCTCATGTCTGACAACGACGCCTTCCGCGTCGTCGGAATCATTTCCAGCTTCAACGAGGAGGACATCATCGATCCGGTGCTGGCCCACCTTGACGAGAACGGGATCGAGCCGTACCTCGTCGACAACCGCTCGACGGACGGCACCGTCGACAGGGCACGAGAGTGGTTGGGGAAAGGGCTTCTAGGCATCGAGACATTCCCGCCGGAGCCAACCGCCGACGACGCCCCGGTCCCCTGGACGCGGATCCTCGAGCGAAAGACGGAGCTCGCCACGAAGCTCGGCGCCGACTGGTACATCCACCACGATGCTGACGAGATCCGCGAGGCCCCGTGGCCTGGCATGTCGCTTCGCGACGCAGTCAGATGGGTCGACCGGCTGGGGTTCAACGCGATCGACTTCAGGCTCCTGAACTTCCCACCCGTCGACGATCGGTTCATAGCAGGATCCGATCCGAAAACCCACTTCACCCGGTTCGAGGACGGTCCGGAGCACGACCGGATTCAGCGGAAGTGCTGGAAGGCCGGAGCCTCGGAACTCTCGCTCGCCGACGGAGGCCACGACGTGCGTTTCGAGGGCCGTCGCCTGTTCCCGATTCCGTTCCTTCTCCGCCATTACCCGATTCGCGGCCAGGGCCACGGGACGCGGAAGGTCCTGGCGGAGCGCAAGGGCCGCTTTGCCGCCGACGAGATGGCCCTTGGCTGGCACCGCCAGTACAACCACGTGAACGAAGGCTTCAACTTCCTGCGCAACCCGGCGTCTCTGCGCTCCTTCGACCTCGAGCAAGTGCGGCTGGAGACCCTCGTGCAGAGCGGCGGCGAACGGACGACGAAGGATGGCGTGGACGATCCGCCCGCATCCGAGTACGAGGGAGTCCTCGACCGAGTCGACGAAAAGCACATCATTGGCTGGGCGCGGGCGATCGGAGGAGAAGATCGCGTCCTCGCCGTCGATCTCTGGGATGGGGACCGGAAGTTCGCGACGGTCGCGGCTGACGTCATGCGGGCCGATCTCGAGGCAGCAGGAAAAGGCAATGGGCGATCGGGGTTCGTCCTGTCGACACCGCCGGAACTTCATGACGATCGTCGACACTGGATCTGGGCGACCGTGGCCGGGACCCCCTTCGCACTACGCGGCTCGCCGAACGTCTTCGGCTCGGCGGCCGGCTCTCCGGATAGTGGTGAGGGGGCGGCGCCCAGGGCAGCAGGGGGCACGAGGGTGCCTGCCCAGTCGGTGGAATGACGCCGACAGTCTCGGTCGTAATCCCCTGTTTCAACCTCGGCGCGTACCTGGACGAGGCGGTCCAGAGCGTCCTCGACCAGACGTACCAGGATTTCGAGATCGTGATCGTCGACGACGGGTCCGACGACGCGCTCACCCGTCATGTCCTTGCCTCGTACCGACGGCCCCGGACGAGGATCATCCGGACCGAGAACGGAGGCGTCGCCCAAGCGCGCAACCGCGGGCTTGCGGAGGCGCATGGACAGCTCCTTTCCTTTCTCGACGCGGACGACATCCTGGAGCCGAGCTTCCTCGAGAAGACGGTCGCCGTACTCGGGCACGAGCCCTCTTTGGCGTTTGCGAGCTGCTGGCTCCGAGCCTTTGGCGCGGATGAGTTCGAGTGGACCCCGGAAAGCTGCGATTTCCCGCACCTCCTCGCCGAAGACACGGTCTGCACCGCAGCTCTTACGAGGCGCGACGTGCTCGAAGCAGTCGGCGGCTTCGACCCTGATCCCCGCTTCGACGGCTACGAGGATTGGGACCTGGCCATCAGCCTTGTCGAGAGCGGTCACGCAGGCGAGATCGTCCCGGAGTTTCTCTTTCGCTACCGGATTCGCCCGGGCTCGAAATCGGCGACGCGGACCGCGCCTGAGAACCATGCACGCGTGGTGGAGTACGTCGTCGACAAGCACACCGATAGCTTTCGGCAGCATCGCGAGGCGCTCGCCAGTCGGATCCGCGAGCGAATTGAAGTGTTCGAGCGCGGGCTTGCCGATCCGCCCGCTCGACCTACCGTCCGGGTGGATGAGAACCACTGGCGCGAGGCGATTCTCGCTCTCGAGAACCACCGGCGCATGCTCGAAGAATTAGCCCAGGGCCCACCCCGGACGGACGGCCCTGACCCGGTCGAGTGGGGATCGCTGCGAGGCGTCGAACCAGTTAGTCGAGTGTGGGGCCTCGACCGGGGCCGGCCGGTCGACCGCTACTACATCGAGCGATTTCTCGAGGCACACCGCGCGGACATCCGCGGCGAGGTGCTCGAGGTCAAGGACCCTGGGTACACGCGTCAGTTCGGTGACGGCGTCGGCAACGTCGAGGTCGTCGACGTTGTGGCCCAGAATCCAGAAGCGACTCTCGTTGCCGATCTCGCCGATCCAGGGTCGCTCCCCGAGAATCGCTTCGATTGCTTCATTCTCACGCAGACCATCCACGTCATCTACGACACCCGCACGGTCGCAGAGAACGCATTTCGGACGCTTCAGCCTGGCGGTGTCGTCCTGGCCACGCTGCCGTGCGTCAGCCGTGTCGACTACGAGTCTGGGCTCGACTCCGACTTCTGGCGCTTCACGCAGGCGTCGGCGAGGCGGCTGTTCGGGGCTGCGTTCGGGCCTGGGAACGTCGAGGTCGAGGTCTACGGGAATGTCCTCGCCGGCACAGCCTTCCTCCAGGGGCTGGCCGCCGACGAGCTGACGCCGGACGAGCTCGAGCACGTCGATCCGTACTTCCCCTTGATCGTCGGGGTACGCGCTCAGAAGCCAGACGGGCCGCAGGCGGCCACGACCGCTTCAGTCCGAGTCGAGGGAAACCTCGAGCGGGCGACCTGCCAGGGGATTACCGGATGGGCCTGGGACCGGGCGCACCCGGCCCGCAGGGTCACAGTTCACATCTGGGAGGGCGACCGGCAAGTCGCCTCTGCGCAGGCCAAGAACTACAGGGCGGATCTTGCGGCCGCTGATTTCAGAGAGGGCGACGTCGCATTCTCCGCGGCACCGCTCGCCGACCTCCACGGCGATCGGACTCTCTTCGTCCGCGCGAGCGTGGCCGGCCAGGAGCTTCGGGGGTCGCCGCTTCCCGTGCAGTGCATCTGCGGCCGTGCCAAGCCGACACTGGAAGAGGAACCCCCGGCAGAAGCTCGGCCCGACGCCGTCCGCGTTTCGAGACCGGCGGACGACGGCCGCTTGCGCGCCTACCTCGATGCCCCTGTTCCCGACTCGAAACTCGAGTTCCCCTGGCTCGACGTCACGGGGTGGGCAATTCCGGCCACCGGGCACCTCACGGCGGTGGAGCTGGCAGTCGGCCCGGACGTGTTCCGAACCCTGCGCCCGCAAGCGCGGCCCGACCTTACAGACGCCTTCGCGGACGTTGCCTGGGCGGGGGCGTCTGGTTTCACCACGCGCCTGAGCCTTCTCGGCCTTCAGGACGACGTCGAGATCAAGCTTTGCGCGGTGTCGTGCGAGGGCAGCCGTGCCGAGATCGGGCGGATCAAGATTCCGGCCGGGAGCCTTGCCGAAGTCGAGGAGCTGCCCGTCGTGATCGCGATCGAACCCGGCGACTCGGCTGTCCGGGCTGCCGGCGCGCTCGGCCAACGATGCCGAGTTCGTCGAATCGTCAGCAAACGAGCGGCGGGGGGGAGTGGGGAGAGCGGCCACCCGGGAATCGAGGTTGGAGATCCGAGAGCGATCGGATCTGAGCCCGGCGCAGATCTCGTCTGGCTGACCGACGGGGAAGACTCCGTGGCCGAGGACTTCCTCCCCGCAGCCACCCGGGCACTCGCCGAGCATCCCGACGCCGTCTTCGCGGTCGGCGTCGAGGCGGGACAGGCCCAGCTCCCGATCAACTTGGTCAGTGTCCTCAGCGGCACCGGCGTGGGCAACTCGGTGCTCTTCAAGGCGGATGCGTTGAGGTCGCTTGATGGATTCGACGAGACCGCCCCCTCGGCGGTAGTCGCCCAGTGGGATCTCTGCGTACGGCTGGTGGCGGCGGGGAACTCGGGTACAAGCGTCGAAACGGCCTGCCTCGACAATGCGGCTCGACTTTCCGATCGGGCGGGTGAGGAGGCTACGCGTTGGCTCTACCGCAAGCACGCGCAGCTCTACGAGCGCCATCTCAAAGAGGTGTTGCTCGACCGCGAGATGGTGATCGCGCGATTCTTGCGGCAGAACCACATCGTCGAGGCCGCGCTCGAGTCGGACTTGCGGCCCCTCGCACGGGCACGGCGTCGGGAACGAGACCGGCTTGGGGCCAAGGTCCGACGGTTGCGGGCGGGTGACGGTGGCGCGGCCGCGACCTCGTTGGACTGGGGCGATTTCAGGCGGCTCGAGCCGGTCAGCGCGCTCTGGGGGTGTGACAGAGGGCTGAGCGTCGCCTCCTACTACATCGAACGTTTCCTCGAGCAGCACGCGGAGGACGTCCACGGCAAGGTTCTCCAGGCACACGACTCGGTGTACGCGCATCGTTACGGTGGTAGCCGCGTAGGCCGATGCGACGTCGTCGACATCGACGCCACCAACCCGGCCGCGACGATCGTTGCCGATCTGCGCGACGCACGCGGCATCGAATCGTCCGAATACGACTGCGTGATCCTGACTCAGGTGCTGCAACTGATTCATGAAACGAATGCCGTGCTCCGCGAGTGCAGCCGGATGCTGAAGCCTGGAGGCGTGCTCCTCGCAACCGTGCCGTGCGTGAGCCGGATCGACCCCGACTCAGGACTGGACGGCGACCACTGGCGCTTCACGGAGTCGGCCTTGCGGCGGCTTCTCGACGCCGCCTTCGCAGGCGCAGACGTGGAAGTTCGCGCCGAGGGAAACCGCTCGGTCGCGCTCGCCTTTCTCGCGGGCCTCGCCGCCGACGAGGTCGACGACGCTGTGCTCGACCGTCGCGATCCTTCGGCTCCGCTTCTGCTCACGGTGCGAGCTGTCAGGCGCGCGCGGGATGGTGACCGATGACGAGCTCGGGCATCGCGGTCGTCATCCCCTGCTATGAGCTCGGCCGGACGCTCGAGGAGGCGGTCGAGAGTGCGCGTCACCAGACGCTGCCGCCGGAGGATGTCATCGTCGTCGACGACGGATCGCGCGTCCCGTTCACACGCAATGCGATTGCCCGGCTCGGGGAGCAGGGCGTCAAGGTGATCCGGACGGAGCACCGTGGGCCAGCGCACGCTCGCAACGTGGGGGTGGACAGCACGGCGACGCCGCTGGTCGTACTCCTCGATGCCGACGATCTCTTCGAGCCCACCTACCTCGAGCGGGCCGCTGGGCTCCTCGCCGAAAGCCCGGACGTGAGCTTCGTCTGCTGCGCGCTCCAGGCCTTCGGGCGCGCCTCCTACCGGTGGAAGCCGCCTCCCTACGACATCGCCGAGTCGATCGGCCGGGGCGCCTGCGGGCACATCTCGACCGTCTTCCGCCGCGAGGTGTGGGACGCTGTCGGCGGCTTCGACGCAGCGTTTCCTAGGGGCGAGGACATCGACTTCTGGCTGCGTGCGCTCGAGCTCGGGTTCCGCGGTGCGATCCTCGACGAGGCGCTCGTCCGCTACCGCGTGCGCCGGGCCTCTCGCTACCACAGCGCCGTCGTGCAGGGCCACTACCTGCGGGCGAAGGAGATGCTGCTCGACAAGCATCGCGCCACGGTCGCCTCCCGGGGTGAGGATGTCTTCGTCTCCCTGCTCGACTTCCAGCGCGAGCAGAGCGCGCACGCCCGCGTCCTCGCCGGCGAACAGCGTGAGGTCGGTGAGGAGATCGCGCTAGTCGAGCGCGAGATTGTTGCGGCCGGCGAAGCGGCTCGCGATCTGGCCGGCATCCCCTTCGACTGGGGCGAGCTGGACGCTCGGGTTGCGGACGTCGAATCGACAGGGACGAACGCGATCGAGACCTATTACCTCGAGCGGTTCCTCGCAAACGTCGAAGCCAGCGGCCGCGTGAAACGGACACTTACGATCCGAGCCGGCGACCCGTGGCCCGATGGAAAAAAGCCGGCGTTCGACCGGATCGTTGTGGCCGGTGCCCTGGAGCCGGAAGACGACCCCCGCAACGTTCTCCTTCAGTGCCGGCGTGCGTTACGACCGGGAGGTGTACTCCTCGCGGCGGGCGCCTCGATGACGCTGGGGAGAGAAAAGGGCTTCGGCTTCACGGAAGCCTCGCTTCGCGCCCTGCTTTCCGACCTGTTTCCCCCTGCAACCGTCGAGGTGGTGACGTACGGAAACCTCCTCACTTGCCTCGCCGGCGTGGCGGGGCTACCGCCGGCAGCACTCAACGAAGCTGAGCTCCGACGAGTCGATCCATGGCACCCCACTCTGGTCGTGGCCTCAGCCCGGCTGCCAGGGGCCCGAAGGCGCTGGCGGCAGGCTCATACGGAGCGCGTTCCGAGAGCGCGGCGAGGAGCCTTTGCCGATCGAGGAGCCGTCCTCGCCTACCACCGTATCGCGTCGCTGAAGCCGGACACGCACGGGCTTTGCACGCCTCCCGAAGTCTTCAAAACCCAGCTCACTCTCGTCGCCGAGCGTTGCAACCCGCTTCCGTTGCACGATCTGGTGTCGCGCGCCGCGCAGGGCCGCCTGCCGTCCAACGCGGTCGCCGTCACATTCGACGATGGCTATCTGGACAATCTTGAGGTCGCATCGCCGATCCTCTCTCGCCTCGGGATACCGGCGACGTTCTTCGTGAGCGGCCAGGGGCTGGACGAAGAGCGAGAGGGCTTGTGGGACACGGTGGAGCGAATACTCGCTGGCGACGAGCCCCTTCCCGATCGGCTGCGTATCGAGGTGGACGGCGCCGAGCTCGACCTGCCCACTCGTTCAACCGAGGAGAGGGGTGCGGCGCTTTTAGCCCTGCACGGGCGCTTGCTTGCCCAGGATGCGCCGCAGCGGGAGGCGCTCATCGCCGCGCTCGTCGAGTGGAGCGGCCGCGATCTCGCAGTCCGCTCCACCCACCGGCTGCTGACGTCAGAAGAGCTCATCGAGCTGGCTGAGCGGCCCGGCCACGAGATCGGCGCCCACGGGATGCACCATCTTCTGTTGACCGCCCATCCGGAGGAGGTCCGCACCAAGGAACTCGAGGAGAATCGGGCGCTCCTCGAGGGCCTCGTGGGGAGGCCGGTGCGCTCCCTCGCCTACCCATATGGAGCTTGTGACTTTCGCACGACCCAAATCGCCGAAGAGCTTGGCTTCACGGTCGCATGCTCTGTCGATTCGGACCCGGTGACCTTGGACAGCGATCCCTTGCGGCTACCGAGATTCGAGGTCGGCGCGGACGTGGACGGCTTCGAGTTCCGGCTGGAGCGTTGGCTCGCCGGCCCCTGATGACCCTCCAACTATCCCGGGCCTGACGACCGATGTGGGCCGGGAGCGCTGAGGCGGGATGACCGACTCGGTCGTCATCGGCGCCGCGCTCGCGCATCGCGCCGGCTACGGCGGCCACGCCTGGGCGCTGCTCCAGTACGCGCTCGGCTTTCGTGCACTTGGATTCGAGGTTACGGTCGTCGACAGGCTCGAGCCTGGAATGCTGCCCGGCGAGGACGATGCGGCTGCGCTCCGGTCGCTGCGCGCGCTCCTCCGCGATTTCGGGTTGGACGGGTCCTATTCAGTTCTCGGAGCCGCCGGCTCGGCTCTTGACGGGCTCTCGCGCGACGAGCTGCTGCAGCGAACGCGCGAGTCGCGCTTTCTCCTCAACATCATGGGCTTCGTGGACGACCCCGAGATCCTCGCTGCCGCCCGGCGCCGGATCTTCCTCGACATCGATCCCGGTTTCGGGCAGGTCTGGCGCGAGCTCGGGCTCGCGGACGTCTTCGATGGCCACGACGATTTCGTGACCGTAGGACGAAACGTCGGCTCAGCGGACTGCGGTGTCCCGACGTGTGGGTTGCGCTGGCTGACGATTCCGCATCCCGTCGTCCTTGACGTCTGCCCGCCAGTGGACGGGGGTGCCGACTTCACGAGCGTGGGCAGCTGGCGCGGACCATACGACGCGATCGACTACGGGGGCACGATGCTCGGACTGCGGGTGCACGAATTTCGGAAATTCATGGATCTCCCACGCAGGGTCGATGCGGGATTCCGCGTCGCCCTCGAGATCGACCCAAGCGACAGCAACGACCTCGAGAGGCTCGAATCGGGCGGCTGGCAGCTCGTCGATCCCCGAGCAGTCGCGGGTGACCCAGCCGCCTACCTGGCTTTCGTCCGGGGCTCGCTTGCCGAGCTCACCGTGGCGAAAGGCATCTACGTCGCGCTCCGGACGGGTTGGCTCGGCGATCGCACTGCCTGCTATCTCGCGAGCGGCAAGCCTGCCCTCGTCCAGGACACCGGGCTGGCGGGCCATTACCCACTGGGCGAGGGCCTGCTTGCCTTCTCCACGCTCGAGGAGGCCGCCGAAGGCGTCCGAGACATCCAGCGGGACTACCCGCGACATGCGAGCGCAGCGCGGCGTCTCGCCGAGAAGCACTTCGACGCGCGGCTCGTCCTCGGCAGGCTGCTCGAGGAGCTCGGCTAGTGCCCGTCGCCGTCGTCGCGGGCGCGATGGCGAACAAGCCGGGGAGCGGCGGCGAGGCTTGGGTTCGCCTGAGCTACGTGGCGGCGCTTCGTCGTCTCGGCTGGACAGTTCATTTCGTGGAGCAGATCGATACGCACGCGTGCGACGAGCGCGCGATCCGCTACTTCGACGCCGTCTCCGCAGCGCACGGTGACGCGGCGACGAGCATGCTGGTGGGAGCCGCGGGCGAGCTGCTTCACGGAGGCGTCGATACGCCGGAGCAGATCGCAGCCGAGGCCGACCTCCTTCTGAACGTCAGCGGCAACCTCACGGCGCCCTCGCTCCTCTCGTGCTTCCGGCGCACCGCCTTTCTCGACATCGACCCCGGGTTCACGCAGATCTGGCACGCGACCGGCACGCTCGAGATCCGCCCGCACGACGTGTACTTCACGATCGCGGAGAACATCGGACGTCCCGACTGCTCGATCCCGACCGCCGGAATCGAGTGGCGGACGACCCGCCCGCCCGCAGTGCTCGACGAGTGGCCGGTCGTTCAGTCGGACGAGCGCGGGTTCACCACGGTGGCGACCTGGCGGGGCCCCTACGGCCGCGTCGAGCACAACGGCCGCACGTACGGGGTCAAGCTCGACGAGTTTCGGAAGGTCCTTCCCCTCCCGCGCCGCTCCGGGCAGACGTTCGAGCTTGCACTCGACATCCACTCCGACGAGAAGCGCGACCTCGCCGTGCTCGACGAGCACGGCTGGCAGCTCGTCGATCCGCGGACGGTCGCCGGTGATCCGGATTTGTTCCGCCGCTACGTGCAGGGCTCCGGCGCCGAGTTCTCGGTCTCGCAAGGAATCTACGTCGAGACGAACTCAGGCTGGTTCAGCGACCGGACTACCCGCTACCTCGCCTCCGGGAAGCCGGCGCTCGTCCAGGACACGGGCTTCGGCCGGACGATTCCGACCGGCGAGGGTCTCCTGGCCTTTCGGGCGCTCGACGAGGCGGTCGCCGGCGCCGATGCGATCGCGGCCGCTTACGACCAACATGCCCGGTCGGCACGTGCGATTGCGGAGGAGTACTTCGACGCGGACAAGGTGCTCGCACGGATGCTCGAGGACGCGCTCGCATGAGAATCCTCCTCGCCGGGATGGTCGCCGGCACACCGGGTCACGGCGGCGCGACCTGGTCGGTGCTCCAGTATCTGCTCGGCTTCCGGCGGCTCGGCCACGACGTGATGCTCGTCGAGCCGGTCGGCGAGGCGAGTCCGGAGAGCGTCGACTACTTCACCCGCTTCGTTGCCGACTTCGGTCTCGAGGGCCGGGCCGCGCTGGTGGTGGGCGAGGCGGGTGAGGCGCTCGGCGCCGAACCGGATTTGGTCCGCGGGTTCGCCGAGAGCGCCGATCTCCTCGTCAACGTCAGCGGCATGCTCCGCGATCTCCGTCTCACGGAGCCGATCGGGATCCGCGTCTACCTCGATCTCGACCCGGCGTTCAACCAGCTCTGGCACGAGGACGGGATCGACGTCGGCTTCTCCGGGCACACCCACTTCGTGACTGTGGGCCAGGCGCTCGGGCGCCCGAGCTGCCCCGTCCCGACCGGGGGCATCGCGTGGATCCCGACAGCCCAGCCGGTGGTTCTCGAGCGCTGGCCCGTCGCCGACGAGCTCGAGTACGAAGGCCTCACCACGGTCGCCAACTGGCGCGGATACGGCTCGATCGAGCACGACGGCGTCCACTACGGGCAGAAGGCTCACTCCTTCCGGCGCTTCTTCGAGCTGCCTCGCCGGACCGACATCCCCGTTTTCGCAGGGCTCGCGATCCATGTGGACGAGCGCGACGACCTCGTGGCGCTGCGGGAGAACGGCTGGAGGCTCGTCGACCCGGACGAGGCCGCCGGCACGCCGGACCGGTATCGCAGGTTCGTCCGCGGCTCGTGGGCGGAGCTCGGAATTGCCAAGTCCGGCTACGTCGCCTCGAGGTGCGGCTGGTTCAGCGACCGAAGCGTCTGCTACCTCGCGTCAGGCCGGCCGGTGCTCGCACAGGAGACAGGATTCAGCGACTTTCTTCCGACCGGCGAAGGTCTGCTGGCGTTCGAGACCGTCGACGATGTGCTGGCCGGGGTCGAAGAGCTTCGCCGAGACTACGAGCGGCATCGCCGCGCTGCGAGGGCGATCGCCGAGGACGTCTTCGACTCCGACAAGGTCCTGACGCGGTTCCTCGACGTGGTCGGGGGTAGCTGAGTGCGCGGGACCCTCGAACAGATCTTCGGGCCTGTTCGCGAGCTCGAGAACCGCCCGTACGCGTACCGCACGAGCTTCCCGCTCGAGGAAGTGCGCCTGCTGCTCGAGGACGGGAGCGAGGTGAACGTGATCGTCAAGAGCCTGGCGCGTGACGAGCTCGACGAGCAAGCGCGCCTGGCCAAGCCCGAGTTCATCCACGATCCTGTTCGCGAGGTCGTCGTCTACACGGAGGTCTTGGCCGCCCGTGATCTCGGGACCGCGCGCTGCTACGGATCGGTTACGCCCCCGGAGGCCGACCGCTACCTCCTCTTCCTCGAGAAGGTCGACGGGGTCGAGCTCTGGCAGATCGGCGAGCTCGAGGCCTGGGAGGAGGTCGCCAGATGGGCAGCGCGGTTGCATGCGGCGGTGAAGCCGGCCTTCTCGTCTCACCTCATTCGCTACGACACAGACTTTCTTCGCTCCTGGATCGACCGCGCCGTTGAGTTTGCGGGCGGGCCCGAGCTCCGGCGGATCTCCTCGGGCTACGACGACGTCGTCGAACGTCTCGCGGCTCTGCCGCCGGTATTCGTCCACGGCGAGCTCTACGCGTCGAACGTGCTGGTGGGGCCGGGGCTCCGCATCTGTCCGGTCGACTGGGAGATGGCCGGGCTCGGCCCCGGCGTTCTCGATCTCGCAGCGCTCGTCTCGGCCTGGGGCGACGAGGAGGCTGCCCGCCTCGCGCGGGCATATCGAGACGTGCTTCCCGGGACCTTCGAGCCGGCCGACCTTGACTGCGCACGCCTCCAGCTCGCCGTCCAGTGGCTCGGCTGGTCGCGGGAGTGGACTCCTCCTCGGGAGCATGCCACCGACTGGCTGGGGGAGGCCGTCGCGGCGGCTGACCGCCTCGGACTATGACGCGAGCGCTGATCGTGAACGCGGACGACCTGGGGCGGAGCCAGGGAATCAATCGAGGCATCGCGGCCGCTCACGAGCGCGGCATCGTCACGAGCTCGAGCCTGATGGTGCGCTGGCCCGCGGCCCGGGAGGCGGCAGCTTATGCGCGTGGACATCCCGACCTGAGCCTGGGCCTGCACGTGGACCTGGCGGAATGGGTCTATCGGGATGGTGTCTGGGAGGTGCTCTATGAGGTCGTCCCGGCCGACGACCGGACGCGGGTGGTAGTCGAGGTCGGCCGTCAACTCACCGCCTTCCGTGAGCTCACTGGAAACGATCCGACGCACCTCGACTCGCACCAGCACGTTCACCGGGAGGAGCCTCTTCGCTCGGTGCTCACCGAGGTGGCTCGCAAACTCGACGTCCCGCTCCGCTCCATCAGCTCTAGCGTCTGTTACTGCGGGAAGTTCTACGGGCAGACCGCGAGAGGCGAAAGCGTGCCCGAGGCGATTACGGTCGAAGCACTGCGGGCTATCGTCGAAGCTCTTCCAACCGGTACGACCGAGCTCGGCTGCCATCCGGGCGAGGCCGACGGCGCGGATTCGGGCTACGGCGCCGAGCGGCAGATTGAGGTTCAAACACTCTGCGACCCGCGCATTCGGACGGCGTTGGACAACAACGGGGTTAACCTTCGCTCGTTCCACGGCCTGAGCCACTCGGGCTCCATGTCAACACGCTGACTGCGATTGCGAGCCCCACCTCGGGGGTGTGCATGATCCTCCTGGGTTGGTCCTCGCTTCGGAGCTGTGCACCTCGCACATCGCAACGGTCTTGCAATGGGGAGCGGGACTGAGCAGAGTTGTGCGGAACCTCGCCGAGCGGCGGGGCATGGCCACGGAAATACTGGGGCGGACCCCGTCTCCCGAGCGGCGGCCGACAAGTTCTCTACGAGGGGGATCGGCACGTCCCGTTCGAGGTCTGGGACAAGTGGTCGACGTTCGGTGGCCCATGACGGTGTCCTACGTCGACAGCAATCGGCGGGAGGACCTCCGAGCGGCTGCGCTGTTCGTCGTGGACGAAGAGCGCCAGGCGCACGGGTACGATAAGCGGGTGCGCGGCTCGGCCGGGGTGCCGGATGTGATCCGGACCTTCGACGAAACGCTGGCGGTGTTCCCGCTCGAGTCAGAGGTCGGAGATGCGATCCGGTCAGCGGAAGAGCTTCCGTGCTGGAGGAACGTGCTCGAGCGCATGGAGCCGATATGGAAGCTCTGGCCGTCCTATTCCTCGAAACCGCCGGCACTTCTCGAAACCGAGGAATGGGCCATGCTCCGCGAAGCCGTTCAGCGGTGCGTCGACATGCACCGGCTATGGAACGAGGAGATTGAGTTCCCAGTCACGGTCGTCAATCCTCAGGGAGGACACCATCAGGCGACCTCGTGGCATGAGCTCGATCGACTGGATCACGCAGCGATAGCCGGCGCAACGATTGAGGATGCGCGTGGCCGGCGGATTGACTTGGAGTTGGGGCCGCCGCGGACGCTGAGGCGCGTAGGTCTCCCGCGACCGTCGGGGCAGTGAACTGTCACGCGAGCACCCGGCGATCGCACGGTGCCTTTTGCCGCGTCGTCATCGCGATCCTTGTGGCGCTTTGCGGATTCACGTCGGTTGCGCACCGCGCGGCCGTACGCCAGGCGAACTGCCACTCAGCGGCCTACTCTGCCTAGGACGCGCATGGTGCGCATGCGATGGGGGACCCAAAGCTCGTGGACGGCCAGGGGTCGGAGCTTGCAATCAAAGAGGGTGATCCGGACCGGCGTCGAGCCTGCGGTTCGCAGGTCCCGGAGCTCTTACGCCTCAGGTGCTGAGCTTTCGCTTCTTCGAAGCCTGCGGCTGACCGTGGCAGGATGGAGGCCGAGGTATTCCGCGATCTCGCCCAGCCGATACCCCTCCTCTCGGTTATGCATGTGCAAGCGCCTCGTCCCCCTCCGCCGCGAAGAGCGTCAGGTGCCAGCAAACTCGCATGGCTAAAGGAATCGGCGGAAACCACCGGGACCAGACCGAAACGGCCGGAACGGTTCGATTCAGCTTTGCGGAACGGGAATCTCGAGCTGTGTGCAGATTGCGCGAACCAGGCCCGGACCGATCTCTCGATGGCGAGGGACCGCCGTGGCACGAGTGCCATCCGCGCTGCGCCACTTCGTGTGTTTTCCGCCTTCCGCGACCTTGCGGGCACCCTGAGCGGTTAGGTGCCGCTCGAGATCGCGGCGCTTCACTCGGCGAAGGTGAGTTCGAGCGGCTCGCTACGGTCGGCGTTCGCCTCGTCATCGTCGGGCGCGAGCATGAGGCGCAGAGCGTCGATAACGTTCTCGCGCGCCTCCTCCCGCGTCCGGCCCTGACTGATCGCGCCGGTCACCTGGACGACGCGTGCGACGATCCACCCGTCCTCGTCGGGCTCGTCGTACGTGATCGTCAGCCGTAGCGTGTCGCTCATCGAGCACACCGTAGCTTGGGGGTCGAGAGCACGCTAGTCATACGGCAGCGGGAGGTTGCTCCAGGGTGCGAGCGAGGTAGGCGTCGAGCAGGTCGGCCGCCTCGTTCTCGTTGCCGGGCATCAGATGGCCGTAGCGGTCGAGCGTGATCGTCACCGACGAATGGCCCATGTACGTGCTCAGCGCCTTCGCATTCACGTTGGCGGCGATCATGAGCGAGGCGAAGGTGTGGCGGCACTCGTGCAGGCCGATCGGCTCGAGGTCCGCACGGGCCCAGGCGGCATTCGCGCGCTTCCGGACATTCGAGGGCGTGAACGGCTGCGTGTAGCTCGTCCCGAAGACGAGGCCGACGTGGCGGCCCAGGCGGAGCTTGTGCTCGACGAGGTATTCGCGGAGCGCGGCTGGGATCGGGACGGTACGCCGACCGGCCCGGCTCTTCGGTCCGACGACGCCCTCCTTGGCGTCCCAGGAGCGCTCGACGTGGATGACGCCGGCCGCCAGGTCGACGTCCTCCCAGAGGAGCCCAAGGAGCTCGCCGCGGCGGAGACCCGTGTACATCGCGGTCGCCCAGATCGCGCGGTCGCGCTCCGGTAGGGCGGCGAGAAGCGCGGCCGCCTCCGTCGGCGAGGCTATGCGGTCGCGGACACCCTCCATGGCCGGGAGCTCGAGTCCCGATGTCGGGTTCACGGCGACGTCGCCCCGGGCCACAGAGCGGCGGAAAATCGCTCGCAAGGGCATCAGCGTGTTCCGCACCGTGCTCGGGTCGAGCCCGTCGGCGCACAACCGGTCGGCGAAGTCCTGGAGGTCGACGCGGCGGACTTCCGAGAGACGCAGTCCGCCGAGCTCGGGGAGCACACGCATCACGAGCGCCGCCTCGTAGCCGCGGATCGCCGAAGGCTTGTACGCGTGGCCGCTTCGGTTCCGGATGGCGCCGCTCTTCGCGCCCTCGAGCCACGCCTCGGCGCCTTCCCGAAGCGTCGCCGACGCGCCAGCCCGCATCGTTCCGTTGCGGAGGGCCACTTGGGCCTCCGACCGCCAGGCCTTCGCCTCGGCGAAGGTGGCGAAGGTCTTGAAGAGCCGCTTGCCCTCCCGGGCGCTCCACATGTTCGCCTGGTAGGTCGGCCGGCACCGGCAGGCACCGCCCGACCGCGAGGGGCAGAGCCTGCCATGGCGGAGGCGGATTCCGGAGGCCACGAGAGTCACGCTAACGAGGGCATCGGACGTCCGCGCCACAGTTGCGCCACAGTCAGGGCCGGATTTTATCCCTCTTCAGCGCTGGAACCCGACGACGTTCCAGTAAGAAAGAAAGAAAGAAAGAAAACCCGCTGACCATGCGGGTTTCCGACTTCTCGCGAGGGACAGGGCCGGAGAGACTCGAACTCTCAACCCCCGGTTTTGGAGACCGGTGCTCTGCCAATTGAGCTACGGCCCTCGGCTCGAACAGTGTAGCCCGGAGCTTCGACGGCCTCTCTAGACTCCGGCTCGTGGCGCGAGCCCGCAGACCCTCTTTGGGAGCGCTTTTCCTGCTCCTTGCGGCGTGCTTCGCGGGCATGGCGGTCTGGGCGGCCCGGGCAGGGGGAGGAGCCTGGATCATCGCGGCCGCCGCAGGTCTCCTCGCACTCTGGCTGGGCGAGCAGGCCTTTCGAGCGCTGCGCTAGAGGTCAAGCATCTGCGCGCCGTATGCTCTGCACGTGGTCGAACGTCAGGAGGACACGCAGGCGCTCTGGCGCCAGTTCAAGCGGAACGGCGACCGGGCGCTGCGCGACAGGCTGATCCTCACCTACGCGCCGCTCGTCAAGTACGTCGCAGGGCGGTTGGGGAGCGGGCTGCCGGCGCATGTCGAGGAGGGGGACCTCGTTTCGTACGGGCTGCTCGGCCTGATCGGCGCCATCGAGCGGTTCGACCCGGAGCGGGACATCAAGTTCGAGACCTACGCGATCTCGCGCATCAAGGGCTCGATCATCGACGAGCTCCGCTCGATGGACTGGGTTCCGCGCTCGGTCCGCGCGCGGGCGCGCGACATCGAGCGCGCGATCGCCGAGCTCGAGCGGAAGATGATGCGGGCGCCGAACGACGAGGAGATCGCCGGAAAGCTGGGCATCACCGAAGAGGAGTTCCAGGATTCGCTGCTCGAGATCTCCCGCTCCTCGATCGCCGCCCTCGACGAGCTCTGGACGAGCTCGGTGAGCGGCGACCCGGTCGCCTTGATCGACACGCTCGAGGATCCGGATGCGCCCGAGCCGCAGGCAGCCATGTCCCAGACGGAGCTCCGCGAGGCCCTTGGCGAGGCGATCGCACGACTGCCGGAGCGGGAGAAGCTCGTGGTGACGCTGTACTACTACGAAGAGCTCACCTTGCGTGAGATCGGGGAGGTGCTCGGAGTAACCGAGTCTCGCGTCTCCCAGCTCCACACGAAGGCGATCCTGAGGCTCAAGGCTCGCCTGGGTGGTGGGGCTCAGCGCGCCGCGGTCGACGTCTAGCGTCAACGCTCGGCCGGGCAGTCGCTAGACTCGCCCCTCGATGACCTCATACGAGCCGAGCAAGATCCGCAACGTCGCGATCATCGGTCACCGAGGCACCGGCAAGACCTCGCTCGTCGAGGCGCTGCTCTTCCAGGGCGGCGCGGTCAACCGGCTCGGGACGGTCGAGCAACAGACGACCGTGTCCGACTGGGAAGAGGAGGAGCACAAGCGCCAGATGTCGCTTGCCGCCTCCCTCTGCCATCTCGAGTGGCAGGGGCGGAAGATCAATATCCTCGACACGCCCGGCGACCCGGGTTTCCAGGCTGACACGATCGCTGCGCTGCACGTGGTCGAGGGCGCAATCGTCGTCGTCAGCGCGGTCGCGGGGGTGGAAGTGCAGACCACCCGATCCTGGGAGCGTTGCAACGAGCTCGGGATCTCCAGGCTCCTCCTGGTCAACATGCTCGACCGCGAGCGGGCGGACTTCTTCGGGACTTATGAGCAGCTGCGCGCGCAGCTCTCCGAGCGGTGCATTGCAATCGAGATTCCGATCGGTCAGGAGCACGAGCTCTCGGGCGTCGTCGACCTGCTCCACATGCGGGCCTACGACTCGCCAGAGGGCGAGAAGGAAGGCGAGCCGAAAGAGATTCCCAACGAGCTTGCCGCGCAGGCGGCCGAGTATCGCGAGAAGCTGGTCGACGCGGTCGTCGAGACGGACGAGAAGGTGATGGAGCGCTACCTCGAGGGGGAGGAGATCACCGGTGACGAGCTTGCCGGAGCGCTGAAGAACGCCGTTGCCCGTGGGGAGTTGTTCCCGGTGGCATGCGGTGCCGCGACGAAGAATCTCGGCGCGGCCGCTCTTCTCGACCTCCTTGTCGAAGGCGTCCCGTCACCGGCCAAGAAGCCGCTGGAGATCGCGCAGTCGAACGGCGGCACGTCTGCTTTCGTCTTCAAGACCCTCGCAGACCCCTTCGCGGGGCGCATCACGCTGTTCCGGGTCCTCTCCGGCCAGCTGAAGGGCGACTCGACGCTACTGAACGCCCGGACTCGAAGTAAGGAGAGAGTCGGCCAGCTCCTGGAGCTCCAGGGCAAGGATCACACGTCGACGGAGGCGTTCGAAGCCGGTGACATCGGGGCCGTCGCGAAGCTGAAGGAGACTGCAACCGGCGACCTGCTTCTCTCGGAGGACCAGCCGGTCGAGCTCCCGAGCCTCGACCTCCCGCAGCCCGTCATGAGCTTCGCGATTACGCCCAAGGCAAAGGGGGACGAGGAGAAGATGGGCCAGGCCCTCCGGAGGCTCGCCGAGGAGGACCAGACGCTCGTCCTGCGCCGCGACGAACAGACGGGAGAACAGCTCCTCGCGGGCATGAGCCAGATGCACGTCGAGGTCGCCGTGGAGCGTATGAAGCGGCGCTTCAGCGTCGACGTCGAGCTGCAGCAGCCGCGCGTTCCATACCTCGAGACGATTCGCAAAGAGTCGCGGGCGCAGGGCCGCTACAAGAAGCAGACCGGCGGTCGGGGCCAGTTCGGTGATTGTCACATCGTCCTCGAGCCCCTCGAGGGCCGTGTCGGCTACGAGTTCGTCGACAAAATCGTCGGTGGCGTCGTCCCGCAGAGCTTCCGGCCCGCGGTCGACAAGGGGATCCAGGAGGCAATGGTGCACGGCGAGCTGGCGGGCGCCCCGGTCCAGGGTGTCCGCGTGACGCTCGTGGACGGCTCGTACCACACGGTCGACTCCTCCGAGATGGCGTTCAAGATCGCGGGCTCGATGGCGTTCAAGGCCGCGTATGAGAAGGCAGACCCGGTTCTCCTCGAGCCGATCATGCAGCTCGAGGCGACCGTTCCCGACGAAAGCGTTGGGACCGTGAACGGGGACTTGAACTCCCGCCGAGGAAGACTTCAGGGGATGGACGCCCGAGGCGGCATGACCCTGATCCGCGCCGAGGTGCCGATGTCGGAGGTCCTCACGTACTCGCAGTCGCTCACGTCGATGACGGGCGGTCGCGGCGACTACTCGGTCGCCTTCCTCCGGTACGAAGAGGTGCCTGCGCACGTTGCCGAACGGATCGTCGAACAGGTCAGGCGCGAGCGCGAGGAGGCGAAGGCGTCATAGCCATGACCGCCGTCATCAGGAAGCAGGACACCTTCCGGACCTGTGCCGTCTGCAACCGCACGCTTCTCATGGGCGAGCGGGCGGCGCGCTTCAGCCCGCACGGAAACGACCAATGGGTGGACGTCTGCGCGCTCTGCACGGACGTTGCGAACGAGTACGGCTGGCTGAGAGAAGGGACGCCGACGACGCCCCTCGTCCCCGATGCTCCGCGCCGCCGCCGCCGCTTTCGGGGGTTCGGGCTCGGCGCAGCGCCCGACACGCGACGGCATGAGCCTCAGCCGACTTTCTCGGAGCCGGTGCTCCGACGCCTCTCGGAGCGGGAGCAGGCGATGGTTGAGGCCGCCGATCTCTTCAACGATAGTGCCTACCGGCGGACGATCGCCGGAATCGCCAAGAGCCTGGGTCAGGCGAGGGTGAGCTTTCTGCCCCTCTCTGGCACGAACACCGAGGTCGTCCTCACGATTGTGTGGGACATCTCGTGGTACCAGTACAGAGTCGTCTTCGACTCGCAGCAGGCCGTTCGTTTGGCGGAGCGAGGCTACGAGCTGGACGAGGTGGACGAACGTTTTAAGGGCTGGAACGGCCACCTGGGTCAGGATGGGCGAGTCACGCCTGACATCCCGAAGCTCTGACCGATCGCCCCGGCGTGAACTAGGAGGGATGGCGAAACGCAAAGCGCTGTGCGTTGTTCCACCAATCCCTCCTAACTAGGATGCGTTCAGATGATCTATTGCGTCGTCCCGTCCGAACTCGAGGATCAGCTGTACGCGAAGCTCGTCGACCACTACAAGGACAACGGGAACGTGACCGTGATCGTAGACCGACGTTCGGGCCCGGATCGGCGGACGGCGGGCGCGAACGCTCCCGGCGGGAAGCGACAAGTCCGCGACCGGAGGCGCTCCCGAATTCCTGGGACGTTCCCGGCTACGGACGCGCCGGACGATTGATCGTCCGGCTCGTCCTCTGGAGCCTGGCGGACTCGAAGACGACGATCGGGGAGCTCCGGCGCTACCTCCGTGACGAGTCGGTCGATCAGTTCGAAGACGTGCCGGGACTCCGTTTCAAGGCGTGGATCTCCGACGAGGCCACCGAGCGCTGGGGGGCGGTGTACTTCTGGGAGTCGCGGGAGGCCGCCGACCAGGCCCTGCCGAGCCGCGCCCGCGAGCTGATCGGCAAGGACCCCGACATCGGAGAGGAGTTCGAGGTGGAAGCGACCATCGAGGGGCGCTTCGACTTCGCGGAGCTCTCGCGGCTCGGCCTCGCCTTCGAGTAGCGCCCGCTTAGGTCTCCACGTCCGGGTCGATCTCGTCTGCGCGACTGGCGTGAGACTGGGCGGCTTCACGTTCCGCTCTCGCACGCTCAGCTTGCTCCTCTGCGATCGCTTCACGTTCCTCCGCGCGCCGAGCCCGCGTCTCGGCTTCTCCGCGAAGCTCTCCGGCTTCCGAACGCCGGCTCTCGAGCCGCTTATCGCGTGCCTTTGTCCCGGCGAGTAAGAGGACGGCAAGGACGACGACGACCGCGACGACGATCACGATGATCAGCCAGGTTTCCACGACATTCCCTCCATCGATTTGTTTCCCCCAGGGCCTCATACCCGCGTCCGGCGGCGTGAACCCCCTGGATAGGATGGGGCTGAAATCGACCAGGGGAGCCAGATGGCGCTGCTCGGCACGAAGACGTACCGGAACTACATTGGTGGCGAGTGGGTGGAGGCCGCCGGCGGTGAGACGTTCGAGACGAAGAACCCCGCTACCGGAGAGGCGCTCGGTGTCTTTCCGAGCTCGGGCGTTGAGGACATGGACAGGGCGGTCGCGGCTGCCGAGGGCGCCTACGAGCACTGGCGGCTGGTGCCCGCACCGAAGCGTGGGGAGATCCTTTTCCGCGTAGCCCAACTCATCGCTGAACGCAAGGACGAGCTGGCCGGGGAGATGACGCAGGAGATGGGCAAAGTCCGGCCCGAGGCTGCCGGGGACGTCCAGGAAGCGATCGACATGACGTACTACATGGCCGGCGAAGGCAGGCGCCTCTTCGGGCACACGACTCCCTCCGAGCTGCGCGACAAGTTCATGATGTCGACCCGGAATCCAGTCGGTGTGGTCGGCGCGATCACACCCTGGAACTTTCCGATCGCGATTCCGAGCTGGAAGATCGCGCCGGCGCTGGTCTGCGGTAACACCGTCGTTCTGAAGCCCGCCGCGGAAACGCCGCTCCTGGCCGAGCGCTTCGTCGAGATCTTCGAGGAGGCGGGGCTGCCGCCGGGCGTCCTGAACATCGTCCACGGAGCAGGCAAGACCGTCGGCGCCCAGCTCGTGCGGCATCCCGACGTGCCTCTGATCACGTTCACGGGCTCACACGAGGTCGGGGTCCAGGTGACCCAAAATGCGGCGCCGCTCCTGAAGCACGTCCACTTGGAGCTTGGCGGCAAGAACGCGATCATCGTCATGGACGACGCCGACATCGACCTGACGGTCGAGGGCATCCTCTGGTCGGCTTTCGGAACGTCCGGGCAGCGTTGCACGGCTGCGAGCCGCGTCATCGCACATCGACAGGTCTACGACGAGCTCCGGTCGAAGCTCGTCGCACGCGCTGAGAAGATGCAACTCGGGAACGGCCTGGACGAGGACACTGATGTCGGTCCAGTCATCAACCAGGCCGCGTTGGACAAGATCCACTCCTACACGGAGATCGGGAAGAGCGAAGGGGCGACGCTCGAGACCGGGGGAGAGGTCGCGACCGAGAACGGTCTGGACAAGGGGTTCTTTTACCGGCCGACCGTGTTCGCCGACGTCGAGCCGGGCATGCGGATCGCGCAGGAAGAGATCTTCGGGCCGACGACTGCGCTCATCCGTGCTACCGACATCGACGAGGCGATCAGAATCGCGAATGGGATCCCGTTCGGCCTTTCCTCCTCGATCTTCACCCGGGACGTCAACAAGACGTTCCGCGCGATGAGGGATCTGAACGCGGGAATCACCTACATCAACGCAGGGACGACGGGTGCGGAGGTGCATCTGCCCTTCGGCGGTACGAAGGGAACTGGGAACGGCCACCGCGAGGCAGGGCAGGCCGCGCTCGACTTCTACACCGAATGGAAGTCGATCTACGTCGACTACTCCGGCAAGCTCCAGCGCGCGCAGATCGACGCGATGGACTCGCCGATGCCCTAGCGGCGCCGGGTCGGAGCGCGTGACCCAGCCTCCAGTCGAGTTGCCCCCGGGGGAACCCCCAATGGTTACCCCCTGTAGTGACGGTAGCGCGGAGGAGCGCGTGTGTGGCGCACGGGATGTGTCGAGATCGTGACGGAGCGGACGCGCAAACTCGTCGTGTTCGTGCCGACGGAGGCTCTGGATGCTGTTCGCGATGCCCTCTTCGGCGCGGGCGCCGGGCGGATCGGAAAATACGAGCGCTGCTCGTGGTATACGCCGGGCACCGGCACCTTCCTAGCCGGCGAGGGGGCATCGCCCGCAATCGGCGACCCAGGGCACGAGGAGCGTGTTCCCGAGCTCAGGCTCGAGACGGTCTATCCGGTCGCGCGCGAGGGAGAAGTGGTCGCAGCTCTCCGGGAAGCTCATCCGTACGAGGAGCCCGCCTTCGACCTTTACTCGCTCGTGCCGCCACAGTGAAGGCACGTCTCTCGACCGACGGCGGCTCGCGAGGGAATCCTGGGCCCGCGGCCGCGGCGTACGTCCTCGAGACCGATGACGGCACGGTGCTCGACGCACACGGCCAGACGATCGGCGTTGCGACGAACAATGTGGCCGAGTACCGCGCCCTCGTCGACGGTCTTCGCAAGGCGGTCGAGCTCCAGGTCGACGACCTTGAGGTCGTCTCGGACTCCGAGCTCCTGGTGAAGCAGATGAAAGGCGAGTACCGAGTCAAGAACAAAGCCCTCATCGAGCTCTCGCTCGAAGCTGGCCGACTGGCCCGCCAGATCCCATCTGTCCG
>JBBQXP010000008.1:0-46647 GCA_038209555.1 Gaiellales bacterium
GCCTCTGTGGTGCTTGCCGCGGCTTCGAAACTTGGGTGGGCGCGACTCGAAGCGGCGCACCGTTCCGGACTGCTGGCCCTTGGCGCTCGACCCGGTCGCCGAGGAGCCGGAGCCGCCACCGCCCGTTCCTGACGACGAGCCGGAGGACCCCGAAGAGGTCGAACTTCCTGGAAGGCTTGGCGCAGAAGGCGCGGTGACAGGCGTTGACGGCGATGACACGGTTGTATCCGGAATCGTGGTCACCGGGCTCGTGACGGCCGGGACACTGACGCTGGGCACCGGGCTCGTTACGACGGGGACACTGACGCTCGGTACCGTAGGCACGCTGACAGTCGGGACAGAGTCGAGCGCGAGCGCCTGCGCGCATCCGATCGCAAGCAGCGCGGACGCTCCAAGGACACCCAAGGTTCCCCTTAACATTCGACGTGCCTCCGTAGTCTGGTTCCCCTGGCCTCGATCCTCGTATGCCCGGGTCGCCGGGGGCGAAACGTCATTTTTCCAGGCGGCCGTACCGGGAGTACGAGGGGCGCTTTTACCGCCCAGCCGACTTGTTTACGCCAGGTCAGGTCAGATCTTCTGAGATCGGTAGCAAGGAGCGATGAGTCCGGCGGCTTCGACCGGTCCTTTACTAATGGAGACTCAACGACCAGGGAGGCAGTTGCGGTGACGGAGCACAAGGTCGGAACGCGGGAGGAGTGGCTGGCCGCCCGGCGCAGCCTGCTCGAGCGCGAGAAGGAGCTGACCCGGCTCAACGACGAGCTCGTACGCGAGCGGCGGGAGCTGCCGTGGGTGCCGGTCGAGAAGGAGTACAGGTTCCAGACGGACGAGGGAACGAAAACGTTGGCCGAGCTCTTCGACGGCCGCTCGCAGCTGCTTGCCTACCACCTCATGTTCGGCCCGGAGTGGACTGCGGCTTGCCCGGGCTGCTCGGGGCTGGCGGACCACCTGGATGGCGCTCTCGTCCACCTGAACGCCCGCGACGTGACCATGATCTGCATCTCCCGCGCTCCGCACGAGAAGCTCCGGGCCTACAGGCGGCGCATGAGCTGGACATTCCCCTACGTCTCGTCATTTGGAAGTGACTTCAACTTCGACTTCGGGGTCTCGTTCACGGAAGAACAACGACGAAACAACGACGCCGAATACAACTTCGAGCCCGTCGACTTCGCGAAGGTGCTCGAGGAGTTCGCCGGAAGCGACTCCATGGCCGAAGCCGCGGCCTCGTGCGGGACTGACCTGGCCGGATACGTGACCACGGAGGGGCCAGGCCTGAGCGCGTTTGCGCTCTCAGACGGCGTCGTCTACCACACGTACTCGAGCTACGCGCCTGAGTCTAATTTCATGGTGTTTTCCGGCCAGCTGCTCGAGCGGGCGCCAAAGGGGGGCGACGACAGCGTTGCGACTCTCCGTAACGACGAGTATGAGGACGCCGCTGGGAACAACCGCGTGACCTCCGTACCGCCGCTCACCGGACGCAAACGATCTCACCCGAGGAGAGCGCCATGAGTCTTCCGCAAGTCGTGTCACCAGCGGAGTGGAAAGCCGCCCGCGAAGAGCTCTTGGTCGAGGAGAAGAAGGCAACCCGGGCGCGAGATGCGCTGGCCGCAAAGCGGCGAAGGCTGCCGATGGTCCGGATCGACAAGGACTACGCCTTCGAGGGCCCGGACGGCAAGGCGAGCCTGCTCGATCTGTTCGATAGACGCCGCCAACTGATCATTTACCACTTCATGTTCGCCTCCGGGGTCGACGGCTGGCCATCGGCTGGCTGCGACGGCTGTTCGATGTTCGTCGACAACGTCGGCCACCTCGCCCATCTCCACGCCCGCGACACCTCCTTGGTCCTCGTGTCTCTCGCACCTCTGGCTCAGATCGAGTCGTACAACGACCGCATGGGCTGGACAGTGCCGTGGTACTCCTCCTTCGGCAGCGACTTCAACGTCGACTTCGGCGTCACAACCGACGAGGGAGAGACGTTCGGCCTCAGCGTCTTCCTCCGCGACGGCGACAATGTCTATTGCACCTACTTCACGTCTGGGCGCGGGGCCGAGGCGCTTGGCAGCAACTGGACCTTCCTCGATCTGACACCACTCGGCCGGCAGGAAACCTGGGAGGACTCACCCGCTGGGTGGCCACAGACCCAGCCCTATGAGTGGTGGCGTCGGCACGACGAGTACGAGGCCACCGTCTCGTGATCCCGCGTGGCCCGGGAGTCAGGTCCCGTCGACCTCGCGTGCGTCGAAGCGGTCCTTGAAGAGGGCGATGAACTCCTCTTCGGTCTCGGGCTCGCGCTCGTGCTCGTCTGCCTCCACGTCGCCGCTGCCTTCTCCGACGACGAAGGCGAGATCGAGGCGGCGGCCGGTCACCTCGCGGATCGCGTCCACAAGGAGCGTGGCGTTCTTGGGCTCCTCGGCGAGGTTCCGGTGGAAGGACGCGGCGGGGGGAAACTCGATCACGAGCCGCTCGCCGGCCAGCTCGACCGGACGGGCTTCGTTCAGAACCGAGCCGGCAGGGATGGAGCGCTCGGCGACCGCTGGGAGGATCGCCTGCTGCCAGAGCTGCTGGAGCTGCTCCAGCTCGAGAGGAGGACGCTCGCTCGGCCCTTCGGGGGCCGGCGCGGCGGCTGATCGGATGTCTTGCTCGGCCTCGTCCGGGGGTGCGGCCGGCGCCGGAGCCGGAGCGTGGGTCGGGGTGTGGTGGGGCTCGCGCGTGCGGGACTCCAGCTGCTCCAGCCGGTAAGAGAGCGACTCACGAGAGAGGTCTGCTCCTGGCCGCGTCACCTTGACGAGCGCGAGTTCGAGCGGGAGGCGCGGGTCGCCGCCCTGGCGAGCATCGTCGACCGCGAGGGCGAGGAGATCGACGAGCCGCAGCACGTCGGGCTCGCCGAGTTGGTTCGCCTGGGAGCGGAGCCGCTCGCGTGTCTCGTCCGTGACCGGGATCGACTCCGGCACCTCACCCATGTGCTGGACAAGCAGAAGGTGGCGGAGATGCTCGAGCAGGTCAGTGACGAGGCGTGCGAGATCCTGTCCCTGGTCGGCGAGCTCCTCGACGAACGTGAGGAGGCCGCCGGTGTCGCGGTCGACGATCAGGTCGCAGATCCGGAAGAGAGCCTCCTCCTCAACGGCGCCGAGCAGTTGCAGGACCGCCTGAACCGTGATCTGCCCATCCGTCGCGGCCGCAAGCTGGTCGAGAGTCGACACCGCGTCCCGGAAGCTTCCGCGGGCGCTCCGCGCCACAAGGGCGAGAGCCGCGTCTGGGGCGTCGATGTTCTCGCCGTCCGCCACGGTACGTAGGAGCTTGGTTAGCTGGGGAAGGCGCGGCCGCGCGAACATGAACGTCTGGCAGCGGGAGCGGACGGTGGGGAGCATCTTCCCGAGCTCCGTCGTACAGAAGACGAACACGAGATGGGGCGGGGGCTCCTCGATCAGCTTCAGGAGCGCGTTGAAAGCAGCGTCCGTGAGCTGGTGCGCCTCGTCGAGGATGTAGACCTTGTAGCGCCCTTCGACCGGCTGGAGGACGACACGGTCCCGGATCTCGCGGATGTCGTCGATCCCCCGCTGGCTTGCAGCGTCCATCTCGATCACGTCGAGCGACGTGCCGGACGCGATCGTGCGGCACGAGTTGCACGTGCCGTCGGGCTCAACCGTGGGACCCTGCTCGCAGTTCAGCGCCTTCGCCAGGATGCGGGCGAGCGACGTCTTGCCGGTCCCGCGCGGCCCCGCGAAGAGGTATGCCTGCCGGATCTGATCGCGACCGATCGCGTTCCGGAGCGTGCGGACGACGGCCTCCTGTCCTACGACCTCGTCGAAGGTCTGAGGCCGGTACTTTCGGTAGAGCGCGGTCACGGGGCCATGCTAAACGGAGGAGGGGGTGAGGGGAACCTTGGGTTCCCCAAGGAAGGAGTGAGCCCCTCGAGGGAACCATGGGTTCCCTCGAGTTAGTCCCGGTCGCGCACCTTCCGTCGTAGTTGGCTCGAAGGCGGTGCGTACGACGCTCGCTCGTGCCAGGCTGCTCCGCGGCACCTGAGAGAAGCTGCTTAGCGCTGCTTCCTCCCGGACCTGACGCGGTTCGCAGGCTCTCAGTGCGCGGGACCTGACAGTCAACACTTACGTCGGAAAGCCCTACCTTCGAACGTTCCTCCTCGGGAAGGAGTTCGGCCCCGCTATAGCGGATTACGGGTTCAGGGAACCGCTAGCTCCCCGCTTAGCGCGACCGGGAGGGAGATGGTAGCAGTCTCCGAGTGAGTCAAATCGGCCTATCGTAAGCGTCCGGTTTGGAGTCTGAACGGCATCCAAACGCACGGACTTCGTGAGCTATGGGAATGAGCACCGAGAGAGTTGACATGCCCCAGTGCGCACCTTACGGTCGGCTTGGCCTGAAGATGCTCGTAACGATTTTCCTCCGGCGCAAGCCACTGCTCGTCCTCGCACTTTGCTGTGGTTTCAGCGTGACATTGGCAACTCTCGCGCTCGCCGCTCCCGGAGGTCGTGACCCCGGCTTCAGCGGCGACGGAAAGGCAACCGCGAACTTTGGGAGCGGGAATGACTTCGCCAACAGTGTGGCCATCCAGGCCGACGGGAAGATCGTGGTCGCCGGGCGAGCCGGGGGTGCCGGCGGCAGATTCGGCCTGGCCCGCTACAACCGGAACGGGACGCTCGATACTAGCTTCGGGGGCGACGGCAAGGTGGTCACGAACTTCAGCACGACCGCGGACGATTTCGCCAACGGCGTTGCTATCCAGGCCGACGGGAAGATCGTGGCCGCCGGCCACTCGAACGATCGGTTCGCTCTGGCCCGTTACAACTCCGACGGGTCGCTCGATGTGACATTCAGCGGCGACGGCAGGATGACTACCAACTTTTCTTCGGCGTTTGACGACGCTCTCGGAGTAGCCGTTCGGGCCAACGGGAAAATCGTGGCCGCGGGCCACGCGGGCTTCGACAGGTTCGCTCTGGCTCGCTACAACCCGAACGGCACCCTGGACAACACCTTCAGCGGCAACGGCAAGGTCACCACGAACTTTTCGCGCGGCGCGTCCGACCTGGCGACTGGGGTGGCAATCCAGGCCAACGGAAAGATCGTTGCCGCCGGAACGGCGGGGAGCACGGAATTTTCTGGCAGGTTCGCGCTCGCCCGCTACAACCCCAACGGCACCCTGGACACCACCTTCAGCGGCAACGGCAAGGCAACCACCGATTTCGCCCCGACGGAGCAGGACGTTGCATTCGGAGTGGCTATTCAGGCCGACGGGAAGATCGTGGCCGCCGGCGGAGGCGATGTTGGCGGCTTCCGCTTTGAGCTGGCCCGCTACAAGCGTAACGGCACCCTGGACACCACCTTCAGCGGCGACGGCAAGGTGACAACCAACTTCACCGCCGGTCTTGACGCTGCGCACGGAGTGGCCATCCAGGCAGATGGGAAGATCGTCGCCGCCGGCCACGCGAACTTCCGCCGGTTCGCGCTCGCGCGCTACAACCGCAACGGCCATCTCGACACCACGTTCAGTGGCAACGGCAAAGTGGTTACGAACTTCACGAGGAAGGGTTTCGGGGACGACTTTGCCAACGGTGTGGCTATCCAGGCGAATGGGACGATCGTGGCCGCGGGCAGAGCTGGCGGCAGCGGCGGGAGGTTCGCTCTGGTCCGATACCTCGGGTAGGGCTTGCTTCACCCCCAGTGACCAGTGCCTCACGAGAAAGGAAGCGGCACACCGCGACTTCCATCGTTACTCTGGTCCCGAATCCGGCATAGATGCGGGCTCGGGGCGCATAGCTCAGCGGGAGAGCGCCCGCTTCACACGCGGGAGGTCCCTGGTTCGATCCCAGGTGCGCCCATCCAAACCCACTTACGCAAGCCAAAAGCCGCATAAATGCTTGTGTCAGGTGTGCCAGAGAAGTCAGAAATGTACGAGCGGTGCCTACCCCGGTGCTGCCTCGGATTTAGCCGGCAAGCTCGTCACGCAGCTCGTCGAGGCGGTTCGAGACCCAGCGTGGCGAAGTCCCGAGCTCGATCGCGATTTCCCTCCTCGAGAATCCCTGCGAGGTCGGGACTCCAATCAGCCGTAGGATCGCCTGAGCGCGCGGCGAGAGTTGCTGCCAGTCCACCGTCGCCGGGATCACGCTCGAAGCTGACGAGCTCGGGCCGTTCGCGCTCGTAGACATGCTCTCCGGACTGCCAGCGGGTGCGGCCGTCGGTTTGCCGGAACCAGTCGACGACTCTGAGCCGGAGGATGCGGTAGGCGAAGGTCGAGAATGCCTGTCCGCGGCTAGAGTCGAACTGGAGGCTAAGCTGCCAGCAGAGGGCGACGAGAAAGGCGATCGCGTCGTCGTGGCGGTGCCATTCGAGCTGCCGGCTGTGGAGTGAGTCGTCGAGGGCTCGTCGGGCGAGCTTCTCGGAGTCGACGCCGTGGAGCGTGAGCCGTCCATGCAGCAGAGTCACGCGCTACCTGTCGCCTTCACTGGAAACTACGGTAGCGCGCCGTCCGACCGCGCAACGTAGAATGTTGCGCAACAGCATATGTTGCGTGACGAACCCAAACTATTGACGACGCACCAGGTCGCCCGCCGCCTCGGGCTCGGTGAGGACTCCGTGCGCCGGAAGCTTCGCGAGGGGGTGCTTCCGGGCCTCCGTCTGGGCAGCTCGAACCGCAGCCAGTACCGCGTCCGCGAGGACGAGCTGCAACGCTGGCTGGACGAGAGCTCGACGATCCCACGAGAAGATCCCGCCGCGCGCGAGGCACCGGATTCAGGTAGCTGGCCGGCAGTCGAGGCCCCGCAGCGCGGCGGGGAAACCGCACTCACCTAAGGAGCGATCATGTCACCAGTCGTCAAGCTCATCCCGGCCAAGAAATCCGCAACGACAATCCCGGGCTCGCCAGGGCCGAAGCAGCTGCCGCGGAAGCAGGCAGCGCAATGAAGCCGGCGTGGGTCACCGGCGAGACGCCGCAGATCGAGGCCGCGGCGGAGAAGATGCGCGCCGACGTGGCCGCGGAGCGGCTACACACACGCGCTGCCGGCAGCCTGCCGCTCAACCGCGAGCGGGCGCAACTCGAGCTGAGCGAGGAGCAGCGCGCGCACCGGAGCTCACGGCCACGGAAGCGGCGCTGGCGCGAGCTCGACAAGTTCGACCGCGAAATCGACGAGCTCACCGCGAAGCAGGATGCTGCGGGCGTGCGGCTCACCGAAGCCGAGGCGCGGCTCAACGATGCGCCCCGGCAGGACTCGGAGACGCTCGCCGCCTGGATCGCCGCGGGCGAAAAAGGCGAACGTCCGCTCGCGAGCGTGTACGAGCGCGAACGCGAACGCGACGCCGCTCGGCTCCTCGTCGACGCCGTCGTCATAGAGCTCGACCGCGCGCTTGAGCGTCGCTACCGGCACATAGAGCGGCACCGCCAGAAAATGCTCGCCGACGTCCGCAAGGATGTGGCAGAGAGCCGGCGGCGGCTACTCGAGAAGGTGGGCGAGCTGCCCGCGCTGCGCGACGATCTCCTCCTCGCCCGCGAGCTGCTGCTCTGGGCGGCCGCGTTTCCTCAGCCCGTCACGAGCTACGGCTTTCCGACCGCGACGGCACTGGGCTTGCGCGAGCCCGTGCGATCGACGCTCGGCACGTCGGCGCGCGTCGAGTACGCGGCCCTGCTCGCCGCGCTCGAGGCGGACGCGACCGCTCTCGCCGAGTCGTACAGCGCCGAGCAGCGGGAGCAGCTCGGAACCGCGCAACCGCCCACCCCGCTGGACGAGGCCATGTGGGCCGACGACCCGCGAGCGAAGGCCTGGGCGAAACAGGAGCTCGAGCGCGCGCGCCGGCTCGGCGAGTGGCAGGACCCGCAGCAGCTCGCGAACGAAGTCCACGAGATGCGCCCGTGAGGCCGCAGCTCCGCTCCCGATCTCGGAGTGGGAGGTCGCTCGGAAAAAAACTACGGCCGCCTCGAGAGGGGCCGTTTTTTGACACGCCGCCTGGCGACTCCCACGCAGTCAGCGTTTC
Organism: Gaiellales bacterium; assembly: GCA_038209555.1. GTDB lineage: Bacteria > Actinomycetota > Thermoleophilia > Gaiellales > Gaiellaceae > DASQGA01. Next base: position 7,978 of record JBBQXP010000008.1, read on the forward strand.
TCTCCCCGAAACCCGAGAGGGGCCCGTTTTTTGACATGCGCCTGCCCACCCCGCCACAGATTCCTGCGAGAGACAGTGAGAAAATGACCAAGACCTGCCGGAAGTGCGGAGAAGCGAAGGACCTCGAGGACTTCCCGGCACAAGCTCGCATGAAAGACGGCCGCTCGAGCTGGTGCCGGGCGTGCCACGTCGCCCGCACCCGGGAATGGAGAGCTGCCAACCGCGAGGCTTACCGCGAGGCCAAGCGGGAGCAATACCGGGAGATGGTCGAGCTTCTCGGGCACCGGGTCCGTCCCTATACGAGGGCGAAGGCGGTCTAACGGGACGGTCAGGGTGCTCGGGGACTACGACACCGCGTAAGCGGCTCTAGACCATCGCCGCCCTTGCTACCTAAACAGCCGCGAGGCCCCCCGCGGCTTGGAGGGCCTCCGTCCCTGCGGCTTGGCGGCACCGAGAAGGCCGCCTTCTATCGGCCGAGCTGACTAGGGGGAAAGCCCCGGCCGAAGCTAAGTCAGGTCTTTCTTCTCATCGATCGGGCTGCCGCAATCGGGGCAGAACGTGCGCGCCTCGAGGATTGTCGTCCCGTCCTCACCTCGCCCGATCACATATGTCCCGGGCGGGACGGCTAGCCCCACCAGCTCCGGGCCGAGCACGTCGTCAAGGGCGCCGGTGACCCGGATGCTTATCCCGGTCTCTACCACTGGCTTCTCCGTATCCATGTTCACCCCCTCCGTGGAATCGCTGAGCCACGCCGAAGAGTAGAGCTCCTTGCCGTTGACAATCCGAACGCCTGGATCCGGTAGGCGGGCGACGTGGCCTTCTCGCAAGCGGTTCATTGGTTCCCCCTCCCTAGTAAATCTTCGGAGTCCGAACATTTACCGATCGATGCCCCGAAGTAAACGCCCTTGGGCCGAGCATGTCAAGGGGCATTGGATAGACAAGGAGCGCACCCCTTGCAGCGAGAACGCTAGGATGATGTCCGACCCCTTGGAACGACTAGCATCCGCCGCCGCGAAGATCGCCCGTTTGGAGCCGCAACTCGACCAGGCCCGCAGCGATCGGCTCGAGGCGATTCGGGAGGCGCACGCGCAGGGAACATCCCTGGTCCTGATCGCAAAGGTGGCCGGGCTTTCTAGGCAGAGGGTCGATCAGATTTTGCGCCGCTCCCCCTGACGCCTTCTCTCGTCAGGGAGTCGCGAAAGCGCTCGGCCGTACGCGGTCGCCGCGATAGGTGTGCGCCTCCAGCAGCTGGCGATAATCGTCGGCGCGGATCAGCGGCCGGGAGTAGCCGGGAAGAGCGACCACCGGCAGCGCACGAAAGACCGCGTCGACGGCGCGGCGCTCGAGGCCGAGCTCGCGAAGGTGCGTGCGGGAGAGGAGAGCACCCGGCGTTTCGAGGAGCCCGGCGGCCGTGGGACGCTCGCTCACGCGGAGCCCCCCGCCGCTACCCGGGTAAATAGGGCAAATCGGATAACTCTCTTTTTACGCGCGCACGTGAGGGAGTTACCGGATTTGGGGGGTTTACCCGGGTAGAGGCTCATTTTCGTAGCTCGATCCCGGAGTAGACGCCTCGGCCATCGCGTGTCCCGCGCTTGATCCCGCGCCGGGATAGTCGTCTTCCAAGCACGCTCGCGCTCAGCGGCCGCTCGCCTCGCCCATCGCAAAATTGCTCGTAGGCCGCGCGCAGGTCGGCGGGCTCGATCTGCCCGTCGAGAACACACTGTTCCGCGATGAACGCTCCCAGGATGTCTTCGTCGGCCCGGTATTCGCTCGTCGCCTGCTCGACGGCCGAGGGAAGGCCCAAGCCGTCGGCCTGCCATTCCAAGCAGCCACGTACTGCCCAGGCGAAGATGCCGGGCAGCTCGCGCTCGAGTTTCGCGTCGAGCTCCTTGTCTTCGCGGCCGACGAAAGAAACGTGGAACGGGATCAGCCGCAGCCGCCGCCAGATCGCGTCGTCGTCGCCCTCGACGCGCGGGCGATGGTTCGTGATCAGCCAAACCTTGAACTGCGGGGTGAACTCGAAGAACTCGCCGTACAGAAAACGTGCCGCGATCGAGTTGCCGCCGGACACGCTCTTGACGGTCGGCTCGTCCAGACGGCGATCCTCAGCGTTCTCGGAGGCGACGACGAGGCGGGCTCGGTGAAGGCGGGCGAGGTCGTTGCGGACGCCCCGGTCGCGGACGCGTGTGAAGGTGTCGATCGAGCTCGTCAGCGCCTGCTCACCAACGATGCGCGTGATCGGTTTGATCATCGTGTCCTTGCCGTTGCCTCCCGCGCCGTGGAGGACGGCGACGATCTGCTCGCGGGTGTCGCCAGTTAGCGCGTACCCGCTCAGCCGCTGCATGAAGGCGATTAGCTCCTGGTCGCCGTCGAAAATCTCCTCGAGGAAGCGGTCCCAGCGCGGGCAGGTCGCGTCCGGCTGGTAGGGGACGTCCGCCCCGAGCGTGATCAGGCGTCGGGATCGGGCTTCCGCAGCTTCCCGCTACGAAGGTCCACGGTGCCGTTGGCGCAGCTGAGGAGAAACGGGTCCGTGTCGAGCTCGTCGGCTGCGAGGGCGATCGGCGGTTCCGTCGACGCGACCGAGAGCATCTCCCGCAGGCGCGGCCCCGACTGTGATGCCATCGCCCAGGCAACGTGCTTTTTCTGCTTGTCCTCGTCGGTTATGTCGGCAGCCGCACGGAGGCGCTCGCGCGCGATGTCCTTGGCCGCCCGCTCGGCCTCGCCCGTCAGGTCAGGGCGCCAGCGCCCATCGCGGTAGAAGAGCCACTGCCTGCGCTCCCGCACATGCCGCAGCCGATGTGCGTGTCGCCAGGCGAAGAGCTCGGCGTTACCGAGGTCGGTGAGGGCGGGCGGATGATCAAGACCGTTTTGATCATCCCGACCGATGTGAGGATCACCGTGAGGGCGATAGCCCTCCTGGGTGCTGGAGATCGCCTTCTCGATCGTCTGCCGCCCGTAGGTCGAGTCGCCGCGGCGGCTGTCCCACTTCTCGCGATTGAGGCCGCTGTGGCGAAAGAGCGTGTCCATCCTGGCCGCATCCCGGTCGGTCCAGAACGCAAGATGGGAGCAGAGAGCGAGGTCGGCGCTTGAGTCGTCCCCCCCGTACGCGCTCGTGTCGCCGCGCCACAGCTGCTCGATCCTGCCACCGCTCCTCGAGGCGAGCATCCGCTCGAGCAACTCGGTATCCGCAAGCTCGACCGGACGCGAGGGTGCCGCTGGCCGGCCGTTCGGCGACGGCTCCGGAAACAGCTCCACATACAGCGCCTCGAGTTCGGCCTGGCGCTCCTCGATCTGCTCGGGCGTGCCGTCCAGATGCTCTGCGGTCATCACGAAGAAGCGGTCGGCGTCGTACAGCTCCACCCTGCCGATACGGCTTCGCTTGCCTGGCTTTTCGGCCCGAATGAGAACGTGCACGCCGCGACCGGACTGTGAAGCCTCCGTGTACGAGTTGAGCCGGTCGATGATGGCTCGCGCCTCCGGGTCGAGCTCGCCCGTCTCCGGGTCGCGGCAGCCGTCGAGGTCGACGCCGCAAAACGGATCGTCGGGAGAGAACACGTAGCCGACGCCTTCGAACTCGCCGGCACCGGCGGCGTCGACTGCGTCCGCGAACGCCATCCAGGTTTCAGGGTCGATGGAGGAGGCCCGCCCCCGAACCCCATGTGGGACCTTTGTTGGCGCGCCCTCGCGCATCTCGTGCCGCCACAGCACCCACTGCGGGCGCTCGCGCAACTCGCCTGGGATCGCCTCGGCATTCACGCCGCGTCACTTCTCCCAGCGGAGCGGTTCTAGGTTCTCGAGGATCAAGTCGAGCAGCTCGTCGAGGCAGGAGTGGCGGTCGTTCGGCTCGAGACGCGAGATGTGGATGAACGTCGGCCCGGCGCCGAAGAAGAGAGACGACGAGCGCCGCCGGCGACGCGCGTCGAAGAAACGACGTGCGTAACGTTCGAGGACCTCTCGGCAAGCTGCTTGCCCGCCGCCGTTGAGGTTGAATGCCGACGGCCAGAGGTCGACGCCGACTCCCACGCCCTGCTCGACCCGGATGTAGCCAGTCTGCTCGCCCTCAAGCGGGATCGTGCTGACCTTCACAGCGCCCCCCCGAGGCGGGTGGCTACTGTCCGCAGAAGGTCATCCCAGTTTGTCACCTGGAGCCACCTCTTCCCGAGCAGGTGCGCCGTCCAGGAGATCACATCTCCGGGAGTGCGAATCCGCTCGACGCCGATCCAGTAGTCGTCGGAGTCCGGCTCGGGGTCACAGCGCGCATGCAGGACCCGCCAAGAAACCGTGGCGGGATAGGTGAGAAACTCCCCGATCGAGACGGCGAAGGTGCCTGCATGCTGCTCGTCCCACTCCCGCGCGAGCCTCGTGCGCTCGTGGAGCTCGCGGTAGCTCACACAGACGTGGCCGGCGCTGTCGGCGATCGGCTCGGCGCAAACCTCGCAATCCCAGGCGAGCGGCTCGGTCATGCCGTCTTTCGTTGCTGCTCGAGCCAGTGGGCAACGTCGGCGGTGCGCGCCGTCGCCGGTGTGACCTTGTTCAAGCGTTCGAGCGTCTCTCGCGCCGCGCTGACGTCGTCCTGTAGAAACGAGAAGACCTCTGTCCCGTCCGGCCGCACGATGATCCAGGGCGCCTCGAGGCAGTCGAAACCCGGTGGTAGAGCGCATAAGCGCTCATGACCGCGGGTCCCGGGCGAAGATGAGATCTTCCGTAACTCCGAGGATCCGAGCCGCGGCTTCCCGGTAGCGGCGCGAAGGCTTCTCGATGCCTCCCTCGACCTGGGAAACGTACGAACGCGAAACGCCGATGTCCTCGGCGAGGGCGGTGATCGTGAACCCCCGCAGCCGCCGGATCTCCTCGTGCTTGCTAATCGTGCGCCTCACTTGCGGACTTCTCCTTACGTGTGTTAGGGTGAAGAGAACATTTTCGGAATCGATTTTCTTCTTACGAAGGAGAGTCTACCCCGGATAAGCGATTGGAACTAATGTCAGAAATGAGTAACCCACCACCGCTTGAAGTCTGGCACCCGAGTGAGCTCGTCGGGCGAAATGTGAAGCGGTTACGGACGCGTCGTGGCTGGTCGCAGCAGAGGCTGGTCGATCGCCTCGACGAGCTCCTGACCGAGTCCCCGCCGTGGGCCGAGGATCTCTACGAAGCTCGGCAGAACGACCCGACACGGCCGACGGACTCACGTGAACGCCGGCCACCAAGGAAGAGGCCCGGCTCGAAATGGACTCAGGCTAAGATCGCTCGTCTCGAGAGCGGCAAGCTGCAGAAGGTTCGGATCGAGGAGGCGTTCGAGTTGGCGTTGGCGTTGGATTGCAGTCCCATTTTTCTGATGACGCACGGCGTGGGAGAAGGCGGGGAGCCGCTGAGGATTCGCCTCGCGCCGACGATGGCCCGCTGGCCGGGGGACGTTCGCCTCTGGCTTCACGGCGCTAAGCCGTTGCTCAGCGCCGGCGACTACAGAACGGACGCGGAAGCCGTGGCGGGGTACCGCTCCTACGTACAGACACAGTCGAGATGGGAGCTCCGGGAGGCCACTAAGAAGGCAGACGAACTACGGCGCGCCTGGCGGCCCGTGGAAGACCTGCTGGCGTCGAGCGACGAGATTGTCGACGATGGCTAGCGCCTGGATCACGACCCGCACGACCAAGAGCGGCGCCCGCCGGTTCCGGGTCGAATACAGAGTCGGCGGCCGCGAGGCTCCCACCCGCTATGGCGGCTCGTTCGGCACGAAGCGTGAGGCGGCCGGGCGTAAGGCGTGGGTAGCAGCTGAACTCGCCGCGATGCGCGTCCCCGATCTCCGGCGACTCGCCGAGCCGGCGGTGGCACCGACGCTCGCCCAGGCCTACGAAGCTTGGCAGGGCTCGCGAGTCGACGTCTCGCCCGCGACGGCTACCTACCAGCGCTCCGCGATTCGGCGCGCGAAGGCGCTGCTCGGCCGTCGTGTCGACGAGATCACCCCCGCCGACGTTGCGGCGCTCGTCGGCGAACTCGTGGCGGCCGGCAAGTCACGCGAGACGGTCCGCAAGACGCTGACGGTGCTCAGCATGGTCCTCGACCACGCCGGTGTCGAGCCGAACCCGGGCCGCGACAGGATCCGGGTGCGGCTGCCGCGCGAGGAGCGCCCGGAGATCCAGCCGCCCACGGCCGCGCACGTCGAGGCCGTCTACGTGCTCCTCGCGCCCGTCTACCGGCTGCCGCTGCTCGTCCTCGATGCCACTGGAATGCGCGTCGGCGAGCTCGAGCGGCTCACGTGGGCCGACGTGGACGAGCCGCGCGGCCGCTGGCGCGTTTCCGCGGCCGTGGCGAAGACGCGACGCGCGCGCTGGGTTCCAGTGTCGCCGCAGCTGTTCGAGGCCGTCACGGCGCTCGTAGCGCGCGACGATCGCGTCCCCGAGCGACCGGTGTTCCAGGGATTCGGCGCCGACAGGTTCCGCACGGCGATCGCGCGCGCCTGCCGCGCCGCAGGCGTCCCGGCCTTCTCGCCGCACGACCTTCGACATCGGCGAATCTCGCTGCTCCATCTGGGCGGCGTTCCGTGGGCGCGCATCGGCGAGCACGTCGGCCAGCGCGACCTCGCCACGACGGCAAACACGTACACGCACGTGCTCGCGAACGAGGGCGAGCTCGACTACGAAAGGATGCTCGTATGAACAGCAAGGCTGAACAGCATCTCGCCTTGGCGAGGAGCTACATCGCCCGAGGCGATGAGTTCTACCGCAGGGCCGACGTGGAGTACCTTCGCGAGGCCACCCCCGAAGAGATCGACGAGCTTATCTCCGACCCGGACGTGCGCGACAAGCTCGGTCGGGCGATGGACATCATCTATCGCAAGGAGCAGAAGGCGAAGGAGGCAAAGCGGTTGGCGCGCGGCGAGCGGGAAGCGATAGCGCCCGCCGCCTCCTATTACATCCGTCTTATGCGCAAGAGTGGCTGGAACCTCCGCAATATCGCCGCCGAGCTGAACCGCCGCGCTATCCCTTCCCTTACGGTTCGCGGTGGGAAGTGGAACGCGGAGGCCGTCAAAAGCGTTCAGGTTTACCAAAGGAACCATGACGACACGAGTGGTGCCTACCCCGGTGCTGCCTCAGCCGCCTGACTAGACAAAAATCCCTGCTCCTGGCGTTTAGTTCGATCCCAGGTGCGCCCACTAGAGCAAAGGGACTCACGGAGCGGCGCTTAGCGTAAAAGACTGAGGCAGTGCGGAAGTTGATCGCGGTCGTATCGCTCACGGTTCTAGCGAGCAGTGGGTGTTCGGGCGAAGAGAGCGTCTCGCCGTCGCCGTCCCCAGGGCTTCTCCCAACCCCGCCTCAGCTCATACCGGCGTCGGCGGAGCTTCGTGCGAAATGCCGAGCGACCGCCCGCAGTGTCGGCTACCCGGTTCCGTGTCCAACCCGAGTGCCTACTGGTCTGACCCCTACCCGAGGCATTGGAGACTGCCAGCTCGACATCCTCGGGTCTGGTGGGACGGCCGGTAGCGCGAGGTCGTGGCGCAGTTGGGTCGTCGGTTCGAGCGAAACGGCTGATCAGCACCTCGTGATCACCGCGTCTCCGCGAGCGCTTGGTGACTATGCGAAGGTTGTCAACGGTCCCGCCTGGTATTCGGGAGCCCATGTTCGGCCCCTAGGGTGGATGACCATCAACGGCTGGCGGACGCGTGCCGTCTACGTCCCGCCCAAGACGAACGAGGGCAGCGCCTTCGCGCGGCACGTGGTCCTGATCTGGACGGTTGGCGGTCATACCTACGGCGTCGGATTTCACGAGGTTCAGGGCCTCCTTCAGACGCTGAGGCTCGATGTTGTGCTCGCGCGAGGGATCAGGCTCGTCGCACCCGGAATGAACTGAGCCGTTTCCGTACCACTAGTGGGGGCCCGGGAGTGGGGCAACGCCGCTCCACGTACGGATCTCGAATGTAGGCGGTGCTGCTTGCTCCGGTGCGACGACTGCTGGTCGCCGCGATGAACTTCTTGGCCGTGTGGTGTGATCGCTAGGGATGCGGGCGAAGCCTGTCCAGCACTCTGTCGACGGTTTTTCGGTCTGCGTGGAGGGCGATCCCGGCGAAGTTGAGCTCGGCGGCCGGGACTGCGGCGACGGCGGCTCGGTTGGCTTGGTCGTGTGGAGTCGAGAAGAGGTCGTGTGTGAAGATCGCAAGGCGTTCGATGTCGCGTACGGTCGCTCGTTCGTATGCGCGGCGGAGCCCAGCCGAATCGGCCGCATAGATCATGATCGGCTGTCGGCACATCGGGAGGTAGCGGTTGCCTGACCCGTCGATGTAGGGCTCGCCGACGAGTGCGGGATCGGTTGCGGCGATGCCGCTGGTGAGGAAGGCGGTCACGTTGGCCTTCTGCCAGACAGCGAGCTGTTGGTCGAGAACGATCGCGACCTTGCTGTCGAAATCCATTGCTAGCGCGGAGTCTCGATGAGGTCGTCGGTGGGCGCTAGTCGGGGCAGTGGCGGCAGCGACGCGAAATTTCGACCCTCGCGGCGATCGGGCGCGGCAGCCCGACGCGGGCGCCTGGCGTGTCGCGTCGACTCAGCCGACTCGGAGCGGCGGTGCCGTCACGACGTGTGGTCTGCGCAACCGCCCACCATCCCTTGGGGTTAGCCTGCGGTTCGTGAACAGCTTCTCGGTAGTTTCGACAGCCGGGCGGCTGAGCGAGCGCGATCGGCTTCGCCGCACGCTGCGCTTCGCCGGGCCGGCGGGCTACGCGGTCGTGCTCAGTGTCTACGTCTACCGCAATGGGTTGCCGCTCTCGCGTGACCGCTTGCTCATGTGGATCCTGCTCGGGCTGCTCGCTTCTTCGCTGACGAACATCGGTGGCTGGATCCGCGGTGTCGTCCTCGAGTGGCTTCCGTTCGCGTTCGTCCTCTGGGCTTATGACTTGCTCCGAGGGTACGCCGATACCCTCCTCTTCTCTGCCCATGTGCGCCCGCAGCTCCGCGCCGAGGAAATCCTGTTCGGCGGCACGGTTCCCACGGTGTGGCTCCAGGAGCGCCTCTGGCACGGTCCCTCGAGCCTGCGGTGGTACGACTACGGCGCCTGTCTCGTCTACGTGAGCTACTTCCTGGCGACCTACCTCGTGGCCGCCTTCCTCTGGTTTTTCGCCCCCGCCCTCTTCCGTCGCTTCGTGGCCATGGTCTCGCTGCTCGCCCTGATGGCATTTGCGACGTATGCGCTCTTTCCCGCCGCACCGCCCTGGCTTGCCAGCGAGCATGGACAGCTCGAGCCGACGACCCGCTCGATCGGCTCCATCTTGGGCCACCTCCCGATCGGCAACTTCGACGCGCTCTTTGAGAAAGGCTCCCAGTACGCGAACCCAGTCGCCGCGGTCCCCTCGCTGCACGCGGCCTACACCCTGCTGGTCACCCTCTTTCTGTGGCGTTTGGTGCCTCTGTGGAGCCGGGCCCTGCTGGCGGCGTACCCGCTGCTAATGGCGTTCGCTCTCGCGTACACGGCCGAGCACTACCTCGTGGATGTCCTGCTCGGCTGGGTGTACACGCTGATCGCGTTCTGGACCGTCAAGCATCTGGCCGACTGGCTTGCCGCAGGGCGCCGGTTCGGGTGGCAAAGCGAACTAGGAGCGAAAAACTCCGCGTGAACCGGCCTTTGTTCAGGCGTTCTCCTCGGCTTCGCGTTGCTGCTCGGGAGGCGCGTCCCACTCGATCCGGCCCGCCCAAAGCAGATAGACGAGCGCCAGGAGCACCGCTGACAGGGCGAACGCGATCAGCAACGCGTCCAGGGAGGGCCCCAACTCCGGCTGGTAGAGCACCGACGGCGGTAGGAGCTTCACTGCCGGAAGCGTGACGATGCTGAGGACGAACTGGAATACGACAGCACTGATGCTGACGGGAGGAAACTCTTTTTCGCGCCCGCCCCAGCGTGCAACCAGCTGAAACACATCGAGATCCGGCCGCGCCACGCCCGCCCGAGCTAGGACGGCCGAGATCGCGAGTATCGACCAGGCGACAGCGGCCACGAATGGAACCAGACCGGCCGAAGCCGGACCGAGACCGTCCTGCCAGGCGCTGGCACCCAGGCAGACGAGGCCCGCCGCGAAGCGGGCGAGACCGCCCCAGTGCGGAAGTAACAAGGACGACGCAGCCAGTTTCACGTCGGTGCGCCCGCTAGTCGTCAGCTCCGCGACGGGGAGCCGCCAGACGTTTGGCGAGATCACGTTTGCGAGCCCGGACGCCGCTTCGAGCAGGCCGAACACGCCGATGAACTGCCAGCGAGACCACGGGGCCAGCCCGCCAAGCGCGATCGCCGTCACGATCAGTCCGATCAGGTTGAAGAACGAGAGCAGGAAGACGAGTACTAGGCCGCTGAAGGCCCGGCTCTTTCCCGTCGCTTTATCGCGTTCTGGTTGCTGCGGCGTCGCGGCTCCTGTCGATCATGCTTCCGCCAATGAGCTCACTCGGGCTTTCGCGCGATCTCGTAATGAAGGAGTGAGGCAACCACGTACTCGCCATCGTTGCGCTGGTGACCGGCGAGCATGAGGAAGTTGTTGGGATCAGATGCGACGGCCTCCCACTCCTCGAGCGTCACACTGACCTGCTCGAAGCAGTCGTCATCGGCGCACTCGCACAGAAAGGGCACAAGGCTCTCCTCCGGTACCTGATTCTCGACAACCTCGTGGAGACGTTCGTTCCCTAGGCGAAAGAGCTCCTGATTCCGTTCCCTCCGATTTTCGCGGGACGCCATTTGAAAGAGAACTGCCCTGGCCTACCAGGCCGAAAACCGCCCCGTGAAGGAAACGACCGATAACGGAATTGCAACCGAATCTTCACCATCCTGATCCACCATGCCTTCTCGTTCGGGTCCCAGCCCCATAGGATTGGACTGGAATGGCCAACGAAACGCACGGAGACGCGGTGAGCGCTCTCACGCCCAGCGTGTCGGCCAGATTTTTCAGAACGGTCGTGGTCTTAATTCCTCTTGCAATGCTTACGTGGGCGACGATTGCGTTCGGCCTCTACCGGCTCGTGGTCTGACCAAGTGGTTCTGAGAACGTAATCCCCTTACGGGTTCCAAGTCGGTGCTATCTGCGCTGGGGAGAATGCGTCCAGCTCGTCCAACCGACGTTACGGCCGAGTGCCGTGGTGACGGCGACGGGGAAGCGCGAGTGATACCGGTAGTTGACGACCCAGTAGATGGGGACCTCCGGTTCCCACCAGTTTTGATTCGGAAATGCTCGATCGAGCCTCCAGAGGAATCTGGTGGCGCGTAGCAGAGCTCGGTCCGACCAGCCATAGACGTCGTACCCCTGGCGATACAGCAGCTCCGCCATCGCGACGTAGCCGCTCAGCGCTTCGCGAGCGTACTGGGTGTATGCCGGTGGCCATCGAAAAGGCCCGCCGCGCCGCATGTCGTCGGGTAGTGCACCATCGATCGAATGACCGCGCTTCTTGGCGCCTTTCGGGTTGACGCCAACTGGTGCTGAGGGATCGGCCTGCCAGGAAAGATCCGGCTTCGATCCCCCGAAGCGGAGTCCCTGACCGACATCCTCCGGGCCGAAGTCCTGAGCCGGGATTCCTGGGTAGGCCGAGCGATCGCCGAGCCAGCCCTTCATCACCAGGGCCGCGCGAGCGAGATCTCTCTCGTCGTGCAGGTAGACAGCGGCCGCCACACGGCTCGCACCCGCCATGCCGCTTCCGTTGGTTGCGCCGCGCTCATGCGACCCGATCAGAGTCTGGTCGGAGACGGCCTTCGAGCCGAGGGGCTCGTTCCGGACTTTGATGAGCCAGCTCCTAAAGCGGCTCTCCCGAGCGCGGTCGTATGCCTTGAAATCGATCAGCTCGGCGGCGATCACGTACGAAAGGAGATTGCGAGCAAGTGCGAGGGCCGTGCCGCCGCGTTCCGTCCCGACCGCGCTCCAGATCGCATCTGCCGCCTTCTCGCGGTACCGACGATCCCCTGTCCTCGCAAAGACGAGAGCGACGGCAAGAGTGTTGACGTCGTGGTTGGAGTTTTGATCCGAGATCTTGGGAGCGCCTAGATCACCGTCTGCTGCGTCCAGCACGTTTTCCCACGCGGTGCCCTGCATGGGGAGCTGCTTCACCTCAGCCGGAGAGATCCACATGCCCGCCTCGGGGCGGCGCGCCTTTTTCGGGGCGGTTGGGGAGCTGGAGCTGTCCGCCTTGTGGGGACGCGCCTTCGTCGGTGCGGTTGGAGAGCTGGAGCTGGGCCAGGAGGCACTGCAGCCAGTCATCGCAGTGAGCGAAATGATGAGCGCTGTGCCTGCGAGCAGGAGACGGATCCTCGCGAGCTCCCTCAGAAGCTGTGTCTCAACCCTGCCGCTCGAGCTGCGCCTCGCACGAAGACCTCCGCGAGCGTGCGACCGCGACGCAAGCTGCGCACCCGATTGCCTTCGCGCGTGACCGACCCCATTCCCGTTTGAGCATACCCTCGGGATTGGCCCGGGACAGCTTGCTGGTCACTCATTTCCTGCGGACAGGGCGGAGTCACGCGCAAGAAATGAACCAAGGGTGGCTTAGCTCGATGGGCTTGTGAGTTACCCCTCTGTGTCCCCCGATCGAGGGAGTTGTCAACAAAAGTAGGAAAAGCCTGCCAGCATGAGAGCTCAACGTGAGAGCGAGGCGTCTGCGGCCCGTCTCCAGAGAGGAGCCCCCATGGAGTCAAGCAGAAGCGTTGCTGTCCGCACTTACGCTTACGAGCAGGAATGGGCCGACGCCGCGCACGTCGAACAGGTCGAGTTGCTCGAAGCGAAGCTCGCGAGCCTAGAAACCGAGCGTGGCCGGCTCGAGACCGAGCTCGTCATTGCCAAGAGCTGGGTCAAGGAGCTGGCGCTCTGGATGGACGAGGCGCAGCAGGCAACCCGAGTGGAGCCCGTCCCTGGGACGCCCGGGCTGACCTGGAGACGCTGACGCCCAGGAAGCTGATGCATAAACCCGCCCGGGCCTGCTTCCACGCAAGTTGGGAGTCCGGTTGGTGGCTGGGTACGAGGCCCAGAATGAAGCTAACCACCCTGGTGCTAGGGATAAGGCACCGTGATCTCGATGAGCGCGCTCCCTCTGCGCGCGGCTCTGTCAGTGACGGTGATGCGAGCGTAGTACGAGCCGGCCTTCCAGTTGATGCCCGCTGGCTCCGGGTGGGCCCAGAGCAGGTACAGCCCGTTACCAACGTCGTGGAAGAGGTCGCTCGGTGAAGCACAACCAGACCCACCGCCAGGGCAGAGGGTGATGCCGGGTCCGCCTGCGGGAACGATGCCGTCGCTGAAGTCAAAGCCCGACGAGGGGAGCCCGGCTACGGGTGTCCCGAAGCGCGTTACGAGGACGGTGATCGAGACGGGATTGTGGTTCGTTGACGAGGCTGCCGCGAAGGTGTGTCCAGTCGTGCCGTTTCCGCACTGCACGGGAACTGACGCGCAGGCTGATTCGTTCACCTCGGCAGTGACTTCGAGCCGATTCGAGCGGGCTTCTATCCTGCGAACCTCACGCTTGATCTCGCGCAAGCCGAACCTCTTGCTGGTGACCGCGGCGCGAGTCGAGCGTGTGTCGTTCTTGATTGCACCCAGCAGAGTCTGTAGCGGGCTTGGCGTCTGCGCGCCGAGCTCGTTCGCGACCGTGAGTGCAACGAAGGCGACCAGGGCGAGACACGCCGCGAGGGTCGCCATACGTCTCAAAAGTCTTGCCATCTCGAACCCTCCTTCGATGCTGGGGCATGCGTCTGCCCCTGGTAGCTACGGAGCGCAACTTCGCAGCAAGTGCGAGTTGCCTCGTACATCGGTTTCTTCGTCATGGCCGGCGTCGGATCAACTGCCCTCGCGCGAAGCCTGGTGGATAACCGTGCTTCAGGCTGACGGGTGCGAGTGGACCGTCCGGGCCAATCCGGGTGCTCGGCACGGCAACGATCCGTCCGACGTTGTGGCTCATGGCCGGACTCCTGCGGTTCGACGGCTGCTCAAGCCTAAACGCGGGCGCCTCTTGGGCAAAGCGGCCTGGCGCCATGCGTTAACTTTTGTGAGCCGGGGCTTGCGGGGAGTAGTCTTGCTCATGGGGCAAGCCAAGATCGCTCTCGAGTGCGTGGAGTGCCGTAAGAAAGCGGGAGAGATCGCTCCCGGCTGGCAGGCTTACCTCGTCAGCGACCCGGACCTCGAAGGCGATGAAGAAATCGTGGTCTACTGTCCCGACTGCGCGCGGCGGGAGTTCGGCCCGTTTTTGACGCTGGGTTGAAACTTTGAGGCCCATCGAACGGGGCAACCGCGGGCTATGATGCTCCAGCCGTGGGTTTGTTCAAGAGAAGGGTCGCCGCCGACGACCTCCTTCGTGGACACCTCGAGAGGCTGGGCGTCTCACCGTTCTGGCTCCGCTCGGCGCTGGATGCGATTCGCTACTGCGAGCAGGGCGAGTACTTCCAGCCGGTCTTCAGCGTGGCAGGGCCGGCTCCCGCGCGCTCGGTGATCGCGCTGCTGAGGCTCGAGCCGTACGTCCAAGGCGAGATCGATTGGAACGTCTCGCCGAGCGAGTCTCCGTTCTGGGTCGGATCCGTGGGCGACCTCCGCGACGAGCTCTTCGAAGAGACGGGGGAGCGTTTCGTCGGTCTCTACTGGTCGGATCAGAATCCCGCAGTGGCGCCCGCTTTCGACGGTGCGCTTCGCTCCATGGTCGCGGCCGTCGCGGAGTCGCTTTCGGAGGAAAGCGAACGCCCACTCGAGGGCGAAGTTTGGCGAGGCATCTGGTCCCTCGGCTCGGGCGGGTATGTCTGGCGCGTCGCTGAGAGCGACGCGCGGACGAGCGACGTCAACCTGCGAGCCGATCTGGCCAAGGAGGTCGAGGCAATCGTGGAGTCGTTCCCGCTCGAGGACAAGTCCTACGAGCGCGTGCTCGACTGGGCGGCGGCCGAGTGCGTGCGTCGCAACCTTCTCCTCGGCTCCGGATCTCCGGGCGGCTGGGCTGCGGGCGGCGAGTTCCTGAGGCGCGGATTTCGCCTCGTGGATCGGCAGGTAGTTCCCGAAGGCGTGACGATCCCGCGTGACGAACGGTGGTGGGCGTTCTCGTTCGGCGTCGCCCTTTTCGATGTCGACGAGTGCCTCGCGAGGAGGCCGGCGTTAACGGTCGGAGGCTCCCAACAGCGCGGATTCCGCGGAGTGGAGCCGTCAGTCCGACGTTAGGCGACTGACGACAGTCGACCCGATACCTTCCAGAGATTTCCACCCGCTTCACCCGTTCTGGCCCGAGCCCAGGAGAGAACCGCGCTACCTTCATTGGGTAGGCCGAGGCGATTCGCTGAGACAAGGTCTTGCCCGACCTCCAAGTCGAAGTTCGGAGGAGACATGAACGCGACCGAGGCGGCGAAGAAACAGTCATTCTTCCGTGAAGTAAACGTGCGGATGCGAGACCGGCACGAGTCGGTCGACGTGGTGGGCGACAGCGCGGACTTTCTGTGCGAGTGTGCTGGAGCGGACTGCACGTGTCCCGTCCAGATGACTCTGGACGCCTACGATGAGATGCGGCGGTTCCCTACTCACTTCGCCGTGGCTGCTGGGATGGATCACGTCTTCCCCGACATCGAACGGATCTTCGCGAAGCGCGACGGATACTTCGTGGTCGAGACGTTCGGTGAGGCGGGCATCGCGTCGATCAGGCTCGACCGCCGCTCGCGTGTCGGCCGGGTTTGAAGTGCCCTAGCCGGGCTTCGCGGCTGAATCGATACGACTCCTAGCCGAGCCGCACGAGCCCGCCCGCAACGGCGCGATCAGCACTCGCTCCGCGACTCTCGTTCCGCTCGGCCTCCTGTGCGCGAGGAATCTTGCTCAGGCTCGGCGCTGGGGTCTTACGCGCGTCAGTTGCCGGAAGCGGCGGGGTATGTCGTTCATGCTGGTTCATCTGCTGAGTGAAAGGAGCCGCTCGGCCGAAAGATGGCCGAGCGACTCGTAGGTCCTTTCGGCCCTAAAGCGGCTGGTCGCCGCGGTCGGGATCTGTTCGGCTGTAGTAGCCGCCGAGCTCGTCGCGGTAGGCATCGTCGCGGTACCGATCCTCGTCGAACTCCGGAGCGTCCTTGATCTGCTCCTTGGTGCGGTCCACGTAGACGGTCTCGTTTTCGACGTCCACGCGCTTGATGATGGCGGCAGGAAGCATGACCTTCTTGCCGAAGATCCACGGGCCGGTGTCGACGACGATGAAGCTTGCGCCGACGTCATAGCTCGCCTCGTCGATCTTTCCGATCCCACCGTCGAGTGCCTCGACACTGAACCCGGTCAGGTCGACATCCCCGACCATGTCGGTGCCAAGGGTCGACCGGTCGCCATACGTCCATACGTCCGTAGTTGTTCGCTCGTGTGCCATGAATCACCCTCCTAGAAGATGCTTATGAGTAACAGGACGACCGAAGATCGCCCCAAGACCGATGTATAGACCCCACCTCCTTCCTACTTCCTTTCGTCTACCCGTCATGCATCCCGCAAAACATCTGCGGCTTTTCAACAGCACGGGTTCGCGAGGGACGCGGAAGCCTTTGGGAGAGCCGGATTCGCGTGGATCGAAGCCGCGCTCAGCCGGCGCCGACCAAGCCGCCCACCCGTCGGCGGCGGGTCAGCGGACGCTCGCAGACTTGACGTGGGCAGCCGCCTACGGCTTGGGCACCGGTTAGATCCTCGGGAACCTCAGGAAGGCGGGCTCGCCTATGCGGACGGGCTGCGAACGACCACGCGCACGCGCTGGACGGCGTTGTTACAGAACCCGTCGTAGTTCCACTCCGCGGTGAGCGGCTGCGTCTGGCCCTCACTGTCCGTGGCTCGGCAGCAGAGCTCGTGCTCACCAGGCTGGGCTTCCCACTCGTAGCTCCAGCCGTGCCAGGCGAACTCGGAGACGCTCTCTCCGAGTGCGGCTTCCGCCCAGCTACCGCCGCCGTCCACGCTCACGTCGACCTTGACGATCGGCCCGCCTCCCGACCATGCACGTCCTTCGAGCAGGAATGAGCCGGGCTCAACGAAGCGGGTCCGGGCAGGGAAATCCGGGATCCCCGGGGGAACCATGAGCGACCGGGGTCGGATCCGGGTGACCGCCCGGCCCTGTTCTTCGGCGGACCGGCGCACGTGGTAGCCGACGTCTTGCTGGAAGCCTCGAAAGGGCTCGTCGACAGCCGTGATGGTCTGCAGCCACTTCACGTGCGTCATCCCGTACCAACCGGGGACCACGAGCCGAAGCGGAAAGCCGTGTTGCGGCGGCAGGTCACGTCCGTTGATGGCATACGCCAGCAGCACCTCGTCGCGACGCGCCTCTGAGAGAGGCAGGCTTCGCTCGTAGAGGTGCTCGATCCCGCCTTGGATCCCGCGATCTAGGCCCGTGAAGACGATCTCCAGGGCTCCTGGCCCGAGACCCGCTTCGTCGAGGAGCGGCGCGAGCGGAGTTCCGGTCCATTCCGCCGTCCCGACTGCTTCCAGGAGCCACGGCTGGCTGTTCGCGCGCGGGGAGAGGAGCGCGCGCCCATTGCCGGCGCACTCGAGCGTCACGGCCAGCGTGCGCGCCGGCCGTTCCTTCAGCTCCTCGAGCCGGAGGGTCAGGGACCGCTCCACGTTGCCTCCGATCTCGAGCCGCCACGAGCCCGGATCGACCAGGGGGATGTCGAAGTGCGTCAGTAGGTAGTGCAGACCCACGGGCGTGACCGGGT
Source organism: Gaiellales bacterium (assembly GCA_038209555.1). Taxonomy (GTDB): domain Bacteria; phylum Actinomycetota; class Thermoleophilia; order Gaiellales; family Gaiellaceae; genus DASQGA01. The sequence goes on from JBBQXP010000008.1 coordinate 25,607, forward strand.
GGCGGAGCGCCTCGAGTGGGAGCGCGTGGTTTCGGGCCGCGAGCTGAAGCTCTTCGAGCGTGATATCGAGGCTCACTGCAAGCGGAATTCTCTCACATGGAGCTGGAGTTCACTCTGGGGTCCCGACGGGAGAAGCGAGGCCAGCCCGAGCTCCGCGTCAGGTAGACGCCAATCAGGCAGAGAACGCCACCAAGGAAGGCGAGCGCCGGCGGCGTCTCGCCGAGGAACGCCCAACCCAGTGCGACGGCCAGCGGCGGCACGAGATACGTGGTCGAGCCCATGCGCCCAGCGCTGGTCCGCGCCAGCGCATACGCCCACGTGCTGAAGCCGAGCGCGGTCGGAAAGACACCGAGGGAGACAACCCAGGCGATCGAGGCTCCGTCGGCTCGCTCGACTTCCCGGGCGAGAGCCGGAGCGAACGGCAGGCAGGCCAGAGCTCCGATGGTGCACGCGACCCAGGTCAGCTTGAGCCCCGACGCTCGTGCCAGCAGGGGCTTCTGAGCTACGACTCCACCCGCATATGCCACTGCTGCCGCGAGGCATAGCACCGCTCCCCAGCCGGCCGTAACGCTCACCTCGGACGTCGCGAGCCCGATAACGATTGCGCCGGCGAAGGCCACCGCACAGTCCGCGAGCAGCATGCGAGGGAAGCCCTCGCGAAGCAGGAGCCCGGCGAGGAGCGCGATGAGCACCGGACCGATGTTCACGAGCATCGCCGCGGTCCCAGCATCTACGCGCTGCTCGGCTTCATTCAGCATGACGTTGTAGGCGCCGAACCAGAGCAGCCCGAACACGAGCAAGCCGGGGATGTCACGTTTGGTCGGTAAGGGGTCAGGCCGAGCCAGAGCAAGGGCGAGCACCCCGAGAGCGACGCTGCCGATCGCAAGTCGAAGAAGGGTCAGCGGCCCCGCCGAAAGGTCTTCTCCCGCCGCGCGGATACCGACGAATGCCGAAGCCCAGAGCATCACCGTGATGAGCGCCGCAGCGAGCGCCCGACCGTCGTCGCTTCGAGCCGAGGTGGCCGGGAGGGAAAACGGTTCGCTCACGGTCACTGGTGAAACGTGCCTGAGCAAGGTTCTGTGAGGTCGGAGGGACCCGCTTAACACGCGGCGCGTGCACAGGGAGGGCATTCGTTACCCTGGGTCTCGCGGGTCGAGCCCGAGACCGACCGAGGGAGGACGGCGACAACCCACGGCGAATGAGCGCGGTTCGACCAGCTAAGGGGAAGAACATGGGACTCGGAAATGAGACACTTGCTGCAGTAGTACGCACTGGGGTCGCGCGGACGCCGGAAGGGGCACTTTTCCGCCGCCGCGCACTCGCGGTTGGCGCGTTCGCGTTGCTCCTACTCGGCTTCCTGGCCGCGATCGGCTTTGCCAGGCTCGTTCTCTTGGGCGCCGGCGCCGTCCTTGTCGTCGCTGTCGGCGCCGTCCTGGTGCTTGTCGGTGGGGCCGTCGTGCTGCCGCGTCTTCGGCGAGCACGGCCACAGGTCCCGCGACGCCGCCTTGCGCACATCGCGGGCCGCTCAGGCTCCGCTTTCGGGGAGCTCGTTCGGGCTCGGCCTCGGCCACGGCCTCGCCGAAGCGTTGCCGGGCGCCGGAGGCAGGCTGTTCGGCTGAACGCACGAGGGGCATCCGAGCGTCGGAGCGGGAATATTCGCGCGGCCGTCGATCACCACCACAAGGCGCTCGAGATCGTCCGCGAGCTCGGCGATGGGCGAGGAGAGGCGCTGACGCTCAACAGCCTTGCGCTCGCCGTGGCCCGCGGCGGGGACGACGACGCGGCGCTCGCGCACTTCGGACGCTCGCTGGCGCTCCTTCGGGAGCTCGACGACGCGCAGACCGAGGGCCAGGTCGTCGCCAACATCGGCCTCGTTCACGGTCGCCGCGGCCGCCGCCAGCAATCCGCTGAATGCCTCCGCGCGGCGCTCGAGAAGCTCAGCCCCGAGACGCCTGACTACCGCCGGGTCGAAGAGCACTTGCGCCGGGCCAGCTGACCGCTAGGCAGGCTGGGCGGCGGCTCGCTCGGGCTAGGCAGGCGGGGCGAGAACAGGGTAGAGCGCGGGGATCTCCTCGGCGGGCACGGGTCGGCTGAAGAGGAAGCCCTGGCCGAGCTTGCAGCCGCGCTCGACTACGAAGCGGCGCTGCTCCTCAGTCTCGATTCCTTCGGCGAGGGGGTAGAGGCCCAGGCTGCCGGCGAGCTGAATCATCGACGTCACGAGCACGGCCGCGTTCGGATCGTCGGGAAGGCCGCTCACGAAAGAGCGATCGATCTTCAACGTGGTGACGCGCATCTGGCTGAGCCGTCCGAGTGAGGAGTGGCCGGTGCCGAAATCGTCGATCGCCAGCTTGAGACCCCGCTCGTGGATCTCAGCCAGCACCGGTCCCATGGCGCCACCGCGTTCTTCCATGACGGCCGATTCGGTGATCTCGATCATGAGGCGGTCGGCGTTCAGCCCGAACGACTCGATCGTCCCGAGGACGTGCCGCATGGCCGTCGGCTGCCAGAACGATGCCGGCAGATTGACGGAGACGAAGAGATCAAGCCCGTCTACCCGCCAGGCGGCGGCTTGCCGGCAAGCCTGCTCGACGACCCAGTCGCTCATCGGCCCGATCAGCCCGGTCCGCTCGGCCAGGGGGATGAAGTCGTTGGGCTGGACGAGGCCGCGCTCGCCGTCGCACCACCGAATGAGCGCTTCGACGCCCACCATGCTCGTGTCTTTCATGTTCACGAGCGGCTGGTAGTGGAGGACGAGCCCTTCACCCGCTTTGACCGCCCGCCGCAAGCGGCCGGCCATGGAGAGTTGCCGGAGCGCGTCGCCGTCTGCTCCCGCGTAGAGGTGATGGCGGTCTCGCCCCTCGTCCTTCGCCTCGTACATGGCGACATCAGCGTGCTTGAGAAGCGTCTCGGGGTCCGCGGCGTCGAGCGGAAAGAGGCTGATCCCGACGCTGGCCGTGACATAGATCTCGATCCCCGAGACGACGAACGGCTCCTGCAGGACCTTCCGGATCTTCCAGGCGATCTCGTCTGCCGAGTCCTGCGCGCTCGTACCCTTCGGGACGCTCCGGGCGGCACCGACGTCGGGGACGAGGATGAGGAACTCGTCTCCGCCCTGGCGCGCGACCGTGTCGGAGGTTCGCGTGCAGTGCTTGAGGCGCGCCGCAACGGCGCAGAGCAGCTCGTCGCCCGAGGCGTGGCCGAAGCTGTCGTTGATCAGCTTGAAATTGTCGAGATCGACGAAGAACACTGCGACTGCGGCGCCAGTGTCGCGCGCGCAGTGAAGCGCGCTCTCGAGGTGCTCCTGGAAGAGCGTCCGGTTGGGCAAGTCGGTCAGAGAGTCGTGGTAAGCGATGTACGCCAGCCGGTCCTGAGCCTCCGCCAGCGCCTCGGCGGCCACGCGCCGCTCCGAGATGTCAACGACGATGCCGTCCACCACGACCGGTCCGGCGTCGGTGTGCGGCCGGGGGTGCATCCGATCCGAGACCCAGCGCGTGACGCCGTCGTAGCCGACCAGGCGGTACTCGACCTCCACCGGCCTGCCCTCCTCCAGACTGGCCGTCGCAGCCTCGTACGCGGCCCGGTCGTCCTCGTGGACGGCGGCGTCCCAGGCCTCTTCGGGCGAGTAATGGGAGGGAATCGACCCGACGAGAGCCTCGAGACCGGATCCGAGAAAGGCGGTGCACTCGTAGGTCCCGTCCGCGGAGCACTCCATCTGGTAGAGGAGGATCGCAAGCGTCCCTGCCATCCGCTCGAGGACGTCGGTCGACGCGAAGGCGTCGGCGAGGGCAGCGAGCGACCTCGTGTGATCGGTTGTGGAGTCCCGCGTCCCGTTCTCAGGCATGCCGCTGTTTCATCGGCCGGGAAGGCGCCGATATTTAGCCCCAGCTAGGTCGACTTCGCACAAGATTGAACCGAAGGTCGCTCGTTTTCGGTCGAGTAGCTTGGAACCACCTAACCGGTTGACTCGGTCGCCAGCCGATCACCTCGGGGTGGGAATGAGGCCCTCCCCGAAGTAGGATCGGGCCCATGACCCACGACATCGTCGGGGCCCTGCGCCGCGTTCCGCTGCTCGGGGGTCTGAGCGAACGAGAACTCAAGCGATTCGCGAGGGACTTTACGAAGCGGACCATTCCCGCTGGCTCCTCGATCGTAAAAGAGGGTGAAGAGAAGGGCGTTGGCTTTTTCGTCATTACTGACGGCGAGGCGTCCGTCTCGCTTCGCGGAAACGAGATAGCCAAGCTGGGCCCCGGCGACCACTTCGGCGAAGTTGCCCTAATCCGCGACCGCGTCCGCACAGCGTCAGTGACCGCCACCACCGATGTTCACTGCTTCGTTACATCGATGTGGGAGTTCCGTAGCTTGGTCAAGGGCAACGCCGACCTCGCTTGGAGGCTGCTTGAGCGTCTCGCCGAGATGCTCGAGGACACCCAGTCACGGCAAGCGAGCAGCGTCGGAACCGGTCAGCTCATGCCGGCCGCGCCGGAAGCGTCACCGAGCGGAACTTAGCGCTCGCGCGCAGTTGTCGATCTGGGCGGCGCTCTCGCGTAACTGCGCCGGCCGAGTCCGCTTCCAAGGCGCATGCGAACCGCGGCGCACGCCAGTACTACTCTGGATCCCTCCTAGCGAGAGGGGGGCTTGGGCGGCCGGGTTGCAACCAGGCGAGCGTGGAGATGTGCCTCGGGAAAGCTGCGGAAGCGAACCTTCATGCGCTCGGGCGTCTCACCCGCGCGCGGCTGCGGCACCTTGTGTCGTGGAGGATCGATTGTCCGCAGGGTCGCCACACATGGTCAACGCCCCGATCAGCCTCGCGGTTACGGCCTGGTCGAGACTTCTTTCTAGTCGAGCGTCTGGCCCCAGCTCGCGCGTGCGGCGGAGCCGGTGTAGCGGCGGCGTTCGGAGACCTCAACGGACATGATCGTTTCCGGTCTCAGGTAGCGGCCGCGAACCCGAGGCCACGACTTTGCCTCTGCGAGACTCTCGACGATTTCCGCGGCGCATGCCTCGGCCGACTTCTCGTCGGCGAAGGTCTCGATCTCGACCCAGTCGCCTGCCTCGAGGTTCAGGACGACCCGGTAGAAGTTCTCCTCGGCCCATTGGTCGTCCACAGGAGCGACGGCCGGGCGTTCCTCGGTCAGCGGAGCCTCGACGCGCAAGCCGGTCGGTGAGATGACCTCGCCGGCCGGCTGTTCCACGGTTCGAAGAGGTTCGGCGCCAGGCTGGAATGGGTCGGGTGACGACATAGCAATGCCTGTATCGGCGCCGAAGCCGCGGAACTGAAGCCGTCAGAGGCGATCGGGCAGGAAGCTCGTCACGTGCCCCGTCGCGTTGGCGTCGCGCAGCTCGGATTCTTCGAGCGCGCCGATCCGCAGAAGCAGCTCGAGCTCGTCCTGGAGATGCGTGCGCATCATCTCGGGCCCGTCTGTTGCGATCGTGAACCGGACGCCCGCGTCAGCCAGGGCCCGGCAGGTGTCGCGGAGGGCATCCTCGTCCGCAAGAGCGCGCGTCAGCAGGTTCGAGCTGGGGCAGATCTCGAGAACGGTTCCCGCGTCGCGAAGTAGCGCCATCGTGGCCTCGTCCTGTGCGGCCAGGATCCCGTGCCCAATCCGTTCGGGCCGCAGGACCTCGACGACTTCCCGGATCTCGTCCACACCCGTCTGGCCGCCCTCCTCGCCGACGTGGATCGTGATGCCGAGCCCGGCGCTGCGGGCCATTTCCACGAGAGGCGCGAGCTGCCCGTAGGGATATCGCCCGGGGGCGGGCCTGGGGCCGGCGATGTCGACGCCGACGATGCCCCGTGAGGCGTAGCGAATCGCTTTCTCGACGATGACCTCGTTCTGCTCGGTCGTGAACGTTCTGTCCATCATCAGGATCAGGCCCGCACGCACGAGCGGGTACTCGAGGCCGGCGCGGTCGAGCCCGCGAACCGCGGCCATGATGATGTGGTCGAGGTCGCGCTCGCCGCCCCGGTTTCGCTTCATGGGATTGAAGCGAAGCTCGAGAGTGGTGATGTTCTGGGTCCTGTACGCGCCTCCGATCGCCCCGTGTACCGAGCGCTCGACGGCGAGCGGGCTCGACTGGATGAGCTCGGTCCATTTGTAGATCGAGTCGAGCTGGGGGAGACCCTCGACACCGCGCGGGTCGACCGTCACGAGCCCCTCGAAGTCCCAGTAGTCCTTGACCGGAAGCGCGATTCCCTGCTCGTGGGCGAGCGTCCAGAGGACGGCCGGGTCGACTGAGCCGCCGAGGTGCGTGTGGAGCTCCGCGAGTCCTTGGCTGCTGATCGCTTCGACGACCGAGCGCGTCGCAAGAGCCTGGGTCTCGGTCATGCGGCGAGTTTACGGAGTCACTCTGGCAACGTGGAGCGCGGCGGATGGTTGACCGGCACTTACCGCACTCATGGCTGGCCTGTCCCCGTGAGTGCGCCAAGCACCGACCAACCATCTAGGCTCGGCGAATGAAGATCGGCATCGTCGTCCCGTTCTCGTGGTCCTTCTGGGGCGGGGTGCCGGAGCACGCAGACCACCAGGCACGGGCCCTGATCGACCTCGGACACGAGGTGCAGGTGATCATGGGTCACGATCCCCCGGGTCGGCTTACGAAGCTCCTTCATCCCCGCGTGGGCCGCCACGACCGGCCGCCCGAGTACGTCGTCCCCGTCGGGCGCTCGGTGATCGTGCCTGCCAACGGCTCGCTCCCGAACCTCGTGCTCAGCCCTCAGGCGATGCTTCGCATGCGCCGGATCTTCGCGCGCGAGCAGTTTGACGTCCTCCACGTCCACGAGCCTTTCACGCCGATCCTCTCGGCCTTTGCGCTGGCGATCGCCGAGTGCCCGGTGGTGTCGACGTCCCACGCCTCCGGCGAGAAGCTCACCTGGTACAAGAACTCCCGCCACACGTGGGGCTTTCTCGCAGAGCGGATCGACTACCGGATCGCGGTGTCGGAGCGAGCGCGTGCGAGCGCCGAGCCCATCATCGGAGGACCGTTCGAGATCCTGCCGAACGGCGTCCTGATCCCCCCCGCAGCCTCGGCGTCGGGAAGGGACGACCACGTCGTCTTCATCGGGAGGCACGAGCCCAGGAAGGGCCTCGCGGTTCTCCTGCGCGCTTGGCCCCGTGTGGCGGCGACGACAGGGATGAGGCTCCGGGTCGTCGGCGCAGATCCGCTCTCCGTCCGCTGGCTCATGCGCCGGCTCGGGCTCTCGCACGAGAACGTCGACCTGCTCGGCTCCATCTCCGAGGAGGCGCTGACGCAGGAGCTTCTCCGTGCCAAGGCTCTGTGTGCGCCCTCGACAGGTCGTGAAAGCTTCGGGATGGTGCTGACGCGCGCGTTTGCGAGCTCGGCTCCGGTGGTTGCGTCGGACATCGAGGGATACAACGACGTCGCCGGTCCAGAGACGGGCTTCCTCGTGCCACCCGGGGATCACGAGGCATTCGCCGACGCCCTGGTCGCGCTGGTCGCCGATGAGCCGCGTCGGGCTGCGATGGGGGAGGCCGGACGCCGCGTCGCCGAGGAGCGCTACTCCTGGCCGCGGATCTGCGAGCGCCTGGTCGAGGTCTATGGAGGCTTGACGGCCGGCGACCCCTTTGTCGCCACGGTGGCCGCGTGAGAGCTCGGATCCCACAGAGCCGAGCCGGCCGTGTGGCTCTCCTGCTTCCGCCCCTGGCCGGCGCCGTCGCGCTCGTTCTCTGGCGCGGTCCGGATACCGGTGTCGTCCGGGATGCGTTCGCCCTGGTCGCGTGGGGTTGGGTCGCGGCAGCCGTTGTAATCAACTTCGCTTCCGTGCTCTTCCGGTCGGTCGCCTGGAAGGTCGTAATCGACCAGGCTGTCCCGCCACCGAAGCCGCGCCGGCGCACGGTCTTCGCTGCCTTCTCAATCGGCCTGCTCGGGAACGCCGCGCTCCCCGGCCGGGTCGGAGAGATCGCCCGCGTCGTCGTTCTGACCCGCCACATGCGCAGGCGCCCCGGTACCTGGGCCACGATCGTCGGGACCGTCTTCGCCCACCGGATGTTCGATGTCCTCGCCGCGGTCGCGCTCGTCGTCTACGTCCTCTACGCCGCCAGGATCCCGAACTGGGCCGTGCCAGGACTGGCGATCGTGCTCGGCATTGGCGTCGGCGCCCTGATCGCCGGCGTTCTTCTCGTTCACTACCGGAGCCGTGTGCCGATCGAGGAGGTCGGCCCGATCCGGAAGGCGCTCCGGACCGCGAGACACGGCCTCGAGGTGCTGAAGCGCCCCATCCCCGCGGGCTCCGCGATCGTCCTCCAACTACTGGGTTGGACGGCCCAGCTCTTCGCCGTGTGGGCGACGCTGAAGGCTTTCCGGATCGACGCGCCCCTGAGCGCCGCCGCCCTCGTTCTGGTCCTCATGAACCTCGCGACGATCTTTCCGCTCTGGCCTGGGAACATCGGTTTGCTCCAGGCTGCCGTCGCGCTGCCGCTCCTGTCGTACGGGGTCGCCTATCGGCACGGCTTTGCTTTCGGCGTTGGCTTGCAGGCGATCGAGGCGTCGGTCGGCGTCGGCCTCGGGCTGCTCTTCCTCGCGCGCGAGGGATTCTCGTTCGCCACGCTCAAGCGCATGCCGGACATGAGCGACGTCGAGCTCGAGGAGCAACGCGTCGCGCGGATCGCCTAGTCGTACTGTCCGACAGGTTTACGAGTGCTTGCCGACGGGGTATTCAACTTTCGGGCAACGGAAAGGAGGGACGACCGCACATGTACATCGGACTCGGCACCATTCTTCTCATCATCCTGATCGTTCTTCTGATCGCGTTCGTCTTCTAGAAACGCCGAATAAACCAGCCGCGCGCCGCAAGGTGCGCGGCTGGGAACATCTCAACCAGCGACGGGCAAGGGCCCGTCGCTCTGTGCTTTCAGGACCCTTCTCAACACATTCGCAAGGGCGGCCTTCCGGCCGCCCTTGCGAATCGAGGCTGCTCGCCGCGGCCTAGTACGGCGGCGGCGGGCGGTCGTACGGATCGCGACCTCCCGTGTCGCGGCGATAGCCGCCGAAGCCGCCCCAGCTCGACCAGAAGACGAGCGAGAGCAGGAGGCCCAGTAGGCCGACGATCATGAGAATCACGCCGACGGTGTCGAGATCGATCCCGGTCGTCGTGACGTTCACCGCAAAGGCAAGGATTGCGCCGACTGCGATGAGAAGAATGCTTACACCAATGCCCATTTCTACTCCTCGGTAGGGTCTTCGACCTCCTTACCCATGAGGCTTCGGTCTCATGCCCGAGGTCACGGGCTTCCTTCGACTCACGAAACAGGGTTCCTGCGCCGCAGCGACGAACGGGCCGGCTCAGTCGGACTGGGCCTCTCGGAGCCGGCGCGTCATGTTCTGGAGCAGCGTCCAGGCGACTTCCGGATGCTCGTCGACGAAAGGCTTGAACTCCCACGGAGTCATGCCGTAGCAGGTGAGATCCGTCACGGCCGTGATGGTCGCCGACCGGATGCCTTCGTCGATCAGTGCCATTTCGCCGAAGTAGTCCCCGGGCCCGAGCTCGGTGCGCACGTGCCCACCGACCTCCACCTCGGCTTCGCCGTCGGTGATCACGAAGAACCCCGTTCCGGTCGCGCCCTCGGTCACCACCTTTGAGCCGGCGGGGAACTTCCGCTCGTGGAGCTGACCGGCGAGACGCGCGAGCTCACGGTCGCTGAGACCGGCGAGAAGCGGCACTTTCTTCAGGGCATCGGCGGGTTGCGTCGCCATGGGCGAGGATCATAACGGGCGAAAGGTCACGCGCCAGCGGTGGCGAACTCGTAGCCGTGCGTACGCAGGCCGCCCTCTACGGTGAGATCGACCTCGAGTTGTCGTGGTCAGAAGCCGACCTTCCCGAGCGGGAGCGGACGAAGCACGTGCACAGGCTGCACCCGTATCTCGGCAAATTCGTGCCGCAGCTCGCGGAGGTCTTCCTCCGGCGCTACGGTTCGCCCGGCGACCTCGTCTGGGATCCGTTTGCCGGCTCGGGCACGACGCTCGTCGAGGCGAACGCGCTCGGAATGCGCGCTGCGGGCTGTGACGTGTCGGCGTTCAACTGCATGCTCTCCGAAGCCAAGACCGCGGTGTACGACCCGGAGGCTCTGCTCGCGGATGTCGTTCACTTTGGACAGCCCCAGCGCGAGCCCGTGCCGAGGAACGCCTCTTCGTACCTGAACCGGTGGTTTGCCCCCCGCACAGTCGGCGAACTCCTCGACTTCCGAGCCCGCGTGGCGGGTACGACCTATCCGGGGCTTTGGAGCGTCGTCCTCTCGCGGGCGGCGCGCTCGTCCCGGCGCACACGCCACGACGATCTCGACTTTCCCCGTGAGCCTGTCACGGCCGAGTACTTCTGCCACAAGCACCGGAAGACGTGCCGGCCTGTCGGCGAGGCGGCGAAGTTCCTTCGCCGGTACGTCCGCGACGCCGCCCAGCGCGTCCACGACTATGCAGAGCTCCGGGCTGAGACGTCGGCGCTGATGCTCCACGGCGATGCGCGGGTGCTCGACCCACCCGAGCAGGTCGACCTCGTACTGACGTCCCCTCCTTATCCCGGGCTGATCGACTATCACGAGCAGCACGCGTACGCCTTCGAGCTGCTCGAGCTCGAGCGCAGGGACGAGGCCGAGATCGGGCGCGGCGTGCGCGGGTATTGCGAGGCCGTTGCGGCAGTGCTCGACCGGGCCGCCCAGGCCCTGCGCCCGGGAGGCCGCATCGTCATTGTCGTGAACGACCGCCGCGAGCTCTACGGGAGCATCCTGAGCAACGCCGGCCTTCAGCTCGAGGATCGCGTCGTCCGGCACGTCAACCGTCGAACGGGGCGTCGAAACGGCGAATACTTCGAGGAGATTCTGGTGGCGCGGCCTTCAGTCGTCCGACGGAGAACCGCTGTCCGGGCGCTTGGCGTCTGACGTGTCCCCCGTTGGGCGGACCTGCCCGGCGCGTTGCCCGAGCTCCTCGATCTTCCCTTGGGCGGCATCGAGCTTCGCGACGCAGACCCGGTAGAGCTCCTCGCCACGTTCCCAGAGCGCGACGGAGTTCTCCAGGCTTGCCTGGCCGCTCTCCAGCTGCGCGACGATCCGCTCGAGCTCCTGCCTCGCCTCCTCGAACGACGACTCCGGACTCACGGGTCGACTTCCTCCACCCGGGCCGAGAACCGGCCCTTGGACACACGGACGTCGACCAGCTCACCGCTTCCCAACGCCGATGCGGACCGAACGACGTTGCGGCCGCTTCGTACGATTGCGTAGCCGCGCCCGAGCGTCGCGTCCGGTGAGAGCGCTCGCAAACGTCCCGCGACGGCGTCGAGGGCGCTCCGCTTCCGCTCGAGGAAGAGACCCGGGGCACGTGCGAGCCTGGCCGCATCGGCTCCCACTCGCTCGCGGGAGCGGGCGAGGCCACGCCTGGTGTCCCGCTCGAGCGCTGCCCGGAGCGCGTCGAGGTGCCCGCGGAGCTCGCTCCGATCCTGAACGACCAGCCGGGCAGCGGCCGTCGGTGTGGAGGCGCGGACGTCCGCCGCCAGGTCGCAGAGCGGCGTGTCCTGCTCGTGGCCGACCGCGCTCACCACGGGGACGCGGCAGGCGGCGAGTGCTCGCACCACCCGCTCGTCGCTCCACGGAAGCAGGTCCTCGAAGCTCCCTCCGCCACGCGTGACCACGATGACGTCGACGCCTGGCTGGCCGGCCAGCTCGGCGAGGGTCGCAACGATCCGGGCCGGCGCCTGCGGTCCCTGGACGTACGTCTCGGCCACGAGCACGTTCACAGCCGGAAACCGCGCCGTCACCGCGGTGACGAAGTCGCGCTTGGCTGCGGCCTCGTTGCCGGTCAGCAGCCCGATCCACCGAGGAAAGGGCGGCAGCGGGCGTTTCCGCCCGGGCTCGAAGAGGCCCTCGGCGGCCAGCGTGCGCTTCAGCCTCTCGATCCGCGCCAGGACGTCGCCGAGGCCCACCGGCTCGATCGAGAGCGCGCGGAGCTGGAAGACGCCGCGGGCCGCGTAGAAGTCGGGCCGCCCGTAGACGTGGACACGGTCACCGTCCGTGAGGGCGAGACGGAGGCCGTCGAACCCGGCCCGGGGCATGGTCACGGAAAGACAGGCGCCGTCGGAAGGGTCCTTGAGCGTGAAGAAGACGGTCTGCCATGCGTCCTGGCGGCGCAGCTCTGTCACTTCGCCCTCGACCCAGAGGGTGGGCAGGCGGCGGAGCCACATCGCGACGCCCCGGTTGAAGTTGGAGACCGTGTAGACCTTGCGGTCGCCGTACACGAGCGGCTCGAGCTTCACGGGCCTGACCGTACACGGCCGCCGGTCCGGCGCGCGACGGCGCTAAGGGGCCTGTCGGGGACTCGTCAGAGGAGAATCTGGGCCGCGACCTCGGGCGTGCAGCCGCTGTGCCGGATGAGTGACACGGCTTCGTGGAGGTCGGCGTGGGACTGCGCGATGCGCTCCGCGTACGGCAGCGGATAGCCCGCCTCGATCAGGACATGCAGGCGCCAGCTCTCGACCTTTGCGCGCTCGTCGATTTCCGGCTCGATCATCGTCAGCTGCTCGTCCACGTTGCCGCTGTTTCGGCCTCGCGCTCACGATCCCTGCCTAGTTCTGTGTTGCCCGGATTGCCCGCGCGAGCTCTTCGAGCTTTGTGCTTACCTCGGACTCGATCTTCGTCTCGAACTCGTGGATGCGCTGCTCCGCATCTGCCAGGGCCTCGTCGAGGCGGTCCGTGATGAGGCGCAGGCGGTCGGCGGCCACCCCGTACTGCGACTCCGCCGCCCGGGCGGTGTCCTCGGTGCGCTTCTGGAGCCGCTCGGCGGTCGACTGCGCGGCGAGCGCGATTCGGTCGGCGATCTCCTTTTCGGCCTGGCGCGTGAACTTCTCAATGGCGCGGTCGAGCTCGTGCGAGAGTCGTTCGGCCGACTTCTCCCTCGACTGCTTGATCTGGACGTCGAAGCGCCTCTCTGCGTCCTCGGCGAGCCGGTTCGCCGACCGCTCGAGCGAGCGCTCGAGGTTTTCGAGCTGGCGCCTGGTGGCGTCGGCGTAATCGTTCTTGAGCCTCGTCTGCGCCTCGGCGACCTCCCGGTCGACGTGCTCCCGGAGCTCGCGCTCGCGGTCACGGACTTGCTGCGCGAGCTCCTGGAGCGCCCGCCTGCGCTCGGCCGAGTGCTCCTCGAGCTCCTCGCGTCCCTCGTCGAGCACCTCCCTGGCTCCCTGCTTCAGGTCCTCGCGAAGACGGGAGAGGAGCGCGCGCTGCTCGTCGGCCGCCGCGCCCAGCTGCTCGGCATCGGACGTCAGGCGGGCCTCGTGCGACGCGGCGGCTTCGGCCTGCCGCTGGCCGAGCTCCGTCAGACGGGTCTCGAGCGCCCGCTGGCCACGGTCGAGGTCGGCCGCCCAGGCAGCGAGCCTCCGTTCCAGGCGCTCCTGCACCTGGGCGACCGCCTCGGTCAGCTCGACTCGCGCCTGCTCAGTCTGGCGTACGACAAGGTCGCGACGCTCCTGGGCGAGCTTGCGCTCCTGCTCGCCGAGGAGCTGGTTCGCGGTCGAGCGTTCGCGGGCGAGCACTAGTCCCTGCTCCGATGTCCGCGTCTCGGCTTCCTGCTCGAGGAACGCCCGAAGGCGCTGTTGGCTGAGCTCGCTCGTCCGGTCAAGATCCCGCAAACGCCGGAGGGCACGGACGAACAGCAGGAGCCCGGCTTCTGCGACCGCCGACGCGAGCAGGCCCCCGGCGGCGAGGAGGAGGGGAGGCGTCTCGATGAAGTCCTCGGAAAGATTGATCCCCAGGGCAACCCAGCCGGCAAGGGATCCGAGCGTGAGGATGACCGCCGCCGTGATGAGGAACTTCTCCGAGACGCGGTCGAGGACGACCGCGCCGAAGGAGACTCCGACGAGGGCAAGCCCGGCCGCGAACGCGATCTCGAAGGCTCCTGCCATGGCCCAATCGTAGGCCTAGTAGGCCTCTTCCGAGTCTAGAGGCGAAGCGACAGGAAGGTCGCGCGGGTGGAAGTGGGCGTCGCGGCGGCGGCGGAGGAGGCAGTGAAGCGTTCGAGCGCGACCTTCGCGATTCTCCCAGCCAGCTCGTCGGCCGACATGCTGATGCCCGACCCGTTCCACGTCATGACCGCCGCCACGAACACGCCGTCGCTCGAGTAGACGAGGCCCGTGTCATGGCGCGCCGTCAAGATCCAGCCGGCCTTGTGCGGGACGGCGACTCCCGATCGGTGGACGAAGCGATCCAGCTTTCCATGGTCCTGCGAGTGGGCGAGGAAGTAGAGCAGGCGCCGCGCATCCGCCGGCGTGAACCCGCGCAGGCGGCCGACCAGTGGTCCGCGACCGGCCGTCGCCAGATGAATGTACTTGAACATCCGGGCCATATCCCAGGCGGTCGTGTACTTCCCGATGCCGAGCGAGGGTGACTCGACGACGCCGACTGGGATCGGCCTGCCTGCCGCGAGCCCCGTCCCGACGATGTAGCCGCCGTAAAGCTCTGTGTCGGTGATGCCGGCCAGACGCAAGGTGGCGTTGACGCGGGCCGCGCCGGCGCCCGTCGAGCCGCTCAGCCAGACGAGGAGCTCGTTCGCCGCCTGATTGCTGGACACCTGGAGCATCGAGCGAAGCAGCCGGTCGACCTCGGTACCTCTGGCGGGCAGACCGGACAGCGTTCGCATGACCTCGATCGCGATCCCGAGCTTTACCGTCGAGGCGGCCGGGAACCGTGCGCGTGCGTTCCAGGCTGCGCCCGCGCCGGTTCGGAGGTTTTGGACGTAGAACGCCGTGATTCCCGGAAAGGCGCTACTGCGCGTTCTCAAGCGACGCTGGAGCACGGGGTCGAGGCGGCCCAGGGTCGCCGTCGGAAGGGCTGCCCGTGGCAGCCCGAAGACGGGACTCACCGTGGTCGCGGAAGACCTTCCGCCGGGACCGTACGCCACCACCTTCACGGCTACGTCGCGTGTGGGGAGGGTGACGCGGAGGCGGAATCGGCCTCGCGGCGTCGACCGGCCGGCCGTCTCGGCACCGTCTACGAAGACGGCGATTCGAACCGTGCCGGCGTTGACGCGTCCGTCCACGAGCCCGAACGAGACCTGTCTCGGCGCCGGCGCGACGAGGGCGGGAGGTGCCGGGCGAAGGAGAGCCGGCTCCGGCGGAATCGGGATCGCGATCATGCAAGTCTCATCATGACCAGCGAGAGCGCGAGAAGGACAGTTGCCGCCGTGAGCAGCTTGAGGGCGCGCTCCTCGGCTCCGATCAAGGACTCGACGTCGACTTCCATGGTGGATCCGTCGTGCTGGACGATTGTCCCCCGTACCTCTCTGAGGTGCCTGCGCACGTGACGGACCTGGGTCGAGAGACGGCGCTGCGCCAGGCTGAGCGCAATGGCGAAGGCGCCGGCCAAGATCGCGGCCGGTGTGATCGTCTCCGCGACGGCGAAAAACCCTGTGACCAGCGGGAACGCGCCCCAGGAAAGTGCAAACCAGGTGTCCGTGTGGAAGCGGCCGCTGAAGAGCTCCAGGTTGTAGGCGCAGAGGATGAAGGCGCCGAGAGGGGCAAAGACAGCGATCCACGGGCTCCAGGCGACGGCCGCGTAGACGCCGACCGCAACGGCTCCGGCAATCGAGAGGACGGCGAGCAGGATGAGCGTCCTGGACCCGAGCTCGGTGCGGAGCGGCCGACCATGGAGCTCGTCCAGCGCATGCGCTCCGATTCCGACTGCGAGGAAGAACGCCGCAAGCGTCGGTAGGAGCCGGGAGACCCGGAAATCCGGCGCGAGGGCGGCGCCGATCGCGACGTAGCTAAGGTGCCACGCCGTGTAGGGCGGATGGAGGAGCGTCGCGTAGTCGCGCCAGCTCCCGGGGGGGAGCGCGTAGAAGGCGGGCCGCGGCGCCTCAGCGCTCACGGTCGCCCCAAACCACGATACCTCCGCCCAGGCTGAGGCGGCGGAAGCGTGGCTCCCTGATCCCCGCGGCGCGCCAGAGCCCAAGGAGCGTCGGGAGCGGCACGCGCTCGTAGAAGCCGCGGATACTCGGCCCAAGGAACCGGCCGACGCGTCCCCACCCGGGCGAGACTACGCTGCCGGCGAGCGGGAGCCCGACGCGCACGTAAAGCTCCCAGGCGGCTCTGGCCAAAGGATTGGGCGGCACGAAGAACTCGAGCGAGACAAGCCTTCCACCCGGACGAAGTACGCGGGCGAGCTCGCGCAGGGTCGCGGCCGGATCGTCCACGTACCGGAGCAGGTAGGTAAACGTGACGGCGTCGAAGCTTTCGTCCTCGAAGGGAAGCGACTCCGCCCGGCCTTGCTCGAGCCGCACGAGCCCGCCGACACCGGCTGCTGCGACGCGGCGCCGGCCTGCTGCCAGCATCTCGGCACTCTGGTCGATCCCGACCACGGAGCACCCGTAGCGGCGCGCAAGCTCGGTCGCCACCGCACCGGTCCCGCTCGCGACGTCGAGGATCCTCTGGTCAGGAGCGGCTTCCACCCGAGAGACGAGGAAGCTCCGCCAGCGCGGGTCCTGCCCGAAGGAGAGGACGCGCGCATAGCGGTCGTAGGTCGGGCCGAGGGGCGCGAAAAGGCTCTGTGCCTCTCGTGTGGCTTCGCCGAGCGCCTGTTCCACCTGGCTATTGTTGCTTGCGGTGACGCTCGAGGATCAGATCGTCGGCGCCCGGGAGGCGGCGGCCACCTTTGCGTCGGACGGGGAGGAGGTCGTTGGTGTCGTTCCGGCGGAGACCTCCTCCGGTCGGCTCATCTTTCTCTGCGCGTTCGGCGGGGCGGGCGGCGAAGAGCGGTGGCTTGCACTCGACGCAGCCGCTGAGCCCGTCCTCGACCGGGCACTCGTGCACGAAGCAGCGTCGATTGCAGCCATGTGCGAGTTGGCCGAGGAGAGCGCGGGTGGGGGCGACCTCGATGCTCTGCGCGCGACACTCGCGGAGCTCCGAGTCACCGAGAAGCCCGAGGGAATCGATGAGGCGGAAGCGGCGGCGCGGGCGCTGGCCGGGACCCTCCTCGAAGCTCCGCGGATCGCCAACCTCGCGTATCTGGACGCCGTCGGTTTGGCGGCGGCTCGACTGGAGCAGACCCTGGGGGACGGGGGAAGCTCTCCGTTCGCGGAGGCGATGAAGGTAGGGGTCGGCGCAGCCGACGAGCTGGCCCGTAGGGTCGAAGGCACGTACAAGCTGGCGCTCGCTTAGATGCACGGCAATTACCGATCAGCCATCTAGGCGAGCCGAAAGGAGCGACATGGAAGGTGGGTTCGGGTTCCCGTTCGGAGGCGATCCGGAGGAGCTCATGCGCGGGCTCCGCGAGTTTGCCGAGCAGCAGTCGGAAGCAGTCCAGGAGTCGCAGCGCGAGCAGTTCGCGACGCTGACGCTGAACACCGCGGTCGAGTTGACCGGCGCGGCGCTGAAGCGGATCGACGTTCAGGGCCCCGTCGACGAGCAGGCGATCGCTCTCCGCGATGCGATGCGCGTCCTCTTCCCCGAGGCGGTCGCGCTGGTCTCGGCCGCGCGCCAGGGCTTCATGCGCGAGCGCTAGTGGCCGTCCTCGACCGCGCGATCGTCCGTCTACTGCCTGCCGTTCCACGTCCGGTGGTCAAGCGGCTGTCGCGTCGATACATCGCCGGGGAAGAGCTCTCCGAAGCCTGCCGTGTCGTCAAGCGGCTGAATGAGGCCGAGAAGCTCGCCACCCTCGACGTGCTCGGGGAGGAGGTGACGACGCGCGAGGAGACACTCGCGCTTGTGAAGGCCTACCGCGACGTCTTCGAGACCATTCGCCGTGCGGGGCTGGACTCGAACGTCAGCGTCAAGCCGACAGGGCTTGGGCTGAGCATCGACACGGGCCTCTACCGCGAGAACCTGGCTGACCTCGTCCGCTGTGCGGAGGAGCGGTCGAACTTCGTTCGGATCGACATGGAGGACGCCTCGACGACCTCCGACACGCTCGAGGTCTACCGGGAGCTGCGCCAGGAGGGGCTGACGAGTGTCGGCGTCGTGCTCCAGGCGCGCCTGCGCCGCATGCTGGACGACATCTCCGCCCTGGCGGATCTCCGTCCGAACGTGCGGATATGCAAGGGGATCTACCTCGAGTCGGCCGACATCGCGTATCAGGGAGCGCAGGCGATTCGGGAGAACTTCGTCAATGCAGTCGACGACCTGCTCGAAGCCGGCGCCTACGTAGCAGTCGCAACCCACGACGGCTGGGTGATCGACCGCGCGAAGGAGCTGCTCGAGCAGCACGGCAAGACGCGCGAGGAGTACGAGTTCCAGATGCTGCTCGGGGTGGGCGACGACCTCGGGGACCAGCTTGTTCGCGAGGGCCACCGCCTCCGCGTCTACGTCCCGTTCGGCCGCCGCTGGTACGAGTATTCGGTGCGAAGGCTCCAGGAAAACCCGGCCATGGCGACGGCGATCGCGAAGGCGACGGCCCGCCGCTTGCTTCCGGGCCGGAACGGCCGCGGGCGCGGCTCCGCGGCGTGAACCGCGCGCCGACCGGAGGAAAATACTCCGGATACCTCGTCGCGATCGCCGCTGTTTTCGTGACGGCGCTCGTCGTTTCGAACATCATTGCGGTCAAGCTGACCGAGGCCGGCAGCCACGTCCTCGACGCGGGCAACATCCTTTTCCCGCTCGCCTACTTGCTTGGGGATGTGCTTACGGAGGTGTACGGCTTCCGGACGGCGCGCCGCGTGATCCTGCTCGGGTTCGCCTGCAACCTGCTCGCGGTCGGAGCGATTCAGCTTGCCATCGCCCTCCCGGCGGCCGACTTCTGGCAGCCGAACCAGGAGGCGTACTCCTCGGTGCTCGGGACGTCGCTTCGCCTGTTCGGCGCCTCCCTGGCCGCATACCTCGCGGGCGAGCTATCGAACTCGTTCGTGCTCGCTCGCCTGAAGGTGGCGACCGGCGGGCGCTTTCTCTGGACGCGCACGATCGGCTCTTCCGTCGTCGGTCAGGCCCTCGACTCCTCGATCTTCGTCCTGCTCGCCTTCGCCGGCACCGGCGCGCCCCTCGTCGAGACGATCGTGACGACGTGGGTGGCGAAAGTGGCCTGGGAGATTGCGGCCACGCCGCTCACCTACGTCGTCGTGAACGGGCTCAAGCGGCGCGAGGGACTCGACCCGTTCGACCGCGACCTCAGGCTGAGCCCGCGCGCGCTCTTGCGTAACGCCTAGCGTCGGCGGGCGGCTCTTCCGGCCGGGCGAAGAGTCGCCCGAGTGTCTCCAGCGACTCGACGAGCTGTCGCCGCTCGTGCTCGGAGAGGTCGTCGGCGACCCGGCCGAGCGCGGCCACGAAGCGCTTGCGACGGACCAGATGCTCCCGTTTGCCGGTCGCCGTCGCGACGACTCGCACGGCCCGGGCGTCGGCGGGGTCGCTCTCGCGGCGGACGAGCTTCCGGGCGGCGAGGGCGTCGACCGTTCGGCTCGCCGTGGCGACCGTGACACCGAGTGCCTCGGCGAGCGCCCCCATCCGGCAGGGGCCTTCGCGGACGACGACGCGGAGGGCGATCGCCTGGGGCGTGGTCAGTTCGGCCGTCGAGAGCTCCTCTCCGGTGGTCGTCTTCCGCCGTTGAAGCTCACCCCAGAGGCGGATGATCCCTTCGGCCAGGCGCTCGCTCTCCGCCTCGTGGGTCACGCTGCCTGCCTCTGTGCCCGAGCGGGCTTGGCCACCGGCTCCTCCATGGTGCTGCGAAGCTCGGTGTGGGGCAGGAAGAGCGTCGCCACGAACGCCAGGGCGCACAGCATGATCCCCAGCGCGAAGGCCGGATGGAGGGCGTTCGCGAGCTCGGCGGGCCCGGCACCGGACGCCTCCGGCGCGCCCAGCCGGGCGAGCATGATCGCCCCCATCGCCGTGACGCCGGCCGTGGCGCCGATCGACCGGAAAAACTGGGTCGAAGCGGTAGCCGTACCCATCAGGGTGCGGGGAACGGCGTTCTGGACGACGACCGTGAAGTTCTGCATCAGGAGCCCCGTCCCGATACCGACGACGACCACGTTGCGGGTCGCCTCGAATGCGGTCGAGTCGGGTCCCATACCGGCGAGCAGGTAGAGCCCGGCCGCCATGATCGGCGGGCCCGCGAGGAGCACCGGACGGTAGCGGCCCGTGCGCGAGACGATCTGGCCCGAGGCGGCGCTCGACCCGATCCACCCCAGCATGAGCGGGGTCAGGACGGCGCCCGAACTCGTCGCGCTCTCGCCCAGCACCTGCTGGACGAAGAGTGGGACGAACATGATCGTGCCGAAGATCGCCGCGCCGATCCCGAAGAGAGCGATCTGGGCGACGGCGAATGTGCGGTTCCGGAAGAGGTCGAGCGGGAGAATCGGCTCGGCCGCGCGCCGCTCCTGCAGCACGAACGCGACCGTGAGGAGGGTGGAGGCGGCGAAGAGGCCCACGATGACCGGCGAGGCCCAGGGATAGTCGACGCCGCCCCAGACCGATCCGAGCAAGCCGGTGGAGATGGCCGCGGTGAGCAGGGCGGCGCCGAGGTAGTCGATCCGGTGTCGTTCCTTGACCTGCCTCGCGTCGAAGCCGACCCACACCACGATCAGCGCAAGCGCGGCGAGAGGAAGGCTGACGAAGAAGGCCCAGCGCCAGGAAGTGTTGTCGGCGATCCAGCCGCCGGTAGCGGGGCCGACCACGGAGGACACGCCGAAGACCACGCCCATCAGGCCCTGCCACTTTCCACGCTGTCGCGGCGGAATCATGTCGCCGATCACGGCGATGCCGAGTGGGATCAACCCGCCGGCGCCGAGACCCTGGATGGCGCGGCCCGCGATCAGCACCTCCATCGAGGGTGCGAGCCCGGCTACGATCGATCCCGCCGAGAAGAGGACGATCCCGAGCGCGAAGAACGGCCTGCGGCCGTAGAAGTCGGAGAGCCGGCCGTAGAGCGGCACCGTGACCGTCAGTCCGAGCATGTAGGCGGAAAAGACCCACGAGTAGTGCTGGAGCCCGCCGAGATCGCCGACGATGGTCGGAAGGGCCGTCGAGACAATGGTCTGGTTGAGCGCCGCGACGAGCATGCCGAGCAAGAGCCCGGCGAACACGATCAGGGTTCGCCGCTTGCCGAGTGGATAAACAGTTCGATCATTCA
>JBBQXP010000009.1:0-46258 GCA_038209555.1 Gaiellales bacterium
CTCGCCGATCCGGTCCGTGCGTGCGCTCCAGATCCTGGACTCGCGTGGGAACCCCACGATCGAGGTGGAGATTGGGCTCGAGTCCGGTGCGTTGGGCCGCGCTGCCGTTCCCTCCGGTGCCTCGACCGGGCAGTTCGAGGCAGCCGAGCTTAGAGACGGCGACAGGAACGTCTTCGGCGGCAAAGGCGTCCTCAGGGCGGTGGAGCACGTTCGGGGAGAGATCGCATCTGCCCTCGCAGGGCGGGATCCGGGAGATCAGCGCGCCATCGACGAGTTGCTGATTCACCTCGACGGCACGGACAACAAGGGCCGGCTCGGAGCGAACGCGATCCTGGGCTGCTCGCTCGCTGTCGCGAAGGCCGCTGCGGCTGATGCAGGAGTTCCGCTCTACCGTTGGATCGGCGGCGAGGACGCGCACGTCTTGCCCGTCCCGATGCTGAACGTGGTGAATGGGGGCGCGCACGCCCAGAATACGCTCGATCTGCAGGAGTTCATGGTCGTCCCTGCGGGTGCCGTGTCGTTCGCCGAGGCGCTCGAGATCGGCGCGGAGACCTTCCATGCACTTCGGGACCTCCTGCACGAGCGAGGCCTCGCGACCGCGGTCGGGGACGAGGGGGGCTTCGCACCGGACCTCGGGTCGAGCGAGGAGGCGATCGAAGTCGTGCTCGAGGCGGCCGAGCGGGCAGGGCACCGCGACCGCGTGGCTCTCGCGCTCGATCCTGCCGCCACGGAGCTCTGGAAGGACCGGCGCTACCGGTTCGAGGGCCGTGAAGCCGATCCGGATGAGATGGTCGACTACTGGGCGAGCCTCACGGACACCTACCCCATCGTCTCGATCGAGGACGGTCTCGCCGAGGACGAGTGGGCTGCCTGGCGCAAGCTGACCGATCGGATCGGGAGCCGGGTTCAGCT
Source organism: Gaiellales bacterium (assembly GCA_038209555.1). Taxonomy (GTDB): domain Bacteria; phylum Actinomycetota; class Thermoleophilia; order Gaiellales; family Gaiellaceae; genus DASQGA01. Next base: position 913 of record JBBQXP010000009.1, read on the forward strand.
CGTCGGCGACGATCTCTTCGTCACGAACGTCACCCGTCTCCGGCGCGGGATCGAGGAGGGCGTTGCCAACGCGATCCTCGTCAAGGTGAATCAGATCGGGACGCTGACCGAGACGCTCGACGCCATCGAGCTCGCGCGCTCTCACGGGTACGCGGTCGTCATTTCCCATCGTTCGGGGGAGACGGAGGACACGACGATCGCGGACCTGGCCGTTGCCACCGGCGCAGGTCAAATCAAGGCGGGCGCGCCGTCTCGCACGGATCGTGTCGCGAAGTACAACCAACTCCTGCGGATCGAGGCGGAGCTCGGCGACCGGGCCGAGTACCCGGGCTGGTCGGCGTTTTCCCCGACCACCTGACCCGTTGCGATCGCGTCAAGCTCTCGGCACGAATCGCGCGTCACGTACGCGCCTGGGCGCCATACGCTGGACGCGGGGGAACCAGTAATCAGGGGGTCCCCCGGGGACTACCGATTTCGTACCCGGGCCCGGCGCCTTCGGGTCTCTCGGCTACCGTGACCAGGTGAACAGCGGCCAGCGTCGCACGAAGATCGTCTGCACGATCGGCCCCGCCTCCTCGTCCCAAGGGATGATCGACGCACTCGTAGACGCGGGGTTGGATGCGGCGCGACTGAACTTCTCGCACGGAGCCCATGCAGATCACGCTGAAGGCGCCCGCCTCGTACGCGATGCGCAGGCGCGGGCCGGGCGTCCGCTCGCCCTGATCGCTGACCTGCAGGGCCCGAAGCTCCGGATCGGAGAGCTGAAGGCTCCACTCGAGCTCGCGCCGGGCGACCGGGTGAGGCTCACCGGCGACGGTGGCGGCTCAGACGGCGACCTACCCGTGGGCCCGCCGGTTCTCCCGCAGGTCCTCCGGCCTGGCCACGACGTCCTGATCGACGACGGGCGCGTTCGTCTTCGCGTCGATGAAGTCGAAGGAGGCCGTGTCCTGAGCACCGTCATGGTCGGTGGCGTCGTGGAAGCCCACAAGGGCCTGAACGTCCCGGGCGTTCCGATCCCTGTCCCCTCGCTCACCGAAAAGGACCGGCGCGACCTTGACTTCGCGCTGGGCCTCGACGTGGACTACGTGGCCCTCTCGTTCGTCCGCTCGGCCAATGACGTGCGGGAGCTCCGCGAGCTTCTCCACGCCGCGGGCTCCGAGGCCCTCGTGATCGCAAAGATCGAGAAGGCCGAAGCGATCGACGACCTGAACGGCATCCTCCGGGTCTCCGATGCAGTCATGGTCGCGAGAGGAGATCTGGGAGTCGAGATCGGCCCCGCCGAAGTGCCGCTCGTCCAGAAGCGCATCCTTCAGGCTGCGCTCGAGCGCGGGAAGCCTGCAATTACGGCCACTCAGATGCTCGAGTCGATGCTGAATCAGCCGGAGCCCACCCGGGCCGAGGCAAGCGACGTCGCCAACGCGATCCTCGACGGCACCTCGGCGCTCATGCTCTCAGGGGAGACCGCGGTCGGACGTTTCCCGATCGAGAGCGTTCAGACGATGGACAAGATCGCCCGCGCCGTCGAGCCGAGTCTCGCGTACAGGCATGAGCTTGCGCAGGACGAGCCGTTTCGCTCCGTGGGGGAGGCCATGTCGAACGCGGCGTGCGACATCGCCGAAGTTCTCGAAGCGGCTGCGGTGCTCGTCCCGACCTATAGCGGACGGACCGCGTCCGCGGTCGCGCGCCATCGGCCCCGGCGGCCGGTCATCGCTGTCACGCACAAGCCCCATGCGGCCCAGCAGCTCGCGATCGAGTGGGGAGTCGTGCCCGCGCTCATCGAGCAATGCCGGGATGTCGAACACCTTTGGGCGGTGAGTCTTGAAGCGGCCCGCTCGACCGGCATCGTCGAGTCCGGCGACCGCGTGGTCATCACCGCAGGAACTGCGGTCAACGTGCCGGGCACGACGAACCTGATCAAGGTGGAGACGGCCTAGCCCCCCTAGTCGTTTAGTTCCGATTGACAAAGGGGGATCCATTCGCTTCAGTCCCCGGCGGAAGGCCGCTGACTGCGGCGAATCGAGGGAAAGGATTTCATGCGGCTCAAGATGTTGGCATTGCTCGGCGCAACACTGCTTGCCCTTGTGGTTGCGGTACCAGCGTTTGGATTCGATTGCTCGGTGGCGAAGAAGCCTCCGACCGCCGGTGCAGTCGGAATCGTTGATTTCACGACCGACGAGTTCACACCGTTGAAGCCCAACCCCGGGACCGATGAGCACCCGCACGGCGGCTTCATCGCGCTCACCGACGGCGAGTTCACGGTCTCGACCTTCCTGCACGCGCCGGGCGGCGTCCTGCCTCCGGTGCGCTCGGGCGGGCCGCAGGACAATTGCGACGGTAAAGGACTCGACTCGCTCGAGGAGTGCTTCAGCGGGTAAGCCCGACTAGCAAGCGATTGTCGTTGAAGGGAGCGCCCCCAAGCGCTCCCTTCATTTTCCTCTCACCCGCTCACGGCGACGCGGCCTAGATCGTTCGTCACCGATTGCGGGGGATGTGGGACTCTTCGATCGACAATCGAAGCAGGAGGCAGCCCGGGGCGGTCGAATTGCGATGCCCCGTGTCCCGCTCCCGTCGAAAGCGCCGTTCGTCGCTTCTCCGTTGGCTTGCCGTCGCGGTCATCGGTGTGATCGGGTTCGCGTACGTCCACCCCGTGCGCTCGTATTTGCACGCGAGAGACCAGGTGGAGGCCCGTCGGACCGAGCTCGGAACGCTCGAGCGGGAGAGGCAGGAGCTGGCCCGTCGCCTTGCGCTCTCCGAGACGGATCAGTTCGTGGTGGAGGAGGCGCGTCGTATTGGGCTCGTGCGGCCGGGGGAGCGGTTGTTCATCGTGAAGGGCCTCCAGGGTCACGAAAGCGGGCGGCTACGATGATCTCGTGGACGATGCGGCACTCGTCTCTTGGCAGCTCGGAAGACCGGCTCGGCCGTTTCGCCGGGTCGCTGTCCGCTGCGTGTATGGCTTTCCTGCGGTCACGGAACAGCCGGCGGTCGGGCCGGACGGCGCGCCCTTCCCGACCACCTACTACCTGACCTGTCCATGGCTCGTCGCCGCGCTCGCGCGCAGCGAGGCCGCCGGCGGGGTCAAGCGATGGAGCAAGTCGGCGTCGTCGGACCCGCAGCTCGGTGAAAGTCTCGAACGGGCAAACGCCGAGCAACGCGCGCTTCGGCCGGAGATCGACGCGGGCATCGCCGGAACGAAGAACGGAGCGCTGAAATGCCTGCACGCACACGCGGCGTTCGCGCTCGCGCGGCCGGGCTACGTGCTGGGCGAGCAGATCGTCGAGGAAGCCGGCGAGCGCTGGTGCCCAGACGCGCGCTGTGCCTCGGCGTCCGAGGTTGCGCCATAGTGGCGGTCGAACACGTTCGGTACCAGTGGGACGAGGGCCGGCGACGGCTCGAGGCGGCGGGGGAAGGAACCGCGCGCTCCAGGCATCTCCTGCTCCTCGTCGATGCCGTCGTCGACGAGCTGCGACGCCGGGTGGGGCAGACCTACACCCTGAACGAGCTTGCGGGCGCCTACCGGGGCTCGGAGGAGTGGGTGCGCGAGGTTGTCCTCAGAGTGACGCCTCCGAAGGCGCGGGCGGGTGTTCGCGACACGACGCTCGTCCAAGACGCGGCGTTCGCGCTGTACGCCCACGGAGCGACCGACTACCGGCCGTGATGGAAGAACGTGAAGCAGGCATCCACTCGTCGCTCGCGCGGAGGAAGGAGCGAGTCCAGGAGCGCACTCGCGCGCGGCGCCGCCGGGCGCTCGTCTGGGTGGTGTGCGCACTGGCGACGATCGTCGTCTTCTGTGTAGGCCTCGTGGTAGGCCGCGCGCTCGAGAGCGCTCCGCGGCCGGGAGGAGCCCAGACAGGCATCCGCAACCTCAACCCGAGCACCTTGCCCCCGTTGACCCGAACGGTGACGGTTACGTCTTCGTCACCTTAGGGTATGTACGGTCAGGTGATGTCAGGTTTTCGCGGGGCTCAGGGTGGTTGATCGCCAAACGAGTCGCTCAGGCGCGGGCGTCAACCCCGAGTGGTTGACGCTGGGCCAGGCCGCCAAGTACCTCGGGGTCGCGCAGAGCACGATTCGCAAGTGGTCTGACAGTGGACGTCTGTCCGCCTTCTATACGCCCGGAGGCCACCGCCGGTTCCGGCGTGAAGACCTGGATTCGTTCCTCGGCGCATCCCGCCCTTCCGGGCGGGCGCGACCTCTCATCCTCATCGTCGACGATGACCAGCGGCTGCGGGAATACCTGCGGGTCAACTTCGAGATGGAGGGCTATCTCGTCCGAGAGGCCGCGAGCGCCGCAGAAGGCCTCGAAGCGCTGGACGAGGAGCCGCCTGATCTCATCCTGCTCGACGTGATGATGCCGCAAGTTGACGGCTGGGAAATGCTGAGCCACGTTCGGGAGCGCCACGGAGTCGAGTCGATTCCCGTCGTCATGTTCAGCGGGAAGGTCGACGAGCAGTCGGCGGAAGCCGCCCGGGAGCGCGGGGCCCAAGCGTTCATCGGCAAGCCCTTTGACCCGCAGCAGCTGATCGTGTCGACGAAGCAGCTGCTCAGCGCTTAGTGCCCCTGAAGGGGCACTAGAGGCTTGTCTGCGGCCGATCGCGGCGCGTTCGTATGGGTTGTCGAGCACCGCGCCGCCTGGCTCGACCCGATCTTCATCGCCCTCTCGGCGATCGGGTACGGAGGAATTGTCTGGATCGCCCTCGCGACGATGCTCTCGCTCGTCGGGCGCCGCCCCGTCCTGTTGCGGACGGGGCTGACCGCCGGGTCCGTCTGGGCCGCCGATCTTGTCGCGACGATCCTAAAGAACGTCGTCGACCGCCCGCGCCCGCCCTCAATCGTGCCCGAGGCGGATCCGCTGCTCGGTGGCACGCTCGGCTCGTCGCTCCCTTCCGGCCACGCCGCTACAAGCTTCGCAGGGGCGGTCGTGCTGGCCTACCTCTTCCCTCGCGCGCTGCCGTGGCTCGTCACCCTTGCGGTCGCGATCAGCTTCTCGCGCGTCTACGTCGGAGTCCACTACCCGTTCGACGTCCTGGCCGGGGCCGTGGTGGGCGCGAGCGTGGGTGCCCTCGTCGTGCTTGCCCTTAGAGCTCCTCTGAAGCTTTCAGAAGGCCGGCGACCACGAGCAGTATCGCCGCCACCAGGCTGATCCAGATACCGATCGACCGGCCGAAGCCGGCGAAGTCGTCAGGGATGTCGAGGATGCGAATCAGCACGAAGACGGTGCCGAGGGCGCCGAGCACTGCGATCACCATGCCGACCGGCACAGTTGGGGGAAGCTCGAAGCCCGCAGCGCGCAGCAGGAGGACCGCTAGCACCGCCAACCCCACGAAGAGGACGAGTTTGCCGAGAGCGCCGCTGTGCCAGGCGAGGATCGAGACGTCCATGCCCTCGGCCGACCCGGTGTACCAGCCCATGAACGAGCTCAGCGTGAAGACGAGCGCGGCGACCCACGCAAGCCCTTCACCCGGCGTCCAGAAGCTGGCGCTCGGCAGGCGGCGGCGCGGGTTTTCCTCGAGCTGCATCAGAGTCCGAAGAGCGCCTGGATCTGATCCCAGATCGTCAGGCTGATCAGGACGGCTGCCAGCAGGAGCAGGAAGAGGAGCACTGCGAACCGGCGGCGCGCGCGCTGTCGCTCGAGCTTGTGCTCGATCCGCGCGCGACGCTTGGCGCGTTCGACTCTTAAGTTTCGCTCGACAGCGGGCGTGGGTCGGACCTGCTTCGGACGCGTGGCCCGTCGCGGGGCTGGGGCGGGCATGACGCGTGATTCTTCCCGGTCAGGGGCCGAACCGCAAATCCGGTCGGCGCTCATCTGGGGCCATAATCACCGACATGGTGCAGTTCACCGACGACGCCCATCGTTCGGGCGAAGTCCCCATGATGCACGACACCGGGGCCATCGAGGCCTTTACCGCAGGGACGATGGCGATCCTGGACGGCGAGCCGGTGCAGGGCCCGCTCACGGGAATCGTTCGGGCCGCTGCACTCGCTACGCGCTCCGATCTCGCCATCGTACGCCGGTTGCGGGCCGGGCAACTCGAGGCACGGGTGGTGTATGCCAGGGCCGCCTCCGTTGTTCCCGAGCTCGAAGGATCGATGCTCCCGCTCGCTGACCTGCCACTCGAGGAATCGAGCGTTGGCTCGAACGGGGTCGAGCTGCCGCCGGCGCTCGCCCGCGCAGCGCGGCTATCGCGTGCAGGGATCGTCCACGTCTTCCCGGTCCTCGGCGCCAACGGTCCTGCCGGATCACTCGAGCTCTATTGCCGCGCGGTAGATCTCTCTGAGCGCGAACGGGCTCTGGCCCGGCTCGCGGCAGCCCATCTCAGCGTTTGCCTCCGCCTTGCCGAGGCACTCGACCGACAGGCAAACGGACGACACGGTGGCATGGCGCTCGAAACCCTCGGCGGCGCGTTGGCGGCGGGGTCGGACGAGGTGGAGACAGCGGAGCACGTTGTTCGTCTCGCCGTCGAGACCACCGGCGCGGCGGGGGCGCTACTCTGGCGGATCGAGCCTTTCGGGCCGCCTACGTTCCTCGCAGCCCATGGCCTGGAGGGACGCCTTCCGGACTTCGAGGAAGCAGTCGGGCTGGTCGAGGATGCGATTGCGCGGCGAGACAACCGGTCCGCCGAGCGACCCGATCACACGGTCGTCCTCCCTCTGGGAGAGCCTCCGGCCGGCGCTCTGCAGCTCGTCTACGAAGGCCAGCCAGTGGCAGCGGACGAGTCGAGCCTCTCGGCCTTCGCTGCTCGTGCCGCGGTGGCCCTGCGCCGGGCCCGTCGCGCGGCGCTCGTCCAAGACGAACTGCGCCGCTCGCGGACCCTGATCGCTGTGGTCGGCCAGGCGATCTCGCAACTTTCCCTCGCCCACACGCTCGAGACGGCCGTCGAGCGGGTAGTCGAACTGACCGGGAGCGGGGAGGTCGCCGTCTACCTGCGCGAGGCGGAGCGGCTGACGGCACCCGCTGCCTCGGCTGCGCTCCAGGGGCCGCATGTTGAAATTGCCGAGCGGCTCCTCGAGCTTGCGCTGGGCCCGTTTCGCGGCCGCGGGTTCGTCTCGGTCGAAGATGCGGGCCGTGACCCGCGACTGGCCGGACTCGCGCCCGCCGTCTCCGAGGTCGGCATCGGGCGGGCGCTGCTCGTCCCACTCGTCGTTCAGGACGAAGTGATCGGAGCGCTCGGGGTTTACGGCCGTCGGCCGAGACCGTTTCGGGACGAGGAGCAGCGCCTCCTGATCGCGCTCTCGAGCCAACTGGCGGTGGCCGTCCAGAACGCGCTTCTGCACGAGCGGACGAAGGAGCTCGGATCGGTCCTCGAGCGAACGCTCAGATCGGAGCGCAAGGCGGCCCGCCAGCTCCGAGGGCTGTTCGAGATCTCGAACTCGTTCGCGCGGAGCCTCTCGCTCGACGCCACGCTCGACGCGGTCGCGAAGACCATGGTGGAGCTCTTCGACTTGGACGCGGCCGCGATTCGCATGTCGGACGAGCGAGGTGAGGCGCTCGTCACGAAGGCAATCCACGTGGCTGATCCCTCGCTTCGTGCGCCTGCCGAGACGATCCTCGCGCGCCCGCAGCCCCTGCACGCGCCGCTCGCGCGCCGGTTCCTCCGCGCGGGAAAGCCGACCCTACTGGTACCGGGGACCGCCGCACACACGGACTCGCACCTCCTGCTCGAGCCGTTCCTGGCCAAGGGATCCTCCGCTGCCGTGATCCCGATGGCGACGCCCGGCGAGGTTCTCGGCACGCTGACCCTGCTCTCGCTTGACCCGGCCCGTCCGCTCGACCAGGAAACGGTGGATGCAGCACTGACGGTCGTGTCGCAGGCTGCGCTAGCGATCGACAACGCGCGCCTCTCCCAGCAGCAGAAGGACTTCGCCGAGACGATGCAGCGGTCGCTTCTGCCCAGTGACCTGCCGGAAGTGCCCGGGCTCGAGCTCGGGCACGTCTACGAGTCGTCGGCTGCGGTCGAGGTCGGCGGCGACGTCTATGACTTCCTCCTCCTCGAGGACGGCCGCCTCGCCGTCGTCCTCGGCGACGTCACCGGCAAGGGGATCGGGGCCGCAGCGGACATGGCAATGGCGAAGTTCACCTTCAGGGCACTCGCACGAAGCTACCCGGAGCCGTCCCAGTTTCTGGCCAAGGCGAACGAGGTCGTCTTCGAGGAACTCGAGCTCGGAAAGTTCATCACCATGCTCTATGTGCTGGTCGACCCGTCGACCGGTCGCGCGTCCTGCGCGAGCGGGGGCCATCCACCGCTGCGCCTCGTGCGGCCTGACGGCACTGTGACGGCAGTCGTCGCGCAAGGCATGGCGCTCGGGATCGACCTGGATCAGGCGTACCCCGAGCAGGAGGTGCACCTCGAGCGCGGCAGCGCCCTCGTCCTCTACACGGACGGAATCACCGAGGCCAGGCGGCGCGGCGAGCTCTACGGAGAGGACCGCCTCGACGCGTCGCTCGCGCGGCACGCGGCCCTGCCGGCACAACAGCTCGCCGAGCAGGTCGTGGCCGACACTCGGGCGTACTCCGGGCGCGATCTGGCGGACGACTGCGCCGTGGTCGTGCTCCGCTTGGCAAGCTAGAGGCTGGGTAGGCCGATTACCGATCGACCATCTAGACGGATGCCGACGGCCTTTGCCCCCGCCACCGAGTCGCGCGTGAGTGGCGTCCGGCTCCCTGTGCTGGTATTCATGGCGGGCTGCGGGACGCTTGCGACGGAGATCTCCGCCTCGCGCCTGCTCGCGCCCTACTTCGGAAGCTCGACGATCGTCTGGGCGAACATCATCGGCCTCATCCTCGTCTACCTATCGATCGGCTACTGGCTCGGAGGGAAGCTGGCCGACCGCCGCCCGGACCCTCGGTTGCTCGGCCGCATGGTCGTCGTCGCTGCAGTCGTGATCGCGGCGACACCCTTCATCGCACGGCCGATTCTCGACGTGGCCGTGCAGGGCCTGGCCGCCGCGACCGTGGGCGCGGTCATCGGCTCGTTCTTTGCCGCGCTCGCCCTGTTTGCGATTCCAGTGACCCTTCTCGGGGCCGTCTCGCCGTTTGCGATCCGTCTTGCGATCTCCGATGTCGAGCAAGCGGGAACGGTTGCCGGGCGCCTCTACGCCCTCTCTACGGTGGGGAGCATCCTGGGAACGTTCCTCTCCGCGCTGGTCACGATCCCTCTCGTCGGCACGCAACGCACGATGGTCGGGGCGGCGACCTTGCTCGTGCTGGGAGCGGCGCTGCTCCTCGGGCGCCGGTGGCAGCTCGTGACCCTGGCCTTCCTGGCGCTTCTCCTGATCCCGGCGGGCGCCATCAAGGCCACCCCTGGCCTCCTCTACGAGACGGAGTCCCGCTATCAGTACGTCCAGGTCGTGGAGCGCGCCGACAAGTCGCGCGTGCTGAAGCTGAACGAGGGGGTGGCCGTCCATTCGCTCTGGCACCGTGACTCCGTCTTGACCGGCGGAGAATGGGACATGTTCCTGGTCGTGCCGCCCCTCCTCGACCGGCCGGTGCGACGGATCTGCGTGATCGGGAACGCGGGCGGGACGATCGCGCGGGCCTTCGCCCTGCTCTACCCGGATGCCGAGATCGACGGCGTCGAGATCGATCCGAAGGTCACCGAGGCGGGGCGGCGCTTCCTGGGCCTTCGCGAGAATCCGCGCCTCCACGTCGTCACGGCCGACGGGCGCCCCTTTCTTCAGGCGACAGATCGTCGCTACGACCTGATCTTCGTCGACGCTTACCACCAGCCGTACATCCCGTTCTACCTCACCACGCGGGAGTTCTTCCGACTCGCCCGTGAGCGGCTCGAGCCGGGCGGCATCCTTGCCCTGAACGTCGCCCGCCTGCCCGGTGACGATCGGCTCTCCGAGGCGATCGGAAGCACGCTGCTCGCGGAGTTCCCGCGGAGCTGGGCGTGGCCGGCACTCCGGTTCAACGAGCTCGTGCTCGGCTTCGACCGGGCGGTGGGGCGCTCGGAGCTTCTCGCGCGCACCAGGCGGTTCGACCCGCGCATCGCTTCGCTCGCGCCGCTCCTCGAGCGGCAGCTCCGTCCGATGCGCGCCGAGATGAGCCCGCTGACGGACGACCGGGCGCCGGTGGAATGGCTGACCGACCGGATGATCGTGGACTACGTCGCCAGGGGCGGAGGGGATGCCGAAGAGGATCTCCTGCCGACCGCGCCGTGAGGCTGCGCGCCGAGGACGGGCGGTTCCTCCGGATCGCGCACCGGGGAGCCGCCGCGCTCGCCGCCGAGAATTCCCTCGCTGCGATCGAGGCGGGGCTCGCGGCCGACGTCGACATCGTCGAGTTCGACGTGCTCGAGGTGGGGGGGCGGCTCGTCGTCGCCCACGCACCCGAGCTTGCGGTCCCCGACGGTCCGACCCTCGATGACGCTCTCGAGCTCGCAAGCGCCTCCCGGCCCCACGTCGGGCTGGACGTCGACCTGAAGTGGCACGGGTTCGAGGAAAGGGTGGTCGAGACTATCCGCCGTCACGGACTCGTCGAGCGGACGCTGATCTCCTCCTGCTTCGCACCGAGCTTGCGCGCGGTGCGGAAGCTCGAACCTTGCCTCGCGACGGCGTTCGCCTATCCGTTCGACCGCTACCGGGCGAGTGAGCGCCGCGTCGTGCCGGAGGCGCTCGTCCGGGCGAGCCTGGCCGGAATGAAGTGGGCCCTCCCGGCCCGGGTCCAGCGGATGCTGGTCCGAGCTGAGGCCGACGTGGCCACCCTCCACTGGCTCGTCATCTCCCCGCGACTGGTTGAACGCTGCCACGCCATGGGAGCTGCCGTCTGGGCGTGGACCGTGAACGACGCGAACGTGATCGAGTCGGTCGCGGCGGCGGGTGTCGACGGGATCATCAGTGACGATCCACGTCTCTTCGACGCCTAGGGTTGTAGACGTCGGCCGGCACCCATACGATTTGTGGACCTTGCGCCGCATGTTCGCCTTCGCCGCGGTTCTCGCGGCGCTCTTTCCCTGCCCGGCCCGCGCCGGCGATTCGGCTCCCACTGTCGCGTCGGGAGTGGTCGTTTACGGCGTAGACCTGAGCGGCAAGACCAGGGAAGAGGCGATTGCGGCCGTTGAAGCCGCGTTTGCCCGCCCGCTCAGCTTCCACTTCCGCACGAACACCTGGCGGATCACGCCGCGCGAACTCTGGGCGAAGGCGTACGTCGGCGAGGCGGTGACCGCGGCCCTTGTGGCTCAGCCGGGCGCGAGAGTCCCGCTCGTGGTCCAGATCAACCGGTGGCGGATCCGCACGTACGTGGCGATGCTCGACCGCGTTCGCTCGCGGGCCCCGCGGAACACCCGCGTCTACCTCCGGAACCTGCGGCCGAGGTTCACGAAGCCGCGGAACGGCTGGAGCGTTCGCCGGCTCGTGATGCGAAGCGTGATCGGGCATGCCCTTCGACTCAATATTCGCGGGCCGATCGAGCTCGTCGTCGAGACGATCGAGCCGCGGATTACACCGGCGAGCTACACCTCGATTATCGTGATCCGGCGCGGCTCCCACACGCTGTCGCTCTACCGGCGCATGACCTTCGTCCGGCGCCTGGGGGTTGCCGTCGGCCAGCCGGCCTTCCCGACCCCGATCGGACGCTTCTCGATCGTTGTCAGGGCTCGAAATCCCTGGTGGTATCCGCCCAACTCCGACTGGGCCCAGGGCCTCCAGCCGAGTCCACCGGGGCCAGGTAATCCCCTCGGCACGCGGTGGATGGGTCTCTCCGCCCCGGGCGTCGGCATCCACGGCACGCCTGACGCGGCGTCGATCGGCTACTCGGCGTCGCACGGCTGTATCCGCATGCGGATCCCCGACGCGGAATGGCTCTTCGACCGCGTCTCGCTCGGCGCACCGGTCTTCATCGTCCGCGCCTAACCCGAAGCTAGACTCGATTGCGGGCATGGCCCGCCGCGGCAAACTCATCCTGCAGATGGCCGCCGTCTCGGTGGTTGCCCTCCTGATCTCACTCTTCGCCTGGCAGCTCGCGACGAAGGAGCACGCACGCGGGCTCACCTCCGCGCTGGAGCGGGGCGAGACGCCACCCGCACCCGCCTTTACGCTCGCGCGCCTCGTGGGTGAGGGCGAGATCTCGCTCGCGTCGCTCCGCGGGAAGGCGGTCGTCCTCAACTTCTGGGCTTCCTGGTGCGAACCGTGCAAGGAGGAGTCGCCGAGGCTCGAGTCGGCGTGGAGGCGCTACCGCGATCAGGGCGTGGTCTTCCTCGGCATCGACGTCAACGACTTCAAGGGGGACGCAAAGAAGTTCGTGGAGCGCTACGGGCTGACGTATCCAATCCTTCACGACGGGCGGGGGTCGACGATCGGCCGCTACGGCGTCACCGGCTTCCCGGAGACGTGGTTCGTGGGTCGAAACGGGAACCTCGTGGGCGCGCGCATCCAGGGTCCGGTCAATGATTCGGAGCTGAACGAGTACATCCAGCGCGCGCTGGCGGAGTCGTGATGCGGGCGCTCGTTCTCTTGGTGGTGGCAGCGTCGGTCGCCGCCGTTCCCGCGTACGCAAGCGAGCAGCATCCGACCCTCGCGGACCTCGCGAACGAGGTGATTTGCCCAACCTGCCACACCACGATCGACCAATCGAGCTCCCCGATCGCCCTGCGGATGAAAGCGTTCATCCGAGAACGGATCGCCGCCGGCGACACGAAGAGTGAGATCAAGAACAAGCTCGTCGCCCAGTTCGGCGAGAGCGTGCTGGCGGCACCGCCCCGCAGTGGCTTCAACCTGCTCGCCTGGATTCTGCCGCTCGCGGGAGCAGGAATCGGGGCGGCTGTACTCGCGATCCTCGCCCGGCGCTGGCGCCGCGGAAGGCCCGAGTCTTCGGAGCCCGGGCCATCCTCGAACGGCAGGGCCGCGCTCACCGCGGATCTCGACCGGCGGGTCGACGAGGAGCTCGCCCGCTTCGACGCCTAGGAGATGGAAGGAAAGATCCTCCCCGTCTTCCTGGCCGGGATGGTCTCGTTCGTGACGCCCTGCATCCTCCCGCTCGTCCCCGGCTACCTCTCGGTCGTGTCGGGGACGCAGCCCGGCGTCGGCGGCCGGCGCGTGGTCGCGGCGAGCCTCCCCTTCGTGCTCGGCTTCACGCTCGTCTTCGTCGCGCTCGGTGCCGCGGTCGGTGCCGTCGGCGGCCTCACCCAGGCGAGCAAGCAGGTGGCCGGAATCGTCCTTGTCGTCTTCGGCTTCGCCTTCCTCGGACTCTTGCCCTTTCCGTTCCTGGAGAGGCTGGTCGCGCCGGAGCTCGTACAAGGAGCGAGCCGCCGCGGGTCGCGCGTCCTGCTCGGAGGAGCATTCGCAGTCTGTGCAACCCCGTGTCTAGGGGCGTTCCTCGCCTCCGCGCTAGCGCTCGCCGGCTCGCGGGGAACGGTCGTTCAGGGCTCGCTCCTCCTCCTCGTGTACTCGCTGGGCCTCGCGGTGCCGTTCGTCGCGGTCGGGGCGGGCCTCAATTGGGCCACGCAGGCCTCGCGCTGGCTCCGTGACCGCTACCGGATCCTCCAGGCTGTCGGTGGAACGATCCTGGTCGCCTTCGGACTGCTCCTCTTCGTCGGGCGGGACTGGTGGCTGAACGTCGCGCTGAACAGACTGCTCGACTTTCTTGGCCTTGGCTCCTAGGGCGGCGGCTTCAAGAAGACGACCTCCCGCCCGATGCCCTCGAAGCCGCGGCGCCGGTAGAGCTCGATCGGGCCCTCGTCCTCGTTGACGACGAGGAAGACGAAGTCGTGCCCGGCTTCGAGAGCCGCGCGCCCGGCGGTGGCGACTACTGCGCCCGCCAGCCCTTGACCGCGGTGCCCCCGGAGCGTGCACACCGACTCGATCTGCGCGGTCTGCCCGTCCGAGTAGAGCTCGCACCAACTCGTTGCGCTGCCTTCGTCCAACGTAGCGAACGTGCGGAGGTCCACCGCCTGCTCGGTCAGGGCGGAGATCGAGAGGATCTGCTCGACAGTGTCGTTGCTCGCGGTCCGGTCCTCGCCGAGCAGGAACTCTCGCTCCGAGACCTTGATCGAGGCTCGCTCCACCTCGACCACGTCGTGGGTCCGCTCGGGCGGGCGATGCTCGCGGAGTGCCATGACGAGGTTGCGGTCGATGCGCCACCCGAGCTCTCGAAATTCCGGCGCCAACCGTAGGGCTGTCTGCTCACCATGGACGACGATCTTCCGGTGCGTGACTCCGTCCGCATGGAGGGGGTCCGCGTCTGCGGCGAGGCGAGCGCCGCCCGTGCCGGGCGGAAGCTCCTCCACCCGGACGAAGTTCAGGTCCCAGATCAGCGGGAGGTCGGGCCGCTGCAAGGCCACGCCGAGTGGGAAGGCTTCGGTCTTGGTGGCCGTCCGATCCTGGATCCCGCGGATGAAGGCCAGTGCCCGCCCAAGCTCCTCGCCGCCCACGAGCGCGGGCGCGAGGCGAAGCTCGGGCAGGGTCGGAAACGAGGCGAGGGCGAGGTCCAGCGTGGTCAGGAGCCCGCTGACGTCGAGCCCTTCGTGGCTCGGTGCGTACGGCGTCAGCCTCCGGCGTGCCTTCTCGAGCTGCCTCCTGCACCCGACTTCGTTCCTCCGCTCCGCCTGGAGCCAGGCGACGACGGTGTGGACGAGGCCTTGGTAGAAGTCGCGTTCGCCGGCCTCGACCCGGCGCCAGACCACCTCGAACGCCTCGTGCGCCTCGAAGAACTGGCCGCGTCGCGCCAGCTCGAGACCGTGCTCGTAGTCCTCCCCGGCCACCGCTCGAAACTAGCAAAGCATTTCTGGCGCGCTGTGAGCGGTGGTAAGCTCCGCCCGTGGCGACGATCCTGCTGGCGGGGGTCGATGTCTTCTTTCGCGGGAAGCTCGACGCGCTGCTGGGCTCCGGCCACAAGATCATCACGACGGAGAACGTCGATCCACCCGATCTCATCATTGTCGACATCGCGCGGGTCGACCCGGAAGAGGTCGCCGAGACCTTCCCCGACATCCCCATTCTCGGTTACACGAACCACACAGACACGGCGGGTCTGCGGGCCGGTCAGACCGCGGGGTTCGACCGGGTCGTCGTGCGCTCGGCCCTCGCGGAGCGCGCGCCGCAGATCGTCGAGGAGCTCGTTCCGTAGGTGAAACGGAGGCGGTACAGGCCTCGGAACGCGCGCACTAGACTCAGGGCATGACGTACATCATCGGCGAGCCGTGCATCGACATCAAAGACCTCTCGTGCGTCGACGTCTGCCCGGTCGACTGCATCCACCAGGCAGACCGCATGCTCGTCATCGATCCCGAGGAGTGCATCGACTGCGGAGCATGTGAGCCCGAGTGCCCGGTTGAGGCGATCTTCCCCGAGGACGCGCTTCCCGAGAAGTGGGAGCCGTTCGTCAAGATCAACTACGCGTATGGGGACGGGATGGACGTCATCAACGAGCTCGTCGACCAGTACGCGACCGAGCACAACGTTCAGAACCCGCCCCTCTAACCGGAGGAAATGCTGCGCATTTCCTCCGGGGCAAGGCCCGCCTCGCTTCGCTCGCGGATTAGAGGAAGGACTCGTTCGGAGGGCTACGTCGGTGTCAGGCGCAGGTTTGGTGGAATCGAACGCTCGAGCACGAGCGCGCCGACGCCCGCGACGAGGCAGACGACGGCCGCTCCGGGCCACAGGGCGAGGGGCGCGTGGTCGAGGACGAAGCCCCCGACCGATGGGCCAACGATGAAGCCGATGTTCCTAGGAGATGGCCGAGAGAGCCATGTAACGGCCGCGCAGCCGTGGCGGTGACAGATCCGCGACGAGTGCACCCTGTGTCGGGCCCTGGAAGCACTCGCGGAGCCCGAAGATCACCACCGCGAGAGAAAACACCGCCGCAGCCGAGGTTTGCCTCGAGCCTAGGTCCCGCCGGCCAGCACCACCAGCCAGGCCGAGGCCCAGAGGCCGGTCATGAACGAGAGCGCCTTCATTCGGCTCCGGCTCTCCAGGAGCTTTGCGACGGGCAGCTGGGCCAGCACGATCACCAGCGTGTTGACGAAGAAGAGGAACCCGATTGCTCGCTCACCCCGGCTTTCTCGTGGGCGAAGGCGGGCAGGAGCTCGAACTGCGCGTAGCCCGCGGCGACGAAGAGCACGTTCAGGACGACGAGTCCTACGAACGCCCGGTGCCGGAGGACGTCGCGGTAGCGGCCGCGAACGGCGCCCGCCGCTACAGGCGGCAGCTCGGGCTCGGGGACGAGCGCGAGGATCGCCGCGAAGACGAGGAACGTGACGGCGTCTACGAGGAAGAGCACCGTGAACGTCGAGGGCTCTGATGTGACGGCGATCAGGCCCCCCGCGATACCGCCGAGCCCGATGCCGAGGTTCCTGGACACGCGCTGGAGCGCGTAGGCCGCATGGCGGCGCGCCTGCGGCGTCAGGCCCGCGAGGAGGGCCGACTGACTCGGCCAGAAGCCGCTGTTCCCCGCACCCGCGACCACGGCGAGGGCGAAGGCGTGCCAGGTCTCGTCGATGAGAGGAAAGCACCCCCAGCCGATCGCCATGAGGACGAGCGCTGTCGCGAGGGTAACGCGACCGCCGAAGCGGTCGATCAGAAGCCCGGTGACCGGCGTCACGACGAGTCCGACGGTGCTGTGCGCCGCCAACACGAGCCCGGCGGTGGCGAGCGAGAGCCCGCGCACGTTGTGCAGGTAGATGACGACGAACGGGAAGGTGACGCCGTTCCCGAAGGCGTTCGCGAGGCCTCCCGCCTCCATCGTCCAGACGGAGCGGGGCAGCTTCGGGTTGAGGCTCCGGAAGTAACCGCGGACCGAGTTCAAGGACCCCGGCTCAGGGCTCTAGACGGTTGGTCGGCAATTGACGTGCCCGCGCCAATCAACCATCCAGCGTGGCCCAGATCTCGAGCTTCGCCTGGACGCGCGCGATCACATCGTCCGTGAACTCGCTCGTCGTCGCGTGGCCGCCGAGGTCGGCCGTTCGAGTCCCCGACGAGACCGCCTCGAGCGCCGCCTCGCGGATCGCCCGGCCGGCCGCCCGCGCTTCCCTCGCGTCGATGTGCGTAAGGAGCGCGCCCGCCGCCAGAATCATCGCCATCGGGTTGGCGATGTTCTTCCCGAAGAGCGCCGGTGCGGTTCCGTGCGCCGCCTCGGCCATCAAGGCGCGCGGGGTGTAGCTCTCGTCGAACGCGACGAGGAGCGACTCGGAGCCTGCGATCGACCCGAAGAGCGGGAGGACGAGGTCGCTAAGGATGTCTCCGTCCCGATTCAGCGAGGGAATGACGAGCGGCTCGCCCGCAGCGCTGATCAGGAGCGCGAAGGTCGCGTCGATCAACTGCGGCTCGTACGGGACGTCGGGGTGCCGCTTGGCGGCCCCGTCCATCTCCTCCTTCAGCATCCCCTCGTAGACGGGGCTAACGGTGTATTTGGGCCCGCCGAAGACCTTGGCGCGGGTTCGCTCGGCATGGAGGAATGAGAACTCGGACACGGCGCGGCAGATCCGCCGCTCGATTCGCTCCGTCCGAAACGCCACCTCATCCTCGCCTTCGCCTTCGCGCCACTCCTTCGCGCCGTAGGCGTCCCCGACCGCCATGCGGACGACCGAGATCGGAAAATGCACTCCGCCGATCGGGACGACACCTGGAATTCGACGTCCGGTCCGGACGATCACGTGGCCCCCGATGTCCTCCCGCAGGATGCGGTTCGGGCTCCCGACATCGTCGGCTCCCTCGGGTGTCACGGTGGCGGCCTTCAGGCCGAGCCCGGCCTCCCGAATCGCCGCAGCCGCCTTGTGCACGACAGCGTTCTCCGTCGTTCGTCGGCTCTCGAGCGAGAGGTCGAAGCGGGGCAGCTCGAGCTCGAGGCCGGTCACTTCGGGCGCGAGTACCCGGAGCGATTCCTCCAGGAGCTCCTGGCCGGTCTCGTCCCCCTCGAGGACGACTATCGTCGAGGTGTCCACGGCGGCGCGAGTTTACCCGCCGCCCAGTTCGGCCAAGAACTGGTTACAGGTCAACTCGCGCGAGAGGAGCAGGGCCATTCTGGGTCTGGAGGAATCCGCCGTCCACAGGTATCTGCGCGCTGCGCGCTGCGCGCTGTGAGCCGCGTGATCGGTCACGTGCTCCCGCGCGACGCCACCGTTGACTCGGCGCGGTTGGACGGGCACTAGCGCGTGGCTGACGGCGGGCTGGTTGACGTAGCAGCGACACCCTGGTGGCACGATGCCGTCGTCTACCAGATCTATCCGCGCTCGTTCCAGGACACGGACGGGGACGGCGTCGGCGATGTTCCGGGAATCACGCGCAGGCTCGACTACCTGAGCGAGCTGGGTATCGACGCTCTCTGGCTCTCGCCCATCTATCCCTCGCCTCTGGCCGACCTCGGCTACGACGTCTCGGAGTACGAGGACGTCGACTCCCGGCTCGGCACGCTCGAGGACTTCGACGCGCTTGTGGAGGCCGCCCACGCCCGCGGGATCAAGGTGCTGATGGACCTCGTCCCGTGCCATACCTCGATCGAGCATCCATGGTTCCGGGAGCATCCCGACTGGTACATCTGGGCCGACGGCGGGCCGCCCAACAACTGGGTCGCAGCCTTCGGCGGCCCTGCGTGGAGCCCGGACGAGCGTACCGGGCGCTGGTACCTCCACTCGTTCTATCCCGAGCAGCCCGACCTCGACTGGCGTAATCCAGAGGTCGTCCGTGCCATGCAGCACGTCGTCCGCTTCTGGCTCGATCGAGGCGCGGACGGGTTCCGCCTCGACGCCATCGACCGCTTGCTGAAGGACGCGGAGTTCCGAGACGACCCGCCCGCTCGGGAGCCGTTCCCCTTCCCGCTTGCGCCCGACTTCGCCCGCCTCGAGCACCGGTATTCCGGAAACCGCCCCGACGTCGGGGAGGCGGTCGGCGCGCTTCGTGAGGCCGCGGGCGACGCGCTTCTCGTCGGGGAGGTCTTCCTGCCCACGGTCGATGTCCGCCCGTACCTGGAGCACCTCGACGTTGCCTTCGCTTTCGACCTCTTCTTCTCCCCCTGGGACGCCGGCCGGCTCCGGGCCGCGATCTCACCGGCGGCATCGGAAGATCGATTCGCGTGGGTGCTCTCGAACCACGACTTCCCTCGGCTCGCGACGCGCTTCGGGCCGGAGAATGCCCGGGCGGCGGCGCTCCTCCTCCTGACGCTGCCGGGGCCCGCGTTCGTCTACCAGGGGGAGGAGCTCGGGCTCATCGACGGTCCGGGGGCCGAGCCGGCGTACGACCGCGCCGGCCGTGACGGCGGCCGCCACCCGATGCAGTGGGACGGCGGGCCGAACGGCGGCTTCACGGCGGGGACGCCCTGGCTCCCGGCCGTCGATCCTGCCGAGCGGAACGTCGCCGACCAGGAGCGCGATCCCGACTCGCTGCTGAACCTCTACCGCCGGCTGATCCGGCTCCGCCCGGGTCTCGGATCCGGCTTCGAGCTCCTCGAGGCCGCGCCCGGCGTCGTCGCCTACGTGCGCGGCGACCACGTCGTCGCCGTGAACACGACGGCCGAGCCAAGGCCTGTGCCACCGGCCGGTGAACTCGTGCTCGCGACCCACCCGGGCGCCGGTGAGGCGGACGGCGTCGTGCCGCCGCGCGCGGGCACGATTCGCCGCCCTGCATGATTCCGCGGCGAGCGGGTATTCTCCACGGCGGTGGCCGAGATCGTCCTCGACGACGTCACAAAGCGCTTCCCGGACGGGACGGAGGCGGTCAAGCATATGGATCTCGAAATCGGGGACGGCGAATTCATGATCCTGGTTGGCCCGTCCGGCTGCGGCAAGTCGACCGCGCTACGGATGATCGCGGGACTCGAGGACATCTCGGAGGGTGAGCTCCGGATCGGCGGTCGCGTGGTCAACACGCTGCCGCCCCGCGAGCGCGACATCGCGATGGTGTTCCAGAACTACGCGCTCTACCCGCACATGAGCGTCCGCGACAATATGGGGTTCGCCCTCAAGCTCCAAAAGGTGAGCAAGGAGGAGATCGACCGGCGCGTGCGCGAGGCGGTCGAGGTCCTCGATCTAGGCGAGCATCTCGACCGCAAGCCCGCGAACCTCTCCGGCGGCCAGCGCCAGCGGGTCGCGATGGGGCGCGCGATCGTCCGCGACCCGGCTGCGTTCCTCATGGACGAGCCCCTCTCCAACCTGGACGCGAAGCTCCGGGTGGAGATGCGCGGCGAGGTCGCACGGCTTCAGAGCAGGCTCGGGACGACCATGGTGTACGTGACGCACGATCAGACCGAGGCGATGACGCTCGGCGACCGCGTCGCGGTCATGCGGAAAGGGGTCATCCTGCAGGTCGGCACGCCGAAGGAGCTCTACGACGAGCCGGTGAACCTTTTCGTCGCGGGCTTCATGGGCTCGCCGGCGATGAACTTCATGCCGGCCCGGGTCGAGGGCGACACGATCAACCTCCCGTTCCTCGAGGCGAAGCTTCCGGAGGAGGGGCGCACCGCGCTCGGGCGGTCTGGGGACGGCGCCCGCACGCTCGTCGTCGGCATCCGGGCGGAGGACTTCCAGGACTCGGCGCTCGTCGGCGAGGAGCGCGACCGGGGGGCGACGTTCCCGACCACGATCCAGGTGGTCGAGTCGATGGGCTCGGAGCTCATCGCCCACTTCCCGATCGAATGGAACGCGATCGACTCGGGCGAGCTTCGCTCGCTCGCGGACGAGGCCGGCACGGCCCGGCTGCTCGGGACGGAGAGCGAGGGCGACGGCGTCGCCCGCCTGGATCCGGCGAGCGAGGTGCGGGCGGGACAGGAGGCCGAGCTCTGGGTCGACCTCTCGAAGCTCCATTTCTTCGACGACGACGGCTCGCGGCTCGACGGCCGCTGAGCCCGGTCGGGGCTAGCCCTTGACCGCGCCGGCGGTGAGGCCGGCGACGATGCGCTTCTGGAACAGGAGCACGAGCGCGATGAGCGGGATGGTCACGATCACCGAGGCCGCGCTGATCGTGCCCAACGGAACCTCGAACTTCTGACTGCCGGTGAAGAAGGCGATGGCGGCCGGAACGGTCCGGCGGTCCGGCGTGCTCGTGAGCGTGATCGCGAAGAGGAACTCGTTCCAGGCGGCGATGAAGACGAGCAACCCGGCCGTGACGAGCCCAGGCGCGGAGAGCGGGAGGATCACCTTCCGGAACGCCTGGAAGCGCGTCGCCGTGTCGACGAGCGCCGCCTCCTCGAGTTCCTTCGGGATCTCCTGGAAGAACGACGTGAGGATGTAGATCGTGAGCGGGAGCCCGAGCGTGAGCGTCGGCAGGATCAGGCCGATGTAGGAGTTGTAGAGACCGACGTCGGTCCAGAGCTTGAAGACGGGAGCCGCGATCGCGATCGGCGGGAAGGTGGAGATCGAGAGGATCAGGGCGAGGACGAGGAACTTGCGCGGGAAGCGGAGGCGTGCGAGCGCATAGCCTGCGAAGGAGCCGACCAAGAGCGAGATCACGGTCGTGCTGAGGGTGACGATGGCGCTGTTCCGGAGCGCCTTCACGAAGTCGGCGTTCCGGAAGATCGAGCTGTAGTTGTCCGCCGTCGGGTGGGGAGGCACCAGACGGGCGCTCGAGAGGTCGGGCCCGGACTTCAGGGACGTGTTAATGAGCCAGTAGAACGGAAACAGGCAGAAGATGATGATCAGGACGACCGCGAGCCAGAGGAGGATCCGGCTCCGGTCCGGGCCCTTCCGGTCGAGGAGCAGCGTCCCAGACTTTTCGGCCCGTTTCGACGTAGCTTCGACGCCTGCGGGAGCGGTCGACATCGTCAGTCCTTGGTCAGTGCGCGGATGTTCCCGCCCACGAACCGGATGTAGAGGAACGAGACGATCATGATGGTCGCGAACGTGATCACGGACATCGCCGACCCGAGGCCGATGAGGCGGTTCCCGGTCAGCTGCTGGTAGGCCTCGAGCGAGAGCGTGTTCGTCCCGTTGGCGCCCTGCGTGAGCACGGCCGGAAGGTCGAAGATCCGGAGCGCGTCGAGCGTCCGGAAGATCAGGGCGACCAGGATCGCGGGCTTGAGCAGCGGCAGCGTCACGCGCCAGAACCTCTGCCAGGCCGTGGCTCCGTCTACTTTCGCCGCCTCGTAGACGTCGTTCGAGATCACCTGCAGGCCGGCCAGGAGCAGGAGGCCCATGAACGGCGCCGTCTTCCAGACGTCGGCGAAGATCATCACCCCAAGCGCGTACGGCTGCTCGCCCAGCCAGACGACGTCGCCGCCCGGAAGGTGGAGGGCGTTGAAGAGGGTGTTCGCGAAGCCGAGCCCCGGCTCGAAGATCGTCCGCCACGTCATCGCGGTGACGACGGTCAGGATGGCCCACGGTACGAGCACAGCCGTCCGCAGGACGGCGCGCCCCTTGAAGGCCTCGTGCATGGCGAGGGCCATGGCGATCCCGAGCACAAGCTCGACCGTGACCGAGATTCCGGTGAACACGAACGTCGTCTTGAACGCGTCCCGGAACTCGGACGAGGAGAACGCCTCGCTGTAGTTCTTGAACCCCGCGAAGCGGGAGAGCCCGGGGACGCGGACGCTGTACTCGTTGAGCGAGAGCCAGATCGCGTACCCGATCGGGTATGCCGCGACTAGCGCGACCACGATCAGCGCGGGCGAGACCATGAGCGCGGCGAGGCGGCGCTCCGAGAGCTCGGAACGCCGCTTCACCGGTTGCGCGATCGTGGTTTCGCTCGTCGCCATGCGAGGGCTAGAAGGTCGCCAAAGCACTCTCGATCTGGCTCGCCATGTCTTTCAGGGCCGAGTCCGGATCGCTCTGGCCGCTCAACACAGCGTGGACGTTCTTGAAGATCGCCTCGGTGATTTGCGGATAGACCGGCGACACGGGGCGGGGCTTCGCCTGCTCGACCGCCGTGCGAAGCTGCTCTGCGAACGGCATCGCCTTCTTGACCGCGGGATCGTCATAGGTGGCGGTCACCGTCGGCGGGAGCGACGCCTTGGCGGCCATGACCTTCTGCGGCTCGGCGCTCGTGACGAAGTTGATGAACTCGAGCGCCGCCTCGGGGTTCTTCGAGTAGGCCGAGATGGCCAGGTCGTAGCCGCCGAGCACGCCTGCGCCCTTTGCGCCGCCGTAGCTCGGGAAGGTGGTGATGCCGAACTTGCCCTTGATTGTTGGCGACTCGTTGCCGAGCGAGTAAGCGTAAGGCCAGTTCCGCATGAACGTTGCCTTTCCGGCCTCGAAGGCGCGCCGGGACTCCTCCTCCTTGTACGTCGTCACGGCCTTCGGCACGGCGCCGTCCTGGATGCCCTTCGCCATGAACTCGAGCACTGTCTTCGCTTCCGGGGAGTTGATCTCGACCGACTTGCCGTCGTCGGAGAGCACGGTGCCCCCGGCGCTGTAGAGGAGCTCGAGGAAGTTGACGGTCAGGCCCTCGTATTGGGCGCCCTGGTAGACCAGCCCGTCCTGACTCTGGGCCTGCTTATAGACGTCCTCCCACGTGGTGGGCGCCTGTTTCACCTGGTCCGTGCGGTAGTAGAGGAAGCCCGCGTTCGTGTTGAACGGGACCGCCCAGTACTTGTCGTTGTAATGCGCCGTTTCGATCGTCGAGGGGATGAACTCGTCCTTGCGGTCGTCGATTATGGCGGTCAGGTCGGTGAGCCACCCCTGGGCCGCGTACTCGGCCGTCCAGACGACGTCCATCCCGAGCACGTCGCACTCCGGAGACTTGGCGCGGAGGCGCTGGATCTGCTGTGTCCGCTGCTCGTCTGCCGACTCGGGCAGCTCGATCAGCTTCACCTTCACGTCGGGGTTCTGCTCGTTGTGCATCTTGATGACCTCTCCGAACGCTCCGGTCGTGTCCTTGCCGATGCACCAGGCGACGGGGCCCTTCGCGCCTTCGGCCGCCGACGGATCGAGGGTCTTGGCCTCGGGCGTGCCGCCGGTGCTACCGCCACCGCCACCGTCGCCGCCACCGCACGCGGTCAGCGCCGCGACCGCGGCGAAGAGGATCAGGGCCAGTACAGCCACGCGTCTCATTCAGCTCACCTCTCTAGCCGCCGGGACCCGGCGATTCGTTGGCATCGGTCGAACAGTTTACCCCCGGTCCGGCGGGGGCGAAACTTGAGGCGGAGCGGCCCGTGCGCCCGCTCGGGAGACCGAGGCGGGACCACTCGGCCGGCCTCCGGCACAGGCGCGAATCCTCGCCCGGCACGCCGCCCGAGGATTCCGCTCGCTTGACCGCCGCTCGTTCGACTGACTACGCTAAAAGCGCACCGGTAATTTCCGTCAGACGAGGGAGACGTCATTGGCCCGTAAGACCGTCCTAGTGTGTGACGATTGTGGTAAGGAAGTCGAAGAGGGAAAAGGCGCGACTCTTCGCGTGACCTTTTCCGACGCACGCCGCGGCGCGAAGGCCGCAGATCTCTGCGACAACTGCGCCGGCAAAATGCCCGGAACGCCGGCTGCGCGGCGCGGCCGGCGGCCGAAGTCCGTCGCGGCCTAAGCCCGATCCCGCCTAGGCCCGAGCCCACCGGCGATCAGCCGGTGGGCGGCCTAGAATGGTGGGGTGGCGTTGGCTCTGCTCGTCGGCCCGGCGAACGCCGGCAAGGTTGCGCGTCTCCTCGATCTGTACCTCGCCTCGCTCGACCGCGAGCCAGTTCTTATCGTTCCCACGCGCGGCGACGTGGAGCGCGTCGAGCGTGAACTGCTAACTCGGTCCCCGGGTCTCTTCGGAGGCTGGATCGGGACGTTCGACGACCTCTTCCGGCGCATTCTTGCAAGGGGCGACGACGGCCGGAAGCCGCAGCTGACGCCCGTCCAGCGCTCGCTTCTCCTCTCTCGCGTCATCGCCGGAGCGTCGTTGAACGGCCTCTCCGCATCGGCGCGTTTTCCTGGGTTTGCGGACGCGCTCGGGGACGCGATCGCCGACCTCGAATCGGGTCTGCTCGGTCCGAATGACGTCGACGGAGACCTCGCGCGGCTCTACGCCTCTTACCGGAGCGAGCTCGACCGCCTCGGGCTCTCCGACGCCGACCTCGAGCGCGGACGAGCCGCGGACCTCATCGCAAGCGAGCTTTCAGCCTGGAGCGGGGAGCCGCTCTTCGCCTACGGCTTCGAGGACCTGACGGGCGCCCAATGGAAGCTCCTCGAGGCGCTCGCGGGCCGGACGGAGGTGACCGTCTCCCTTCCCTACGAGGCGGGTCGGCCGGTCTTCGCGTCGCTTCAGCGGACGGCGACTGATCTGACCTCTCTCTCGGGTGATCGGATCGAGGAACTGGGACCGCAGGACTGGTACGACGCACCGGCGCTCGCCCATCTCGCCGACACGCTCTTCGAGGAGGCCAGCCCCGAGCCCCCGCCGCTTGACGGTGCCGTGCGTTTCCTCGAGGCCGCGGGATCCCGCGGGGGGCTCGAGCTGGTGGGTGACGAGATCCTGGCGCTCCTGCGCTCCGGGCTTCCGGCCCAGGAGATCGCGGTCGTCTGCCCTAGCATCGAGCGCTACCGGGCACCGCTCGAGACCGCCTTCGGGTCGCTCGGAGTCCCCTACGCGATCGAGGGTCGCGTGGCGCTTCCGAAGACAGCGTTCGGGCATGCCCTCATGGGACTTCTTCGCTTCGCGTGGCTCGGGGGCTCCCGGCGCGATCTCTTCTCCTTCCTCCGCTCACCCTATTCGGGCCTGCCCCGGACCCGGGCCGACTTCGTGGAGGGACGGCTGCGCGGCCGCGCCGTCTCGGAGGCCACGAGGGTGGAGGAGGAGGCGCTCCGGGTGCTGGGCCATCCGATTCCGGCCCTTGCCGACCTTCGGGCTGCCGAGGACCTCGGCCTCGCGGTGCAGGCGCTCGCGCGGACGATGTTGCGCGCTGCATACGGGCTCGAGTCTCCGCCCACCGCAACGGAAACGCACCTCGACCTCCGTGCCTACGAGTGTGTCGGTGACGTCACCTCGGAGCTCGAGGGCTGGGCGAGGCTCACGGAGCCAGTCTCCCGTGAAGCCGTCGTTTCGGCCCTCGAGCACGGGTCTGTCCGGCTTCCCAGTGCGCGCGATCCTGGTTACGTCGCCGTCCTCGACCTCCTACGTGTTCGGACACGGCGATTCGCAGCCGTCTTCCTGCTCGGGCTCGAGGAAGGCACCTTCCCGCGACGGGCGACCGAGACCCCGTTTCTCTCGGACGACGCCCGGCGCGAGGTCGAG
This sequence comes from Gaiellales bacterium, assembly GCA_038209555.1. GTDB lineage: Bacteria > Actinomycetota > Thermoleophilia > Gaiellales > Gaiellaceae > DASQGA01. The sequence goes on from JBBQXP010000009.1 coordinate 26,974, forward strand.
ACCAAGGGGCAGGGCCGGCGCCTCGTCCGGCCGGATCAGCTCGCCCGCGACCGGTATCTGTTCTACACCGCCTGTACCCGACCCTGGAAGCGCCTCACCCTCGTTCGCGAGGCCGCCTCCGACGACGGCCGGCCTCGCGAGCCGAGTCCCTTCTACGAAGAGGTGCGGAGCCGCTTCGCGCCGGCCGAAGTCGATCGCTGGACGAGGCGGCGGCTTCTGTCAGCACTCGCGTGGGACGTGGAGCGGGCGCCGACCGAGCGGGAACGGCTCCGAGCGACCGCATCCCTCGCCGCGGGGGACGACTCCGAGGCGCGGGCTCTCGCGGTTGCGAACGGCTGGGAGCGGCGGATCGAGCGGGCGCTGAATGCCTTCTCACGCGAGACGAAGCTGACCCACCCCGCTGTCGTGGCCGAGCTCCGGGAGCAGACCCGCTATCCGGTCACCGCGCTCGAGATGTTCGGAGACTGCTCGTCCATGTGGCTCTTCAATCGTGTCGTCGACCCGAGGACGATCGACGCCGAGCTGGACCCGCGCCTTCGCGGCCAGGTGGCCCACCAGGCGCTCTACAAGTTCTACAGCGGGCTGCCGAAGCGGATGGGAGTCGAACGGCTCGATCGCGAGAGTCTGGACGAGGGCATCGCATTTCTGCGGGAGTGCCTCGCCGAAGCTGTCGCCGGCCAGGTACGCATGGACCTCTCCGATGTCGAACTGCTCGAGCTGGAGGGAACCCTCGCGCGCGATCTCGAGCTTTTCGTCCGGCAGGAGCTCGAGCTCGCGTTCCCACTCGTCCCGCGGCGCTTCGAGGTTGCCTTCGGCAGCGATCGCGCGGCGGTCGAGCTTCAGCGGGGCCTCGACCTCGGCGACTTCACCCTGTCGGGCAAGATCGACCGGATCGATGTCGACCCGTTCAGCGCACGGGGGATCGTTCAGGACTACAAGTCCGGGAAAACGTCGCATTCCGCGGCCCAGATCGAGTCGGAGGGCAGGCTGCAGATCCCGCTCTACATCCTTGCCCTGCGCGACCTGGTCGGCATCGAGCCGATCGGCGGTCTCTACCGCGCATTGGCCGGCTCGCGGGAGGCACGCGGGCTCCTCCGCGAGGATGCGAAGGAGTCTGACGTTCCCGGCCTGAAGAGGGCTGACTACCTGGACGAAGAGGCCTTCTGGAGCCAGGTCGAGGCTGCAAAGGAGCTTGCCCGTGTCGCCGTGGAGCGGATGCGCGCAGGCGACGTCCAGCACGACCCGCGGGGCGGGACCTGCCCGACCTGGTGTGACCGCTGGTCGATGTGCAGGGTGAGGCGAGCTTGACGTACCCGCGGAGAATGCTGCGCATTTTCCGCGGCGGAGGGCTGTCGCATCGCTTGGCTCGTGCCTTGGCCGGGGATTCTCGATGACGGCTACGACCCCTAATCCCGAGCAGATCGCGGCCATTGAGGAGACTGGGGTTGTCTTTGTCTCCGCCGGAGCGGGCACCGGAAAGACCACCGTGCTCGTGGAGCGGTTCGTCAAGGCCGTCTGCGAGCGCGGGCTCTCGATCGATTCGGTCCTCGTGATCACGTACACCGAACGGGCGGCAGGCGAGCTGCGGAGCAGGATCAGAGATCGCCTTGTCGAGCTAGAGCGCCACGATCTGGCGCGGGAGATCGACCGCGCGTGGATCTCGACCATCCACGGCTTTTGCTCCCGCCTTCTCCGAAACCATCCGTTCGAGGCCGGCCTCGACCCTCGCTTCCGCGTTCTCGATGCCAGCCACGCAAGCGTTCTTCGCTCCGAGGCGTTCGAAGCAGCTCTCCTCGAGTTCTGCGGCGACCGGGACCCGGACCGGGTGAGGCTGCTCGCGACGTATGGGGCGGCCCGGCTCGCCCGGATGCTAATCGGGGTCTTCGAGCGGCTCCGCTCCGCGGGGAGGCCGCTCGAGCTCCGAGCTGGTGAAGGAGTGAGGCTGGCCGAGCGCCTCGCCGAGCTCCAGGAGATGGCCACCCTGACGCACTCTCTGACCGAAGACCACCCTGAGGGTCGCGTGCTCGTCGAGCGCACCCTGGAGCTTCTCTCCCCACCGCCGCCCGCGGAGCGCCTGCTCGATCTGTCGGAGCTGCGCGTCCAGGGCGCCGGGGCGGAGCGGTTCGCCTCGTATGGTGAGGCCCTTACTGCCGTCGAGAGCGCCGCGTTGGACGAGGTCGCGGCCCGCGACCGGGGCCTGCTCGAGGACCTCCTCGTCGGGTTCGATCGCGCCTACGCTGAGGCGAAGTCGCGCGAATCGGCACTCGACTTTGAGGATCTCCAGCTCGTCGCTCGGGATCTCCTGCGCCGCCACGAGGCTGTTCGCGAGCAGACGAGCTGGCGTTTTCGCTCGATCATGGTGGACGAGTTCCAGGACACGAACCGGCTCCAGTGCGAGCTCGTCGACCTGCTCGGCGCCGACGAGCTCTTCTTCGTCGGGGATGAGTTCCAGTCGATCTACCGCTTCCGCCATGCGGATGTGGAGGTCTTCCGCGAGCGGCGGGCGGCAAGCGAGGGCGTCCTCGCGCTCACGCGCAACTACCGCTCGCGGCCTGAGGTATTGGGGATCGTCAACCACCTCTTCGGCACCGAGTTCGGCACCAACTTCGAGCCGCTGGTCGCGGCCGGCAGGTTCCCCGACCCGTTGTTCGGCCCCGGAGTTGAGCTTCTCGTCACCGACAAGTCGACCTACCGCGGAGCGAAGACGCACTGGCGCACCGCTGAGGCGCGCCACGTCGCCCAGCGCGTTCGGGCGCTGGTCGATGCAGGCGAGGCGACGCCGGGCGAAATCGTGCTTCTCTTCATGGCCGGAACCGACGCCGAGCGCTACGAGGAGGCACTCCGAGAGGAAGGACTCCCGACCCACCGCGCTGCCGGCCGAGGCTACTTCGGCCAGCAGCAGGTCGTTGATCTCGTCTCCTACTTGCGGCTACTGCACAACCGCTACGACGACGAGGCGCTCGTGACCGTGCTCGCGTCGCCCTTCGTCGGGGTTTCGAACGACGCGCTCGTCCTGCTCCGACGGGCCGCAGGCCGCCGCCCGCTCTTCACGGGCCTGGAGCGCGAGTTGCCGGCTGCGCTCGGCCAGAAGGATCGACGGCTCTTCGTCGCCTTCCGCCAGCGGTACGACCGCCTTGTCAAGGCCTCTGCCCGCCTCGGGCTCGAGCGCCTGTGCGAGGAGATCATCGTCGCCCACGACTACGACCTCGCCGTGCTCGCCCGCTGGGACGGCCGCCGCCGCTACGCGAACCTGCGGAAGCTTGCGCGGCTCGCGCGCTCCTACGAGGACCTGAGGGGGCCGGACATCGAGGGCTTCGTCCGCTTCCTCCGCGACCAGGAGGCGGCTGGTGCCAAGGAGGTCGAAGCCGTCGCCGAGGAGGAGGGCGCAGAGGCGGTGCGGCTCCTCACCGTCCACTCTGCCAAGGGACTCGAGTTCAAGGTCGTTGTGCTCGCGGATGCAGGCCGAAACCCACCCTCCCCGTCCCCCGACGAGATTCTCTGCCTCCCCGACGGACGGTTCGGCTTCCGCTTCGTCGACCCGGCGACCGGCGAGCGGAGCGAGGCCTTCGACTACGACGAGGTGAAACAGGCCGAGTCGGCAGCGGAGCAGGCGGAGGGCCGCCGCCTCCTCTACGTAGCCATGACGCGGGCTATCGACCGCCTGATTGTTTCCGGCGCCGTCGATCCTACGAGCCGCCGTGATGACCGGGCACCCATCCGGTGGGTTCTCGACGGACTCGACGCGGACCTCCCCGAGGACGGGCCGGTCGAGCTCGAGCGGGGGGATGGCCGAGTGCTCGTCCGCGTCGATCGACGTGAGGACGAGGCCGAGCCCGACCCGGATGGGCTACGAGAGCCGCAACTCGAGCTGTTCGCGGCGGGCGAGGGCGGCTCCATGCGCGTGGCCCCGACGCTTCCCGATCTCGTCCCTCCGTCCGTTCCGCCGGGTCATCGGATCAGGCGGCTCTCCTACAGCGCGCTCGCCCTCTTCGAGCGCTGTGCCTACCGCTTCTACGCGGAGCGAATCGTCGGGCTTTCCCCGAACGACGGCGACGGGGCGGTCCCGGGGGGCACAGGCGGTCTCGCGGCGACGGAGATCGGCGACGCCGTCCACGTCCTGCTCGAGGTCGATGCGCCGGCTGCCGAGGTGCGCGAGCGGGTGCTGACACGCTACCCAGCCGCAACAGATGAAGACATCGAGCGAGTCGAGCGCCTTGTAGCCGCATGGCACGACTCGCCTTTCGCTCGCCGCCTCGCCGCCCTAGAGGGCGTGCTGCCCGAGCGTCTCTTCGCCTTCGAACACGATGGAGTGCTCTTGCATGGGCGGCTCGACCTTCTACGCCTGCACGAAGGCCATGCCCTGGTCGTCGACTACAAGACGAACCGCCTCGAGGAGACGTCCCCCGCGGAGGCCGTCGAGTCCGACTACGTGCTGCAGCGGCTCGTCTACGCCCTCGCCGCCTTCCGGGCCGGAGCCGACGAAGTCGAGGTGGCCTACGTCTTCCTTGAGCGTCCGGACGAGCCGGTCATCTCGACCTTCGAGCGGTCCCAAATCCCTGTTCTCGAAGCGGAGCTCACCGCCGCCATCGACCGCATTCAGGAAGGGCAGTTCCGCCCGACTCCGAGCGAGTTCATCTGCCCGGGTTGCCCGGCACTCGACGTCGTCTGCGCCGGGCCTCGTCTCCTCCACCCGGATTCAGCGCCGGCCTAGATGGCTGATCAGCACTTGCACGCCAGTCACCGATCAACCACCTGATGCGAAGCTACGTCGCCGAAGCGCGGCGGCGCGTGGGTCCGAAGCGACTCCGGATCCGCCCGGTGATCGAGCGCCTCGCGCGCGAGCATCCGGACGCAACGATTGCGCTCCGGTTCCGAAACGATCTCGAGCTCCTCGTCTCGGTCATGCTTTCCGCCCAGACGACGGACGTGACCGTGAACCGTGTCACCGAGAGCCTCTTTCGCAAGTACCAAAGCCCCGAGGACTACCTGGCGGTACCGCTCGACGAGCTCGAGCGGGACCTGAGGCCGACCGGCACCTTCAGGCAGAAGGCCAGGAACCTGAGAGGGGCGATGGCGATGCTGCTCGAAGAGCTCGGCGGCGAGGTGCCGCTCCGGATCGAGGATCTCGTGCGACTACCCGGAGTCGGGAGAAAGACGGCGAACGTCGTCGCCGCGGAGCGCGGGGCGACGCAGGGGATCGTCGTGGACACCCACGTACGCCGACTCTCGCAGCGGCTCGGCTTCACCCGGCAGGAGGATCCGGTCAAGATCGAGCGGGACCTGCGGCGTCTCGTTCCTCGGGAGGACTGGGCGCGATTCCCGCATCTCCTCATCTGGCACGGGCGCCGCGTTTGTCTCGCACGCCGCCCCCGTTGCGATCGGTGCGTCGTGAACGACCTCTGCCCCTCGAGCCGCGCTTAGATCGGACACAGTCCAGGCCCTCTTCCTGTGCGAGCCGTGCGCCACTCGTGCGGTGATCCGACCTAGTGTGAGCCGGGATGCGAACGGTCGATCTCGCCGTCTACCTCGACGTCCTCGCCGCCAAGCAAGCGGGTCTCGCGGCGCAGCTCGAGCGGTCACGGGACCGCCTTCGCCAGGCTTCGATCGAGCGCGAAGCGCGTCGGGCGCTCGGCCCGGAGACGTCTGCCCAGCTCGAGCGCCTGGGCGTCTTTTCGGCCGCGGACGTCCGCGGCCTTCGAACCGAGGTCACCGACCTGGCCGCGGCCCTCAGGTCGGTCGAGAAGCTCCAGGCCTGGGTCGACGCACAGCTCTTCGTCGCGCGCGAGGATGCGCACGCAAAACCCATCGCCTTGGGCCTAGTCGGAGGCGACGAGCCCGATCTGGCCGCGTAGAGGGAGTGGGGCAACGTCGCCGGTCGTCCGTCCGAGCCGCACGGGGGCCCAATGGACAGCGCCTGATTTCACCAAGCCTCTGACTGCGCCCGAACGCCGCTCGGAAAACGTCTAGGCCGGAGTCAGCGCGACGAGGAGCCCTCCGTCCTCGTCGTAGGCGGGGAAGAAGTCGACACGAACGGGCTTCGTGACGCCCGACCGTGTCCTCAGCGAGGCGCGCTTATCGAGTTGTCGCACACCCCACTCCACGGCCACGTGCGCAGGGTTCTGCTCGTCCCCGTTCATCCCGAAGACCGCCATAACGTCCTGGCCGAGCACGTCCTGCTCTCGGAAGCCGGTCAGCTCGAAGACACCCTGGCCGGTCGCGATCACCCGGCATTCCTTGTCGCAGACAATGAAACCCGTGCCGGGCGCCGGATAGTAGTCGTCGAGGAGCTCGAAGAGAAACCCGAAGCCGCAGTGGGGACACCCGACTGCCCGTTCGGTCAACCCCTCGCGTCGATCGTGGTCTACAGAGCGGCGGCGACAGTGGGGGCAGATGAAGTACGGCACGTGCGCGATGCTACCCAGAGGCCTCCGGCCCGGGCGACGACAGCCAACCCGCATTGCCGACCTACCGCGTCCCCGTCCGGGGCGCCCCAACCCACCACCCGCTTTCGAGCTTACCCAGGAAAAGCGCACCTATGGGGCGCCGTTTGGGTCGAAAGTGTTCCCTGGCTCGCGCCGGGGACCGGCTACCAGTTCGTGGGCGTTGCCAGGGCCTCGTCCTCGACGAGCTGCTCCTCGGACGCACGTTCCTGGGCGGCGAGGAGACGCTCGGCATCGAGGGCCGCCTGACAGCCTGACCCGGCCGCGGTGACTGCTTGCCGGTAGACGTGATCCTGTACGTCGCCCGCCGCGAAAACGCCGGCGACACTGGTCTCAGTCGTCTTGCCCTTCGTCAGGATGTAGCCCGCGTCGTCCATCTCGATCTGGCCCTCGAAGAGCTTCGTCGAGGGATCGTGCCCGATTGCGACGAAGACCCCATCGGCCGGGAGCTCGATCACTTCGTTGGTCTTCACGTTGCGTACGACCACGCTCGTGACGCGGCCCACCTCCGTATCGCGAATCTCTTCGAGCACCGAGTCGAGGACGAACTCAACCCTCTCGTTCGCACGCGCGCGGTCGACCATGATCGGTGAGGCGCGGAAGGCCTCGCGACGGTGCACGACCGTGACTTTGTCTGCGAACTTCGCCAAGAAGACAGCTTCTTCCATCGCCGAGTCGCCGCCCCCGACGACCACCACGTTCTTCTCTTTGAAGAAGGCCGCGTCGCACACTGCGCAGTAGGAGACTCCAGCCCCTTGGAGCTTCCGCTCCGACTCGAGCCCGAGCTGGCGCGCAACCGCGCCGGTCGCGATGATCACCGTCTCGGCCCTGTACTCGTCCTCGCCCACCCACACTCGGAACGGCCGCTCCGAGAAATCGACCTTCGTCACGTCGTCGGTGATGAACTCGGTGCCGAAGTGGCCCGCTTGCGTTCGGAAGTCCTGCATCATCGCCGGGCCGAGCACACCCTCCGGGTAGCCCGGATAGTTCTCGACGTCGCTCGTGATCATGAGTTGCCCGCCCCACGAGAAACTCTCGATGAGGAGCGGATTCAGGTTCGCCCGGGCGCTGTAGAGCGCAGCCGTATATCCGGCTGGGCCCCCCCCGATGATGATCACCTCACGAACGCTCCTGTCGCTCACTCGTGCCTCTCTGTTTGAAGACCCGCGGAGGCCTTTTAGCCCCTCATCACATTAAACGAGATAGCTCGGCTGAAGCTTCCCCCCTTACTGTAGTTTTCAACGCCCGCGGCAATCGTAGCGAGGGAGCCATGGCACGGACGATCTCCTGGGACGACCTCCGAGACCTCGCCGCGTTCGAGGCCGAGAAGGGGTGCGCGATCAGCGTCTACCTGAACCTCGATCCGAGTGTGGTTCCCACGCCCGCGGACGCGCACACCCGGCTGAACTCGCTCCTCGATGCGGGCTCCAAGTCGGACGGTGCACATCGCCGCGATCTGTCGCACGACCAGCGGCTGGCCCTCCAGGCTGATTTCGACCGGATCCGGACGTATGTCGTGGACGAGTTCGAGCGCGACGGCGCCCACGGGCTCGCAGTCTTCGCTGACGGGCTTGACAACGTGTGGCGGCCCCTGCCCCTGACCGAGGCGGTCGTTGATGAGATCAAGGTCGACCGCCAGCTCTATTTGGCGCCCCTCGTGCCCCTCGTAGGGCGCGGAGAGGGGGCCATCGTGGTGGTGGTGAGCCGGGAGCAGGGACACTTCTTCCGCCTCCGCGCCGGGAAGCTCGAGGAGGTCGACAACCTCTTCGAGGAGCAACTGCGCCGCCACGATCAGGGCGGTCTCTCGCAATCCCGATTCCAGCGGCACGTGGACATGCATGCGATGGAGCACCTTCGCACCGTTGCCGAGCGCCTGGACTCGCTCGTGCGTCGTCTGCACGGCCCTCGCGTCGTCGTTGTCGCCACGCACGAGATCTGGGCCGAATTCGACGAGCTTCTCTCCCAGGAAGCGCGGAACGCCCTCGTCGGGCACACACACGGCGAGGCTCATGCCAGCCCGGCCGAGCTCCTGGAGCTTGCGACACCCGTCCTGGAGCGCTGGCGAATCGAGAAGGAACGCGAGACGGTCGAGCGCTGGCGCGAGGAAGCGGGCCGGGGAGGACGTGCCTCCTCCGGGTGGGAGGAGACGCTCGAGGCTGCCTCCGACGGGAGGGTGGAGCTTCTCCTGGTTCAGAACGGGACGGACCGGCCCGCGTGGCGGTGCCCGGCCTGCGGTCGCCTGGCTGCGACGGGGGCGAAGTGTCCGCTCGACGGCACCTCGCTCGAGGACCACGAGAACGGTCTCGATCTCCTCGTCCACCAAACGCTGGTGCACGGTGGAGCCGTCTGGGTCGTCCAACACGTCCAGGACCTCGCCCCCGTCGACGGCATCGGCGCCCTGCTCCGCTTCTGACGTCGAGGAGCGAAGCGGGAACCCTCGTCCTCGTGCACGGCGCGGGGAGCGGTCCCTGGATCTTCGAGCCCTGGAGGTGCTTCTTCGAGGGGTGGCGGGTAGAGATCGCCGACCTGCAAGCAGGGCTCGAGGTCGCCGAGGCCTCGATGGCCGACTACGCCGGCGTAGTCGAGCGCGCAACAGGCCACACCCCGCACCCGCTCGTCCTGTGTGGCTGGAGCCTCGGTGGCCTGGCTGTTCTCATGGCCGCCGAGCGCGTCCGGCCTGACCTGGTCGTGCTGCTCGAACCGAGCCCTCCGGCGGAAGTGCAGGGCTCGGATCTCGGGCTGCCCCTCGTCTTCGGGACGTTCGACCCCGAAGGGGCCTACGGGCCCTTTCCTGAAGGCGTTCCGGCGCGGCCCGAGTCGGCGCTTGCACGCGCAGAGCGCAAGCGGGGCATCAGCGTGCCCTCGCTTTCGTGCCCGTCGGTCGTGGTCTACGGTCAGGAGTTTCCCGAGGAGAGGGGTCGAGCCATCGCCGCTCTCTATGGCTCGGAGACGCTGGAGTTCCCAGAACTCGCCCACTGGGACATCGTCCTCGACCGGCGCATTCCAGAGACGCTCGCCTCCACGATCGGCCGCCTTTCGGACTGACGCCTCCCGGTCAGGCAGCGTCGAGCGCCCGTGGGAGCTCGGGTGGCGATTCGACGAGTGCGGGGACGTCGCTTTCGGCAGCACGCTCGAGCTTTGTTTCGAACTTGCCCATCCGCTTCTCGGCCTCGAGGTACTTCGACTGCGCCCGGCCGAGGTGCGTCCCGACCAGCTCGAAATCTTCCCGGAAGCGCCCGAAGTCGCGGGTGAGCTGTCCGCAGTAGGCCATGACCTCGCGGGCGTGCTCCTCGATCTGCATCCCCTTGAATCCGAGGACCAGCACCATCAGGTACGCGTGCAAGGTGGAGGGGGAGACCGGGATGACCCGCCGCTCGAGCGCGTAGGCGAGCGGGCTCGAATCGCCGCCGAGCCGCCCGCAAACGAGCTCGTAGTAGACCGCCTCGGCCGGCAGGTACATAAGCGCGAACTCGTACGTGCCCTCTTCGGGCCGGATGTATTTGTCCGCGATCGCATCGACGTGTCCTTTTACGTCGCGGCAGAACTGCTTCGCGTGCTGCTCGCGCTCGACGTCGCTTTCCGCTTCCACGATGCGCTGAAAGTTGTCGAGCGGGAACTTTGCGTCGACCGGAACCAGCGAGCGGTCGATGCGGATGACGGCATCCACCCGCTCGCCCCCACGAAAGCCGTACTGCAGCTCGTACTTGTCCCGCGGGAAGATGTCTGCAAGGAGCGCCCCGAGCAGGTACTCGCCGAATCCGCCCCGTGCCTTCGGCGGGCGAAGCGCCTGTTCCAGCCGGGCGAGGTCCTTGGCGCGCTCCAGCATCTGGTCAGTCGCTTCGCCCACCTTGCCGAGACGCTCGTGGATCTTCTGCGACGTCTGGGACGCACTCTCCATGCGGCGATCGACCTTGGTGTCGAGATCCGAGAGCCTTCGGTCGACCTTGCCGTCGAGCTCCCCGAGCCGGCGGTCCATCGTCTCGATCATGCCGACGAGGCGCCTGTCGACTTCGGCATTGCGTTCGGCGAGCTGGGTCCCGCTCTCGGTCCGCACCCGGGCAGACTCGGCGCGCAGGAAGCGCGCGAGCCAGACGAAGCCAAAGGCTCCGAGGGCGACGAGGATTCCAAGAGATGCGTAGGCGGTCATGGACCGACAAACGCTAGAGGGGGCGCCGGACGGCGCCCCCTCCGAAGACCTCCGCTACGGGTTCAGGCGGTCTGCCTCGGCGCTTTCTTTGGCCGCACGTTCGCGCTCGGCCTGAGCGCTGTCCTCGGCTGCGCTCGCGCGATCCTCAGCCGCTCCGGCCGCCTCCTGGTGTCGGCCCTCCTCACGCATCGCCGGAGAGTCCGTTGCCGTGCCGGCGGTCTGCTTACCGCGTCCCATGAGCTTGTCAAGCCATCCCATTGGTGAATACCTCCTGGTAGGGGCTCGGGCAGTGATTTGCCCCGACAAAGCCCGAAAAAACGCCAAATCCGGCGAGCCGTGAGGCTTACCGGATCTGGCCCGCGGAGCCTATGGCCCGGGCGTTACGCGAGTCAAGAGCCAGCTTCCCAAGAACTCGCAAAGAGCGGCGTTTTTCGGAAGCGCCCGTCGTACGGGCCGGCCGATTGCCGGAGATCCACGTCCTCGTCCTGACAGGACGGTAGAATGAGAACAGATGTTCGCCTATGATGGCCGGGGACCACTCTAGCCTCTGGGCCCACTCATGCAGACGTTCTTCGGTGCCTCCGGTCCTCTTGCCGCCGCCCTACCGGGCTTCGAGCCCCGGCCTCAGCAGGGCGAGCTGGCTGCTGCGATCGCCGATGCCCTCGAAGCCGGCGAGCACCTGCTGGCAGAGGCCGGGACCGGGATAGGCAAGAGCCTTGCGTACCTAGTTCCGGCACTACTCTGCGGCCCGCGCGTGGTCGTAGCGACAGCGACGAAAGCCCTCCAGGACCAGTTGCTGACCAAGGACGTCCCGGCGGCCGCACACGCTCTCGGACGGGACGTTGGCTGTGCAGTCCTGAAAGGGCGGCAGAACTACCTCTGTCGGAAAAGCCTGCACGGGCTCGAACTCCTCGGCGGATCCGGACCGGCGCTCTTCCGGACGGAGGCGGACGCCGGTGAGTACGAGCGCCTGCGGGAGTGGGTCGACGCGACGCAGACGGGAGACCGAGCGGAGCTCGCGTTCGAGCCGAGCGCGTCGCTCTGGGCCGATCTCGCGGTCGGCGCCGATCGCTGCCAGGGCAAGCGCTGCCCCCTCGTCTCGTCCTGCTACTCGGAGGCGGCCCGCGAGCGTGCCGGGGAGGCGGAGCTCGTGATCGTGAACCACGCGCTCTACTTCGCGGATCTGGCCCTGCGGGCCCGGAGCGACGGCACCGGCGTCCTACCCGACCACGACGCCGTCATCTTCGACGAGGCCCACCGGCTCGAGGAGGCCGCCTCGGCCTGGTTCGGCGGTCGCGTCTCCGTGGCGCGGCTGCGCCAGCTCGCGCGCGACGTCGAGCGTTCGTGCCGCGAGGAGGGGAAGGTTCCTCCTGCCCGGCCGCTTGCTGCGCTCGATCGCATGGGGAGCTCCTTCATAGCGGCACTCGAGCCGGCCGGAGGTCGCACCCGCCTCAGGGCGCCCGCACTCGATCCGTTCCTCGACCAGGCTTTCGCGCTCGGCGAGGCGCTCGGGGAGCTGGCCCAGGCGCTTGCAGGCGGGGGAGAGGAAGCCGAGGGACTACGCCGGCGAGCGCTCGATACCGCCGACGACCTCGACGCCTGCCTCGTCGTCGACCACCCGGAGCGCGTCTCCTGGGCGGAGGCGGGCGCGGTGGCTTGGGCGCCGGTCGAAGTGTCGGAGCTTCTCCGGGACGAGCTCTGGGACCGGCCTGTCACCGCGATTCTCGTCTCGGCCACGCTCGACGAACGCTTCGCACGGGCCCGGTTGGGACTCGAGAGCCCGCGCTCGCTCGTTGCGGCGTCTCCGTTCGAGTTTCGCGAGCAGGCGCTCGTCTACGTCCCGACGCGCCTCCCAGAGCCCCGGGCCCCCGGCTATGCAGATCGCCTCGCGGACGAGGTGACAGCCCTCTGTCGCCTCTCGCAGGGGCGTGCGCTCGTTCTGACGTCCTCGTACCGTGCCCTCGATTCGCTGGTTGAGCTCGTCGGCCCACGGCTTCCGTACACGGTTCTCTGTCAAGGAGATGCACCTCGGGAGCGGCTGCTCGAGCGCTTCCGGGACGAGGTCGACTCGGTCCTCTTCGCGACCTCGACGTTCTGGCAGGGCATCGACGTCCAGGGCGAGTCGCTGTCGCTGCTCGTGATCGACAAGCTCCCGTTCGCGGCGCCCGGAGACCCCCTCGTCGAGGCCCGGTGCGAAGGGATCGCGCGAAGGGGCGGGGATTGGTTCGGCGAGTACGCGCTCCCGAGCGCGATCCTCCAGCTCCGCCAGGGGTTCGGCCGTTTGATCCGAAGTCATTCGGATGAGGGGGTGGTCGCGATCCTCGACTCCCGCCTCCGGACGAAAGGCTACGGGCGCCGCTTCCTCGACGCTCTGCCGCCGTGTCCGGTCGTGTCCGAGCTCGACGAGGTCGCCGTTTTCTATGGAAGCGACGTTCGCGCCTCGGCCTGAGCCGCGTTGCGGTGCGCTGCTAGCGTTTCTCCGATGGCCAAGAAGAAGAACCGAACGCCTGCGCCTCCTCGGCCTGTCCAGGCGCCGAAGCGAAGATTCGAGCCCCAAAGCCCGAGACGAACGCGAATCTACTTGATCGCCCTGGGCGCCCTCGCCGCCCTGCTCGTGACGACCGCGATCGCGTATGTCGCGCGGGGCGGCAGCGAGGACGTGAAGACCGCCCTCGCGACAGGCGGTTGCACGCGCGAGACATTCGAGTCGCAGGGACAGCGGCATGTCGAGACGCTCCCGAAGGGCTTCAAGTACGACTCCGTGCCCGCCACGAGCGGGCCGCACCAACCGCAGCCGCTGGCACCGATCGTCTGGGGCGTCTACGACGAGCCGGTCGAGCAGATCAAGGTCGTCCACAACCTCGAGCACGGAGGGGTCATCGTCCAGTACGGGCCCGATGTGCCCGCGCAGACGGTGCAGGACATCGTCGCGTGGTACCGAGCCGATCCGAATGGCCTCGTTGTCGCACCGCTTCCGCCGGCGCTCATCGAGGAGAAGCCGGAGCTCTCGGGCGAGATCGCCCTGACCGCCTGGACGTACCTCCAGACGTGCAAGCGGTTCAACGACGAGGCGTTCTCGAACTTCGTCGACCTACACCGCGGGAACGGGCCGGAGCGCTTCCCGGTCTCGGTCTTAACCCCCGGAAGCCAGTAGCCGAAGGCCGGGGTGGCGGAACGGTAGACGCAGAGGACTTAAAATCCTCGTGGCGAGAGCCAGTGTGGGTTCGACTCCCACCCCCGGCATAAAACCCAGCATGAGCCCTTGGAGCCACCTAGCTCGCTGCGACGACGATTGGTGAGGTGGACTCAGGCTTCGCGATCTCGCGGTGCAGCAGGACACCAACCATCACGAGCGCGACGCCGGCTAGCTCCGCCAAGGACGGCAGCTGCCGGAGCACGACGACGCCGATCACCGTCGCCGTCGCGGGCAAGAGGGCCACGAACAGTGCGTACGTCGCCCGCGCCAGCCGCGACATTGCCAGCTGGTCGAACACATAGGGAATGACCGACGAAGACAGCCCGACGCCGACTCCGGCGGCGATGGCGACCGGATCGCCGAGCGCATGGGCCGCCCCCGAGAAGCCGATCGGCGAGACGAAGACGAAGGCGAACATCATCGCTGCCGCCAACCCGTCGATGCCGCCCATGGCCGAGCGGCGCGCGACGCGGTGGGCCAGGACGATGTAGACGGCGAACAGCGCGGCGTTTGCGAAGGCGAAGGCGATACCGACCGGCTCGCCGGCGAAGCGCACGTGAGTCAAGAGGTAGACACCGGCTCCGGCCGCCGCGACGGCCGCGAAGTTACGTCCTATGCGGGCGCCGATCAAGGCGAGGCCGATCGGCCCGATGAACTCGATCGCCGCCACGGTCGCCAGGGGGAGCCTGTCGATCGAGATGTAGAAGCACGCGTTCATGACGGCGAAGACGGCGCCGAGAGCGACGATCAAGAGCTGGCCGCCGCGGTCGAGAGCAGCGAACTTCCGCCACGGGCGCCGCCAGACTGCGAACACCACCGCGGCCGAGGCGATGCGCATCCAGGCCACGCCCAAGACGTCCACGCGCGCAAAGAGCAGCACGGCGAACGATGGGCCCAGGTAGTGGAAGACCGCACTGCCGAAGAAGTACGCGTGGGGCGGCACCGAGGCCGCACGTTCAGCCAAGCGCTCGGTACGAGCTTCATGAGCGGGTTGTCTCGCGATCCCGAAAGTGTTCCTCAGCTCGGGACGAATTGATATGGCCAATCCAAGGTGTTAATCTCCTTGGTAGCCATGAAGAACGGAGTTTTAGCGAGAAGGAGCCAGAAGCCTCAGCGTATTGACGATATTGACCGCAGGATCATCGGCGAGCTGACAACCGACGGCCGCGTCTCCTTCGCCGAGCTCGGCCGCCGCGTCAGCCTGTCGCCGCCGGCGGTCGCCGAGCGGGTCCAACGCCTCGAACGAGCCGGCGTCATCACCGGCTACCGGGCCGAGGTCGACCCGCGCCGCCTTGGCTACGCGATGACGGCCATCGTCCGTATCAAGCCCGCCTCGGGGCAGCTTCCCCGAATTCCCGAGCTCGCGGCCGAGATTCCCGAGATCGGTGAATGCCATCGCATCACGGGCGAGGACTGCTTCTTTCTGAAGGTGCACCTTCGCTCGATCGACGACCTCAGTGCACTGCTCGACCGTTTCCTCGTCTACGGCGAGACCTCCACCTCGTTGATCAACGCCTCGCCGATCCCTCGCCGGGACCCGCCCTTCGGCGTCGATGCGTAGCGGTCGCCGCGGGGCGGCCTACATGCTCTGCCGAATCGAGGCCAGTTGTCGCCCGACTCCTCCCGGTCGCCCGCCGAGCTGACCACGTTGAAGCTCTTGTCGAGCTGGACATCGACCTGGCGACCATTGTCGAGGGTGACCTCGACCTCGTAGTAACTGTCCTCGTCGCCGACCTAGGTGCCGGTGACCCTGCCGCCGCCGGCGTGAGAGACGATCGAGCTCTGACCTCATCTACGATCGGCGCACTTGGCGATCATTGGCGCGCACCTTTTGCTCTACACGTCGGAGCCGGAAGCCGTGCGGTCGATCCTCCGCGACGTGTTCGGCTGGCGACACGTCGACGCCGGCGATGGTTGGCTCATCCTTGCACTGCCGCCGGCAGAGGTCGGCGTCCATCCCTCCGAGTATCAGGTTCGGCGCGATCTGAGCCTGATGTGCGACGACATCCACGCAACGGTGAAGGAGCTCCAAGGGAAGGGGCTCGAGTTCCGTGGCGAGCCCGAGGATGAGGGGTTTGGCATCGGCGTGACGATGTTGCTCCCGGGTGGGGCTGAGTTGCTGCTCTATGAGCCCCGGCACGAGACTGCGATCTGATCTGGCACCGATGGCGGGTGAGCCTTTGACCGGGTCAGACGCTGCCTAGAGCCTGAACGGTCCCGGGACCGCAGGAATCTTCGGGAGCACGACTCGCGCGATCGTCTCGAAGCCCGGGCCGGGCTTGCAGGCCTGTGCGACGCCGACGTCGCAGGCGACCGAGAGGAAGATGAAGGCGTCTTCCATCGTGAAGTCCCACTCGTCCACGAGCATCCGGGCCGCCTCCTCGCACGCGAGCTGCAACGCATCCATGAACTCGAAGTGCGTGCCGTGGACGACCCAGCGGTCGGCCAGCTCGGTGACCGGCCAGCGCCCCTGCTTTCCCTTCACGAGGTCGAAGCGGATGACCGCCTCGCCGGCGATCTCGACCCCCGTCCCGCAAATCTCGCCGTCGCCCATCGAGGCGTGCATGTCGCCGACCGCGAACATGCCGCCCGGCTGGCGGACCGGGAAGAGGATGCGGGCTCCCGGCCCGTGCATGTGATTGTCGAGGTTGCCGCCGTGCTCGCCGGGTAGCGCGTTCGTGAGCGTCTCTCCCTCGGTCGCGACGCCGACCACCCCCACCATCGGCCTCGCAGGGAAGCGGATTCGCTCGTCCATCTGAATCCACCCGTCCCTGACGTCGAAGATCTTCGTCACCGGGGATCGGACCTGCTCGTGGAGCTGCCCGTAGCCCGGGATGATCGTCGCGACGCCCCACTCGATCGGATTCACCTCGAGGATTTCGGCGACGAGCGAGTCGCCCGGCTCTGCCCCCCTGACGGCGACGGGGCCGGTGGCGCTGTTGATCCGGTTCATGTCAATGCCCGTGACGAGGTCGTCCTCGGTGCGGATCTGGCCGCTGAAGCAGTCGTTCGTCTCGAAGCGGACGACCGCACCCGGCTCGACCTCGACCACGGGCTCGATGTCGGGGCCGAACGCCCAGATGACGCTCTCCCGCCCGATGACCTCGTCGACGGTTGCGACTGCCATCAGCTCATTCCTGCCGGAGCCGGCGCGGGCGTCGTCGTCACGGGCGCCTCGTCGTCGACGAAGATGCGGTCGGCGTTCTCGAGCGCCTGGGGCCGCATCGCCGAAAGCACGAACAGGACGATGACACCGAGCACCATCCACCCGATCGCGATCCAGTTCCCGTAGCCGAGTGGATTGTCCGGCCAGTCCTTGAACTGGTAGTAGAGCGGGAACGCGAACGCTGTCGCTCCGAGGAGCGGGAAGATGAGGTGGAGGAACAGGTTGAACTCGCTTCGCCGCTCCCGGTAGTAGTAGACGATCGAACCGAGGCAGACGGCGATGTAGATCAGGATCACCACGACCGTGATCGCGGTCGCGATCGTGGCGAAGGCCAGGAGCGGGCCCCACTTCCAGCCGAGCAGGAGCGCGATGACGACGCCCCCGACCACGTTGAGGATGATCGCGACGTGCGGCGTCTTGTGCACGGGGTGCGTGCGCGCCAGCGCTGACGGCATAGCGCCGTTTCGTGCCATCGCGTAGAGCACTCGCGTGGCCGCATTGACGCCCGCGTTCGCGTTTGCGATTGCCGAGTTGATGATCGCGAAGAAGACAAGCACCCAGCCGCCGTGCCAGAAGACCTTTCCGAGCGCCCGCCAGGGATCGGCGTTCTCGGTCGCCTGGGTCAGGAAGTTGTCGAAGCCTGCGCCGTACACCCACGCGTAGGAGCAGAGCACGTAGAAGAGACCGATCAGAAACGCGGAGCCGACCACCGCGCGCGGGATCGTCCAGCGTGGGCGTCTCGACTCTTCACCCAGAGGCGCCGCCGCCTCGAAGCCGATGAAGGCGAGGATGCCGAAGATCATCCCCTTGAAGATCCCGGAGAAGTCGCTCGCGGCGTCGGGATTGTGGTTGGCCGGGTTGAAGGCCTGGAGGTCGAGGCTTTCCGCATTCGAGAGGATCATCCAGACGGCGAGTGCCGCGAAGACCGCGATCTCGAAGATGCCGAGGATGACGCCGGCTCGGGTCGAGAGGCGGACGTCCCGGTAGGTGAGGAAGAAGACGATGACCGCGGCAACGAGGACCCACCAGGCCCAGCCGATGTCCCAGCCGATCTCGTTCTTGACGACGTCCTCGGTCGCCCAGGCGAAGATCAGAAAGAGGAGCGGCGCGACCAGCGGCTCGAAGAGCAAGAACGCCCAGCCCGTCAGGAAGCCGGCATGCTTGCCGAGGGCGCGTGAGTTGTACGTGTAGAGCCCGCCGGCCGACGGCATGTGCTTCGCGAGCTGGCCGATCGAGTTCGCGACGAGGAGGCAGGCGATCATCGCCAGGAGGACGGCCAGCGGCAGCGCCTGGCCCGCGAACCCGACCGAAACGAGGATCGAGAACGCGACGGCCGCGGCCGGCGCCATATGCGTGATCGACTGGAAGAGAACCTCCGGGAGCCCGATCGAGCCCTCTCGCAGGTGATCGAACCTTCGCGCCGCGGGTGCCGAGCCTGCCTCCATGTGCATCTCCCTCCCGACGAGTTGGCGGCACCCATTCTCCCCTCCCTCGGGAGAAAAAGGCAAGCGTCGGTACGCTCGCCGCGTGCTCTTCGTCGCGGCGATCCTGCTCGCGCTCTTCGTTCTCGATAGCCCCTGGGACGCGGTAGTCCTGGGGGGGGCAGCGGTCGTCGAGCTCGCCGAGATGGCCTTCTGGATCCGCTTCTCGCGCCGGCGACGGATCCAGGTGGGTGCCGAGACGCTCGTCGGTGGTGTGGGAGAGGTCGTCCGGGAATGCCGCCCCCTGGGCCAGATCCGACTCGACGGCGAGTTCTGGGAGGTCCGCTGCGACCAGGGAGCCGACATCGGAGAGCGAGTCCGGGTGGTCGGTCGCGACGGGCTCACGCTGGTTGTCGAGAAACACCCGCCGGAGCGGGGAAGTTAGACTCGCGGCGTGGCCAGGACGGCGGCAGAAGCGCTTCCGGCGACGCTGCCGCCCGAGCTCGACGATCCACTCTTCCGGACGGCACTTGGCCAGCTGGACGGTGCCCTCCTGCACGCAGGCGTCGCGGCGGGTGCCGCCGAGGTGCTCCGGTTCCCCGAGCGAGCGCTCTCCGTTTCCATTCCCGTTCACCGTGACGACGGCTCGGTCGGCATTTTCCCCGGGTACCGGGTGCAGCATTCGAGTGTCCTCGGACCGACGAAGGGTGGGATCCGCTACGACCCGGCGGTGACACTCGGTGAGTGCGCTGCCCTCGCGATGTGGATGACCTGGAAGTGCGCGCTCCTCCGCCTCCCCTACGGCGGCGCGAAGGGCGGCGTCCGCTGCCAGCCAAAGGACTTCTCCGAGGGAGAGCGCGAGCGACTGACGAGGCGTTTCACGCAAGAGCTCCTGCCGATCATCGGCCCCCAGCG